>CALJJR010000231.1 GCA_937973905.1 uncultured Arenicella sp. | reverse complement strand
AATTCCACCCGGTGCGCCAAGCAATCTTAGTGCTGACGGCGTAGGTTATGATCGAGTAAATTTGAGCTGGGCTGCAGCGAGTGACAACTCAGGTTTGATCGCCGAATACATCGTTTACGCCGGAAACACCGAGGTTGCCCGAGCCCCCAGTACATCGGTGATTGTAGGTGGCTTACTAAGTGAGACTAACTACACGTTTCAAGTATCAGCCGTGGACAACGCGGGTAATAAAGGCGCTCGCTCGCTTGCGGTTATGATCGAAACGGGGGTAAGACCACCATCGGAGCCACCTCTCTACTACTGGCGGCTTGATGAAAGCAGCGGTGCTGTAACCGCAAACGAAGCGATTAATAATCAGAATTATGCTCTCGCTGGTATGACGGGGGCGGAGTGGCAGACCGGCGTTTTAGGCAATGCATTGGCATTTAATCAAAGTGATAATGACGATCGGATAGAACTCGGTGCGCTGGACGCCGCGAGTGATGAAATCACCTTAAGTGCTTGGATAAGGCCGACAAATTTTGCCGATTACCCAGAAGGGCGAATTATTGCTAAGGCGTCAGGGATTAGCGAAGGTGACCACTATTGGATGCTCTCAACGATTAAGTCTGGTAGCGCGCATGTGCCCAGAGTACGTCTGCGTACCGGCGGGCAGGTGACAACCTTGGTGGGAAGCACCGCTGCAGACGTCGCTGAAGACGTATGGTCACATATCGCAGCGACCTACGACGGGGCGACCTTAAAACTCTGGCTCAACGGAACTGAGGTAGCAAGCGTTGCTAAAACAGGTGCGGTCGACCAGAATGATTCGGTCAATGCGACTATTGGCAATATTCCATCGGGTAATCGCGACGGCAGAGCATTCGCGGGTGCTATCGATGAGGTCTGTTTATTTGATTTTGCCCTGAGCACGGAAGATATTGCCGGCCTTCACAATAGTGGTAATGGTGCTCCCTGTGATGACTATGGGCAGGGCAACCAAGATATCACTCCACCGTTGTTAGTCGAAGTAATAACCGTTTCAAGCCCCACTGAAAATTTGAATCCTACAGTGGTGATCAATAGTAGCGAAGCCGCCACTGCTAGTTTTCTAGGTGATTGCGCCGCCATGGAAGACGTGCCTCTAATTGAAGGTGAGAATACGCTCACGCTTGGTCCGTTTGTTGCACCGAGCTTAGTGGATGATTGCCGAATTTTGGCTGTCGATGAGAGCGAGAATACCTCTTTGGAGTTGTTGTTAAGCGCTTTTTCTATTCAGGAGCCAGATACCAGCCCGCCAACGGTGACGATCAATCAAGCCGACGAACAGGCTGACCCAACCAGCAGCAATTTGGTGATTTTCGAAATAAGTTTCAACGAACCAATCAACGATCAAACCCTGACCGCAGCCGATATCGTGCTGATGGGCACGGCTGGCCAGGTGAGTAGCGGGCCAACGGCGGTAAATTCGCAACTATACCGTTTTAGCGTCACGGGCATGATGGATGGCGACGTCGTGTCAGCAATAATGCCAGCAGATCGCGTAGAGGATTTAGCTGGCAATTTGAATCTTGGTTCTGTCAGCACGGACAATACCGTGACCTACCAATGTGATGGCTGTGTGCTAGACGATGAAGACCAGGATGGCATCGATGCAAGTGTCGATAATTGTCCTGACGAGGCAAATCCAGATCAGCGAGACACGGATGGAAATGGCGTGGGTGACGTTTGTGATGCCGATGATGAGCTGTGCCTCCCAATCAAAACTGGCACGGCTGAGTTTAGCGTAATTTGTTTATAGAGCTGGACTAGGGAGCGGTACACCTTTGAAATGTCGGCCTTGAGCCGCTAGACTCCACCTATCATTCAAGGCTCTGGATTTATTTCTGAGCCAACTATAAAAAAAGAACTAAAGAAGGCAGATTTTATGGCAGAGCAACGCGAACAGTTTCGTTCACGACTGGGTTTTATATTGGCGGCCGCTGGTTCGGCTGTGGGAATTGGTAACTTGGTTGGTTTTCCAGTCAATGCGGCCAAAAGTGGTGGGGCAGCATTTTTATTGGTTTACGCACTCTTTGTTGTATTTATTTGCCTGCCGGTAATGATTGCAGAAATGTCCCTCGGACGGAACACACAGCGTAATCCATTGGGAGCTTACAACGCGGCTTCTGATAACAATAAGATGTGGCGTATCGGTGGTTGGCTCGCAATTATCACGCCTTTCATGATTGCCGTGTTCTACCAAGTGCTCACGGTTTGGCTATTGGCTTATTTTATTGGCGCCGTAACCGGCAACCTTGAAGCCATGGCCCAGCCAGATTATTTCTCCACGTTTATCAACAGCAATTCAGTGTTCTTATATCTGATTGTGTTGACCATTTTGATTGGCATCATCCTAAACTCGGGCGTGCAGAATGGCATTGAAAGGTTGGCAAAAATTTTGATGCCGACGCTCTTTGTTATGCTGCTGACGCTAGTAGTTTTCGTCTTTACCTTGCCTAATGCTGGCATCGGATTGCAATTCTACTTAGTACCGGATATCGGTAAAATCACGCCTTCGGTGATATCTAATGCGCTCGGGCAGGCATTTTTCTCCTTGTCTCTAGGGATGGGCATATTGATTACCTATGGTTCCTACGTGAGCAAACGAGACAGCATTGCTGGCGGCGCAAAAATGGTGGCTTTGGTCGATACCTCAGTGGCGTTCTTTGCGGGTTTATTGATCCTGCCAGCGATTTTTGTCTTTAACCCAGAAATAAACACCGAAGAATTGTCCACCTCGTCAGTTTCGCTGGTGTTTACGTTCTTGCCCAAAATCTTTTTGTCACTGCAAACCTTGGTTGGTGTGATCGGGGCAAATTTATTCGCTAGCGCATTTTTCTTGTTGGTCTTTTTTGCTGCGCTCACTTCGCAGGTCTCTATTTTGCAGGTGCCAATATCCGCCTTTCAAGATGAGCTCGGCTACAGCCGGCTTAAAAGTGTGTTGTCGCTTGGTGGGTGTGCTGCGTTGTTAGTGGTAGCGAGCACGATGTCATTTGGTATGAGCCCGTTTTTCACAGAATTTACGGCCTACGGTGGTGCCGTAAAGTCATTGTTTGACGTGATTATTGATGTGTTTTACGACACCATTTTGCCGCTCAACGGTTTGATTGTTTGTTTGTTCGTTGTATACCGATGGCGCAAGACCTCGTTCAATCAAGAGCTTAGTGTTGGCGACGATAATTTCGAGGGCTCCTTCACACAAAAATACGTCAACCTCTCCGTTGGTACGTTTATCCCCGTTGTCCTCTTGTTGGTGTTTATTAACACCGTGGCGCTCAAATTTTTTGGTTTTAGCTTCGTTTAAGCGTTATCCATTTTTTAGAATGCGCTGTTGTTCACGCTTCCAGTCGCGATCTTTTATTGATGCGCGTTTGTCGTGCTGCTTTTTGCCTTTGGCGAGGCCGATTTTCAGCTTTGCACGACCTCTCGACCAATACAAGGTGAGCGGGGCAAGAGTGTAACCGGCGCGTTCAACTTGGCCGATTAGACGACTGATTTCATAACGTTTCATTAACAGCTTGCGGCTTCGTACCGGATCTGCTTGAACATGCGTAGATGCTGAGGTCAAGGGGGAGATGTGCGCGCCCTGCAAAAACAATTCGCCATTATGAATAATGACGTAGCTTTCCTTTAGTTGCACACGCCCGGCACGCATGCTTTTAACTTCCCAACCCTCGAGCGCTATGCCAGCCTCAAACTCCTCTTCAATGAAGAAATCGAAGCGTGCTTTCTTATTTTGCGCAATGGTGTTTGAAGGGGTTTTCTTCGGCTTGGCCATAAAATCAAGTAGACTCGATAGGGTCACGAATGATACCGCTGAGAGCGGCTAAACAACAACTTAAATCCTTGCCTTCTCAAAGTACTAAACCCGCCACCCGAATTGGCGCAACTTGGACATCTTCATGGGTGTTTTTGTTGGCCGCTATGAGTACCTCAATTGGCTTGGGGAATATTTGGAAGTTCCCTTATGAACTCGGCCTCCACGGCGGTGGCACTTTTCTATTAGTCTATTTGCCCTGTGTGCTGATCGTGGGTTTGCCGGTCATGATGGCAGAGTTCATGATTGGGCGTTACGGCGCTAGTAATCCGGTACACGGTATTTTGCGCATCGCTCGTCGTGAGCGGCTATCAAGCCTGTGGCAAAGCATAGGGTGGCTTAGTATTGTCACGGGATTCATCGTCTTTAGCTTTTACAGCGTGGTTGCCAG
>CALJJR010000230.1 GCA_937973905.1 uncultured Arenicella sp. | reverse complement strand
TTGATCTCCTTCTTTTATGGTCACGGCTGGCTTGGAGATTGTTTGGGAATTCACACGAATCTTGCCGGACTTGATCGATTTGACGGCAAGTTGACGGGTTTTAAAGAACCGCGCGGCCCACAACCATTTATCTATGCGCATTGGCAAACTGTTTGATTTAGGGTGCGAAACACTAAAAAATAGACAAAAACGCAACAAATTCCGTTGTTTAAAACATTAAATCTCATGTTTTGTCGTAAATTTGCCACAAAAACGCCATAAAACTTGGCTATACTTGTCATTATTAGCTACAAAAAGAACAGTTTTTGGAGTCTAGAGAAGATCGCATTCTCGCCGAAATGCTTATCGGCCTTAAGAATATCGATTTACGCTGGGTAAAGACTGGCTAAAGATAAAGGCACCAAAAAAGGTTCAAATAGAACTAGCCTAGAAAATGTAGCGATTATCGGGTACCGGAAGGTGAGAGTAACTCGCATTTCAGTACACAACAAGAGAGACACATAAAATAGACGAGGCTTCCGGAACACAGCTTGATTCTAAGGAATAGGGCCGACGGAAGAACAAAATAATGAAGGTGTTGGGAAATAACGGACAAAAAAGCGTAGGGGCTGCTTTGCCGGACGTGCTGAATAGAGCCGTCGGCGGGCGGACTTTATTGCCGCTCGTAGCTTTGGTGCTGTTTGCACTCGGATCCGGGTGGGCACATGCTGACGACGAGACCTATGAGGTTCGCCCCAGTTTAATGTGGTTGTCATCCCAAACCAATGTCTCAGTATTTGACAGCTCTTCGTACGATTCTTTTCTTGGCGCCGGCGAAGTATGGAAAGACAATTGGGGTGTCAGCGCCAACTTGTTGCAGAACAACAACGATGATGTCTTTGGCATGCCAGCCGACAGTGAATATTTTAACTTGGACGTGAAACGCCGCTTCGGCAGTCGTGATAAATCAAACGTTGAACTAGGCCTCGGGTGGCAGGAACTAAATATTGACTCGCAACTGGAAGCCAGTGGGCCGCGCGTATCGGTGGCTGGTGAACTGAATATTCTTAGCTCCATAAAACTGTATGGAACCACATCTTACTTCCCCGAGTTGGAAGACAATATTCAAAACAACGACGCAACCGCTTACGAAGTTGAAGCTGGGCTTCTGTATAAACCACTTCCTTCGTTGTCATTGAAAGCCGGTTACCGTCACTTCGCGTTAGATTTGGAAGATCCGGTGATTGAGGATTTAGGTTCGAGCTCGGGCTTCTTGCTCGGTACCGATTTGAGTTGGTAAATAAATCGTAGATTCTGGCATCTTGGTACTGACTGGCCGAGACTATCTAATACGCCAAGGGATTTGGTCTGCTTTTCACTCCGTTTGCCTTTGAAAAAACAGTTAGTTGGAAACTGATTGTGCCACGTCGCGGAACGCCGATCTCGTTTAGGAGCTATAAACTCCTAACGGCAATCTATTCCTAGTACATGGACTTCTGTTACTCTCCTGTCTAGTTAAATTTCCCAGCTGAAGAACGAGCAAGGATTGATCACTACTCGATGAGTAACCCCCGCTTTCTCAAAAATTTCGTTTCATTTGGTGCTTGCTTACTCATATGTCTTGCGTGGGTCGGAGTCATTAATAGTTTTTCAAATGGAGAAAACTACCGCATATACGATGATGCAGAAATTCGATATTCACCGAGCCCAGAGTTAAGAATTGGTGATTTCGTTCTGCGCGGAAGGGATGATAGTTTCGTATTCGTCGAAGGTATTCCGAAAAAACTGAGGGTTGGTCTTTTGTTTAAGAGAGCCGCCAATTTGCGAGTCACAGCGCAGGCTAACTATCAGCAATCTGCTTGTCAGTCCGCAAGAACCCCACTCGCCAGTTTAAGATTGAAGAGTGGTTCGCTAGACCAAAGCATTGCACTAGCGAACGGAATCCCAACAGAGTTCAATATTGAGGTATTTTCAAACCGTCAAGTGAGTGTTGAACTGAGCAATAAAGCGCAAAGAGGATGCGGACGAGTAAGGGTTACTTTTTTTGAAGCAGAAAATCACGCGCCGCTTCTTTTGTTATATCTCGCGCTTTGGCTATCTTTAGTAGCCATATGTTTAGCGAAAAATGTCGCTCCATTTTCAGTATTTCTGGCAGCTTGGTTTCATGGTTTGCATTTGGCAGCGGAATCCACGTTTGCCAGTCTTTCGCTCCCCGGCTTTGGATTTAGTGTAGGCACTGCCCTTTGTGTTTTTGTAGTGCTTCAATCTGTTGCAAATCTAAGAAGTAGCTCCAAATTGTTTTACTTTCTCTGTGCCTTGGCTTTTTTGCTTCTGTCGACACTAAATATTGCGGCATTACTTCACCAGTTTAACTTTGACATCCCTCTATCGATTGAATCTATCCACGCAGTATTTCAAAGTTATAGCCAACAAGCATTTGAGTTCTTGCTAGAACAAACAGGTGCCTCTTTCCCGCTCAGCGTTTTAATAGCGGTTGCGGTTTTTGCTCTCGTCACAACGGGTTTGATTAGAAGTAATTCGAGAAACCCGTTCGCTCCCACATTTCTTATTTTTATTTTTCTGATAGGCGGAATTTTTGCGACTGTTAACCTAAGCAGTTCAAACTATATTCAACGTTTTCAGTATGCAAAAGCGAAATATCTTCATGAAATAGAAAAATACGAACGGGTGCTGCAAGAACGTTCAGTTCAGGGTTTTGATGTTCAACTAAAGAACGGTTTTGAGGACAACCAGACAATTTTAGTGTTAGGGGAATCGGTCAATAAGTATCATATGTCTGCATACGGTTATGCGCGACGAACAACGCCTGAAGTTGATAAACGCATTCGCACCGAAGAGCTCATTAAATTTTCTAATGTTTATTCGAATCACACGCATTCGAATCCGACCGTATCAATGATAATGACAGAGGCGAATCAATACGGCGACAAAGATTGGGCGGAGGCTGCATCAACAATAGAAATCACTAAAGCGGCTGGCTTGCCCACGTTGTGGCTTAGTAATCACCGAATGCTGGGTGGATGGTCGAATTACATTACGGCGATCGCAAAGGGTGCAGATCAATCTCAAACGATTAACATGGGCGTTGGGTATGGAAACGCATCGCCGAAATATGATGAGGATTTAATACCTCTATTTGAGAAAAACTATCGAGGTGAAGGACTCGCGGTCTTGCATTTCTATAACAGCCACTTTTCATACTGTAAACGTTATCCGGAGCAAGCAGAAATTCACGTTGGCGAATTTAACCGCATAAACTTTGGGCAATTCGCTACAACTAGGGCGCGCAGTGCGGGAATGTTCAATTGCTATGACAATACAATCTCATACACCGATTCGCTTCTAGGGGATTTATATGATCGGTTTTCCGAGGACGAAACCCCTACGCTTATCGTTTATATCGCTGACCATTCCGAAAATCTTGTTGAGGGTACGGGGCACAATTCAGCTGTATTCTCCTTTCCAATGACTAATATCCCCCTGTTTGTCTGGGCAAACGATAGTTGGAAAGCACAACATCCTGACTTGTGGGGCAGTCTTCGTAATAACAAGGACAAGGTGATCACCAATGACCTTACTCATCATGCCATGGCAGGTCTGATGGGATTGGAGTATTCAGCTTTAGACAAACGTTACGACTTTACTGACCTAAACTATCAGAGTCTTGAAGCGCCGAAAACCATGCATGGAAAGATTGCTCTCGATAGACAGGACAATTGGCACTATTGGCAAAAGGCGAATGCGGCGTGGCTTTTAGAATCTGAGCGGGCGTTTTCGGCACGAGGCGTAGAGTCCTTGAGTGATATTTATATGGCGGTTGAATTGGGCGCGACAGCAGTACAGCTGGATGTTGAAGTCAGCCCAGAGGGGCGGGTGACGCTGGCTAGTTCAACTTGGGGTGAGGCTGTTGAGCTTGGTGAATTAGCCGAGCGTATCAGAAAACCATTCAGCCCATTGCAGTTGATTCTGAACGATAGAAGCGGATCAAAAAGCATACAGGGCGCTGATGCCCTCGTCTCTCAAGCAATACGCGAACAATTTGAACAGAAAGGTATTCAGGTCAAATATAAACGAGAACTTGAAGTTGAAGAAATTTCTGCACCGCTTTGGTCTGTAGACTTTCAGGAACAAGCAATACCAAGTTCGCCTACATTTGTTTCAGTGGTCATTAAAACCGACTATTCAGTAGACTATGTACAGCCTGACTAATGAGTCGACTATTCGGTCAATAATGTCTGCGAAATTTCAGCAATACCTATCGCCGCAGTAGCTGCGTTCGCCAAAATCTCATCAACGGTATCAATTCGTTGATCAGTAGCCCCTGTCGCCATATTCGTTATTGCAGATAGCCCAATCACTTGCATGGCGCAATGATTCGCCGCTATCACCTCGATCACAGTCGACATGCCAACCGCATCAGCACCCCATGCGCGCAACATACGGCGTTCGGCCGAGGTCTCTAGTGTGGGGCCAAGGACACCTGCGTATATTCCAAGATGAACGTTAAGATCTAAGTTGCTGCCACACCGTAGAGCATCAGCCGCGAGGGTTGGTGGATACGCTTGAGACATATCAGTAAAAGGCATGCCTAAGGTGTCATCTTGGCCTACCACTGGGTTTCGCCCAGTATGGTTGATGTGGTCCTGAATGATCATGATGTCGCCCGGTGAGTAGTCTGGATTTAGCGCGCCCGCGGCATTCGTGATGATGAGTTTTTGCACACCCAGCTGAGCAAGAACATAGACCATGAACGCGACATCCTCAGCGGCATGACCTTCGTACAAGTGAACTCGACCTCGGCATATCGCAACTGACTTCTCTTTGAACTTTACCGATGCCAGTGTGCCTTGATGACTCAATACGGCGGGCGCCGGCATATTGGGTATCTGTTGATAGTCGAGGATATCGGTATCGGCGTCAGCAAATAGATGCGACAAGCCGCTCCCCAGAATCAGAGCGCTGTCGAAATTTCCGTTTAGCTGCTTTGCGACGGCATCGGCGGCTTGCTTAATTTTATCTGCGTAAGAGAGCATGGTGCTTCCTAATAGCTGCGAATGAGCCTATTCTAGATCACCTATTGCGTCTTTGGCATAATCGCTTGATAACTTTATTCCCCAACAACTGTGAATACCCATGCTCTTGACTCAAGAGGACCTTGATCGTATTGCTGCGCACCGCCCGCAAGAAAAAAGTGAATTCAGCTTATTAAAAGCAGCGGTTGCCATCATTCTGCGTGATACGGAACAAGGTACCGAGTTTCTATTGATGCAGCGCGCCTATCATCACAACGATCCGTGGTCAGGGCAGATGGCCTTTCCAGGCGGTAAAATTGACAGTACAGATGTTTCTGCGCAAGCTGCGGCTGTACGAGAGACTTCGGAGGAAGTTGGAATTGAGTTAGCGGAGCAAGACTACATCGGTCGACTCGACGATCTATATGGCTTAAAGGTCGATAATCAGTACAGCGTGCATGTGGCTTGTTTCGTTTTTAAGCCGCAGCAAGAACTCCGCCCGATCGGCAATCATGAGGTGGCTGATCTCGTGTGGTTGCCCTTTGCCTGGCTGGAAGATGTATCAAACGCTCATGACTACACCCACCCACACAGTGGCGACTTGAAAATGCCAGCGGTGTTGATTGATCAGAGCAAGGACCAAATATTATGGGGCTTGAGTCTGCGCATGGTGAGCATGCTCTACGATACTCTAGGAAAAAAGTTACCTGTGTTGCCCGAAGAGCACTTTGTGCGTTTGAGGCAAATTGAAGCTAAAAACTTCGCAGCACAAACTGAAAAATCAATTGATGGAGGAACAGGCTGATGGCGGCAACAGAATCGAGTATGCAGAGCTTAGAAAGCAGCGCCCCGCGGTTCGAATTACCCGATGTTGCTGGGTTGGATAAGATTTTTTCTCTCGACCAAGCGGTTGGCAAGCCCATTCTCATTGCCTTTATATGCAATCACTGTCCCTACGTCATTCACCTGATTGCAGAGTTTGCAGATTTAGCAAATAGATTCCAGGAGCAAGGCTTTTCGGTGGTCGCTATTTCTTCGAACGACGTATTGAACTATCCGCAAGACAGCCCCGAGAAGATGCATGATTTTGCGCAAGCGTACGGCTTTGAATTTCCTTATTGCTACGATGAAAGTCAGGATGTAGCGCGTGCATATGGGGCAGAGTGCACACCAGATTTTTTTGTCTATGATGCCCAGCACAAGTTGAAGTACCGAGGCCAAATGGATGATTCTAGACCCAGCAATGGGTTGCCGGTTACCGGCGATGACTTGAGCGCAGCCATGTCGGCAATTTTAGCTGGCGGTAGTGTAGACGATGCCCAAAAACCGAGCATCGGCTGCAACATTAAATGGAAGTCGGCAAGCTAGATGCTGTTTTCGTTATTCCTGATTTTTGTTGGCGCTGCCATATTCGCAACGCTGGCTTTGTACGCGCGTCAGTCGCTGATTATTGCGTATATATTCCTAGGTATCGTGCTCGGGCCTTGGGGTCTGAAATGGGTGACTGATACCAAGCTTATTGAAGACATTTCAAATATTGGGATCATTTTTTTGCTGTTCTTATTGGGGCTTAATTTAAGCCCCAGAAAGTTGTTGGATTTACTTCGTCAGACTACGATTGTTACAGTATTAACCTCTGGAGTGTTTGCCGCCATCGGTTGGGCTATGGCGACGCTCGCAGGCTTTGATCCGTTCAACGCGGCCGTGGTTGGAATAGCCTGCATGTTTTCCAGCACGATTATTGGCCTAAAATTGCTCCCAACTACGGTACTGCATCATAAGCATACTGGCGAAGTAATTATCAGCGTGCTCCTCCTACAAGACATGATTGCTATTGTGGTGTTGCTCGGCTTCAAAGCCATGAGCACTGACACCGATCCGACCTTTGAGTTAGTCAAGCTGATTATCATGCTGCCGGTTTTGATCGCTGTTGCATGGGCCCTCAAACGTTATGTGCTTCTCAAGCTGTTTTTTAAGTTTGATCGAATTCAGGAATACGTTTTCTTGTTGGCCTTAGCCTGGTGTCTTGGTATTTCCGAGTTGGGTTATGCGATAGGATTTTCGCATGAGACCGGTGCGTTTATTGCCGGTATTACTGTCGCTACTAGCCCTATTGCTCTGTTTATTGCTGAGAGTTTGAAACCACTGCGAGACTTTTTCCTGGTGATGTTTTTCTTCGCCTTAGGCGCAGGTTTAAATATTTCCGCACTTGAGACGATCTGGTTGCCCGCGGTACTCTTAGGGGGCTTGATGTTAGTGGTGAAGCCGGTTGTGTTCCGTTTCGCTCTGCATCGCGTTTCTGAAAACAGCAAGCTTGGTTGGGAAACCGGGTTTCGCTTGGGGCAGATGAGCGAGTTTTCTTTGCTCATTGTTTTTGTGGCATTGCAGAGCCAGTTAATAAATCCTATGACTGTGTATTTTGTTCAATTAGCAACCTTAGTAACCTTTGTGGGGTCGAGTTATTCCATTGTGCTCCGCTACCCAACCCCAATCGCGGTTTCGGATCGTTTGCGTCGTGATTAAATATTGCGTAATTGGGTGCGGTGATGTCGGTCGGCGGATCGCCATTGAGCTTATCGATCAAGGAGTCGATGCCGCAGATATTTTAGCCCTAGTCAAATCGCCCGAATCGGCCGTCGTGGCGCGAGCCTTAGGATTGCAGGTCGAGCAGTTTGATTTTGATGCAGAAACGTTGCGCTTGCCGGAATCCATTCATGGAGCACGTTGGTGCTATCTTGTGCCACCGCAAAAGATCGGTGAAACGGATTTACGCAGTCAAACAGTTCTGCGTACCGTGTCTGAGAGTTATATCAAGCCAAATTCTTTAGCCTTAATTAGTACTACGGGCGTCTATGGAGACACCGACGGTGATTGGGTTGATGAGTCTACTCCAACTAACCCTGTAACTGAACGAGGCTTGCGGCGTTTAGATATGGAAGACCGCTGGCTGGTTTGGGCTGCGCATCACCGTGTGCCGATTCGAGTATTACGTGTGCCCGGGATTTATGCCAACAGCAGGATACCTCTTGCTCGACTTAAAAATGCAACGCCAGTTGTTCGCGCGGAAGAATGTGGCTATAGCAATCGTATTCATGCCGATGACCTCGCTGTTGCGGTCACTAAAGCGATGCACTACGAAGGAGAAGAAGTGATTTTTAATGCTACTGATGGGTCGCCGGGCAAAATTAGTGAGTATCTGCAGACAGCCGCAGAAGTGGCCGGTTTGCCACCCCTTCCAGAAATATCTATGGCTGAGGCAAAAGATAAATTATCCGCGGGGATGCTGAGCTATTTAGCGGAATCACGACGAATTAGAAACACCAAACTCATCCAAGAGTTAAAAGTCGCGTTGCGGTATCCAGATTTTCGCGAGGGGTTGCGACACTAGATTAAACGCATTGACGAATTATCAATAAGCAGCACATCCTTGTGCTGCTGTGAAGAGCTTGTTAGTCGTCGCAGTGGTAGTGATCACCATGGGAATAACAGCCCCGATCTCGGTAATAGCGCGATGAATAACCTGGGGTTGGACAGGATTCATAGCGGTCACGGTCGCGGTATCTCCTACGATCATAGCGATTACTTCGATAACCATCGTAGTAGCGATATGATCGACGTGGATAGTAATCGTACGAGTCATGGTTGCGATAATGACGTTTATAGCGTTTATAGCGTTTATGGCTCTTATAGTGGCGATGACGCTTGCGGTAACGATGATCATCGTGAAAGCCAATACTAAAGCCAGGGATATCCAAGTGGATTGAACCGCCGGCCGACGCGGTGCCCGGAACGGCTGCTACGGTGAGTGCCATGGCAGACATTGCCAATAGCTTGCGGATGCTAAAGAAGTTCATAAAATCTCCTGAGTTGCGGTTAGCATGACACAAACCCTACCTTAACGAGCCTTAACCTTACCTGAATGACTATGAACCATTTGTCCAATAATCTAAAGTCGATTGTCGTGTTAACGGGCGCCGGAATATCCGCTGAGTCAGGGATTAAAACCTTCCGGGCGGCGGACGGCCTGTGGGAAGATCACCGAATAGAAGACGTCGCTACCCCAGAGGCATTCGAGCGTGACCCAGAACTGGTTCAGCGTTTTTACAATGAACGTCGCAAACCTATTCTGGAAAATTCGGTTCATCCTAACCCTGCTCACCGAGCTTTAGCGAAACTCGAACAAGAGTTTGACGGTGATTTCCTGTTAGTCACGCAAAACATCGATAATCTCCACGAACAGGCGGGGTCAAAAAATGTTCTGCACATGCATGGTGAAATACTCAAGATGCACTGCAAATATTCTGAGCAAGTCTTCAGGTGTGAAGGTGATCTAAACGTTGAAGACGAGTGCTCCTGTTGCGGGCTGACTGGAAGCCTTCGCCCGCATATCGTTTGGTTTGGCGAAATGCCGCTGTATATGGATGAGATACAAATAGCGTTAAGTCAGTGTGATTTATTTGTTTCTATTGGCACTTCAGGTAACGTGTATCCAGCGGCGGGCTTCGTGCAAATGGCAAATCATGCTGGTGCCGAGACTATAGAAATTAACCTAGAAGAGTCTCTAGTTGCGAGCGCCTTTGATACCGCGCTGTATGGCAAGGCCGGAGAAGTGTTGCCAGGTTGGGTGGAGAAACTACTGGAAGGATGAAGAAAACAAGAGATTAAACTGACTGAAAGAACAGCATGTCAACTGCTGAGGTACTTGGCCATCAATTGTATTTCGTAAAATCCTTCAATACAGCCCTGGATCCCAAGTTGTTACTTAGCGTTAAACACAGGGAATTGAGGTAAATTTTTGCTACATTCCTGAGCAATTAATATGTATATACATCGATTGGTTTATACTTTCGACATTCTAAGTTATACCGACTTTGATTTTTCCAAATCCAGACACTCGAACTGGTTTCATTTAGACGAGAATCTAGCAGTATTATCAGGCCATAGAAGCTTGAAGACGCTTGTTTATCAAGGTCCAAAAACAACATAAAAAATCAAATGCAATTCTTCAAACAGAGTTTGCTGGTTGGGGTGGTATTGGTATTGTTCCTTACAGATGCCGCGAATTCACAGTCCGCTCCGCGAGCGAAAGCGATTCCGTACTGGAACGACGACACACCTTCCAGTGGTCTGAGACCTAACCACGATAGCTGGCAGCAAATACTCGACGCCTATCTGATTATCGACCACCCGACTGGCGTAAACCATTTTAACTACGATCAGGTGAATGGGCCCGACCAGCAGAAGTTGATTGATTACTTAAGTTATCTTCAGGAGCTGGACCCTCGGCAACTTACTAAGCAGAGACAAAAAGCTTACTGGATCAACTTATACAACGCGACGCTGGTTGCATTTATTGTGACCGCCAAACCCACGGACTCGATCCGTGGGCTTAACCGTGGCAATTTTTGGGATCTAGAGCGATTTTCAATTGCTGGTCAAACTCTTTCTTTCAATGACATTGAACATGGAATCTTGCGACCATTGTTCCAAGATGAACGCGTCCATTTCGCTTTATTTAGGGGTTCACTTGGTTCGGCCAACCTTGCAGATAAAACCTACCGTGGTGATACCATCGATGAAGATCTAGATCTGGCCGCAAGAGGTTTTGTTACGCACCCGAGAGCGGTTAGTGTCAATAACAATGTGCTTCGTCTTTCACGTATTTTTAAATGGAAAAAGGAAGATTTTGGCGATAGCCGTGAAGAGCTCAAACTTTATTTAAGAAAGTACTTGGACCCTGAAACGGCTGATAAAGTTGATCGCACCACGCGTGTTCGCTATCAATTTGATTGGTCCTTAAACAAACCGGAGTAGGATTTAAACACGCTCGCTTAACTAAACCGAAGCGTCATTTGGCGATGCGACAGTATTCGGTTTAATTTCATTGGTGTCCGCCGGTTCCATGATCGTAATGTCTCTTTTGGGGTAGGGAATTTCCAGCCCAGCATCGCGAAAACCTTGATGCACTTTCATATACAAAATATGCGTCACTCGGCCCCGGTCTTCGGGCCTATTGATCCAGCCCATCAGCTGCACGGAGACGCCACTCTCTGCGAAACCTCTCACTCGCACGCGTGGACTAGGGTACTGGCAAACTAAATCCTCTTCATCGGCGATTTGCATTAACAGGTCGCAAACTTCTTGCAGATCTGCCTCATACGCGCATTGAAGGTCCACCCTGACCCGCATTTTGGGATAGGGCCCGCCACTCTCATTGACGACCTTCGCGTTGCCAATAACACCGTTAGGTATCGTGACTTCTATATCATCGCGCGTTAATAAGCGTGTGCTTCGAATCCCGATGTGCGTCACTTTGCCCCGTTCTCCGCTGTCTAGATTTACGTAGTCGCCTAGTTTGTAGGGCCGGTCAGCAAGGATAAACACGCCGGAAAATAAATTTGCCAAAGTATCTTTGGCGGCAAAACCGACTGCGATACCTACGATACCAGCCGAGGCCAGCAAGCCAACCGGGTTGATGCCCCAAACAACCAATAGAATGTAGCAACCAATCAACAAAATAATAAGTTTGCTGGCGATGATCAGAAGCGGTTCTGTGCGCACATCAATTTTCTTGAAATGGCTTTCGTCGCGCGACACCGCGGTAATGATGGTTGTGGCTAGAGCTAGGGCAGTACGAATCCAGATCAGGATGATGATGGAGATGATTACAGGCACGGCGTAGCGCAGCCAGCCCATTTCGTCGCTGGAGATGGCGATTGCCAGCATTAAACCTATGAGTACGACGGTGCTAAAGATTGGACCTTGCAGCTCTTCGACCACACGATCATCCAGATCGCCTTTGGTTTTCCCCGCTAGCCGCATGACCTGAGAAATGACATAGCGTCGAATAAAATAGGCTAGCCCATAGAACAGAAGCAGAACCAGTAGCCCTTCAAGCAGCGGAATTTTTTGTACCATCAGCCAAAACGGCTGCAGCTGGTCAGGTAGTAATTCGATTATGGTAGGCAGCTCGTTGCCTAGAGCGATTGGTGCTTCAACGATGTTTTCGCTTACATCGGGCGCAGCGTTTTCGACACTGCTATCCACAGTATCCGCAGGTGCCGAAGAAGCGGTGTCGGCTTCAGTTGATGTCTGGGTATCTTTAGGTTGATTCGCATCCATGGCGAAAGTTTACCCTAGATTGTCGGGCAACCACACTGGCCATTTAGATGAGCAGGATGGATTAAAGGTTCTGCGAAAGAATCCACTGCTTCACTTCTTCGGTAACTTCTGAATCTCGTTTTCCAGAGATACTTATTTTAGGGCCGATAATGCACTTAATTGTTCCTGGTTTGATCCACAAGCTATTGCGCTGCCAGTACTTGCCGGCATCATGAGCGATGGGTACGATGTCCGCGTCTGCAGCACGAGCCAACATGGCAGCACCTTTCTTATAGAACCCGACTTGTCCATAGGCGGTGCGTGTGCCCTCGGGGAAGATGAGTACGTGACGCCCTTCTTTGATCTTCTCTTGCCCTTGTCTCACTACTTGATCGCGCGCGGTATCGCGATCTTGACGATCAATTGCGATGGGACGAGTGGCCCATAAGCCCCAGCCAAAAACTGGAATCTTAAAGAGCTCCTTTTTCAGTACCCAAGCCAGGGCAGGGAGAAATGTTTGTGTGGTGATCGTTTCCCACGTGGATTGATGGTTGCAGGCGAATACGCAGGGCTCCTCCGGCACGTTTTCAAGGCCAATTACCTCATGTTTCAATCCGCAGGTGATGCGCAGCCACCAAGTCACAAATTTCGCCCAGCCGGCGATCATCCACGACCGCGTTTTTGGCGGCATTGGCAGCGCAACCATAGAGATAAAGAAAAATGGGATCGTAGACAGTGCCTCGCCCAAGTAAAAAAGTATCGATCGTATATAAATCATCAGAGTTTGCCGTGCAGGAGGGCATCAACAAATTTGGATAAGTCAGGAAATACAGCTGTGTCTCTCAATGCCGAGTTCTCATCATCAGAGAGTGTTTGTAAGGTTTTGCGACCATTGCCAGTCTTGACCAAGATCGGCGTGGCTCCGGCTAGTTGCGCGGCTTGTAGGTCGCGCAGCGAGTCACCAACCGAGTAGACGCCTTGAAAAGAAATTTTAAGGCGCTCAGATAAGTCTTGATACAAGCCCGCTTTAGGTTTGCGACAATCGCAACCATCTTCCGGGTGATGCGGGCAAAACAGAACACTTTGAATTTTGCCGCCAAGTTGCTGCACATAATCGATCATGCGCACATGAATCTGGCCCAGCATATCGGCACTTATTAAGCCCCGGCCTACGCCAGATTGATTAGTCAGTACAACGACGTCATATCCGGCCTGTGACAACTGTGCGATCGCCTCTAAACTGCCTTTAATTGGCAACCACTCTTCAGGTGTTTTTATAAACTCAGGAGATTCCTGATTAATCACACCATCTCGATCAAGCACGATAAGTTTCACTTCAGCTGCTCGCGGTTATGCCTGCAACTGGCCAATGTCGGCAACCCGCAAGAACAATGCTTGCAGTCGCTTCAATAGCGCAAGACGATTCGTCTGTTGTGCCGGGTCTTCACTCATTACCATCACGTTTTCGAAAAACTCATCAACCGGAGAGCGTAAATCAGCAAGCGACTTCAAGCCAGTTGAGTAGTCGCCAGCATCGAACAATGGGTTGGCTGAGCCCTCTAAGGCCAACATAGCGTTGTATAAGACCTGCTCCGCAGGTTCACAGAGAAGTTCGTCTTTAATGTCGAGCGGTACTACGCCTTGCTGCTTTTTTAGTATGTTGGTGATGCGCTTATTGGCTGCGGCTAAATCAGCGGCTTCGGTCATTTCGTTAAAACTACGAA
The DNA here is from genome assembly GCA_937973905.1 of uncultured Arenicella sp. Classification (GTDB taxonomy): domain Bacteria; phylum Pseudomonadota; class Gammaproteobacteria; order Arenicellales; family Arenicellaceae; genus Arenicella. The sequence continues at coordinate 12,635 of CALJJR010000230.1, read as the reverse complement.
CCGCAGCTAAACGTTGATCAAAATCAAGTGGGCGTTCGGGCTTACAAGCGGCCACTGCATTGATTGCGGAGGTTGCGATACCTTGAGCTTGATAATAGGCGGTTAAACGGCTTTGGATAAAACCAACTATTTCCTTCTGCGACTCTGTAGAAATAGAGAAATCTTGAGCGGCATAGGTGTCAGCACATTTTGCAACCAGATCAACCAAACTTAGCGGTTTCTTCTGTTCGATTAATATCCTTAATATGCCTAAAGATGCACGTCGCAGAGAGTAAGGATCTTTGTCTCCGGTAGGCACTTCTCCAGCGGCATAGATTCCTACCAGACTGTCCAATCGGTCGGCCAATGCGACGGCTTGGGCCTCTGCAGATTCAGGCAATTGATCGCCGGAAAACCGGGGCCAATAGTGCTGTTCTATACACTGGCTCACCAAGCTAGGTTCACCATCAAGGTCTGCGTAGTAATGCCCCATGACGCCTTGTAGTTTGTCAAACTCGCCCACCATGTCGGTGATCAAGTCGGCCTTGCAGAGTTCAGCGCCACGACGAGCTATTGTTGCATCGGCGTCTATTTGCCCAGCAATCTCCTCTGCCAGGGTCATCAGGCGAGTAGTTTTATTTGCCAAGCTACCTAATTTGACGTGAAATAAAACGTTCTCTAGTTTTGGTAACTGAGTAGCTAATTTTTGCTTACGATCCGTGTTCCAGAAAAAGCGTGCATCGGATAATCGCGCACGTAACACTCGCTCATTCCCAGCAATCACTCGTGTTGTATTGCTGCTCTCTATGTTGCTGACGGTAATGAAGTTTGGCAATAAATTGCCTTGCGCATCGCGCAAGTGAAAATATTTTTGGTGATCTCGCATCGCCGATATCAAGCATTCTGAGGGCACTTCGAGAAAGCTGGCATCGAAATCGCCGAGCAAGGAGACGGGCTTCTCAACCAGCGCGGTGACTTCGTCGAGCAGGTCTTGATCTTCATCAATAGTTGCATTAATCGAATCGGCCAATTGCTCGATTTGAGTACTAATGATTTGTTGTCGCTCGCTAAAACTAGCAATCACATCTCCGGCTTCTCTAAGAGTAGATTGGTATAGTTTTGCCTCCGTAAATTCAATTTCGCCTTCGCTGTGAAAACGATGGCCGCGGCTCTTGTTGCCTGCGGTGAGCCCTAAAATGGATGTGGGTAAAACGGCGTTGCCATGCATAGCAACTAGCCAATGTGCAGGCCTGACAAACTCTGCATCGCCGTCTCCCCATCGCATTCGCTTGGGAATTGGTAGACGTTTTACGGCCAACTCAAGTATTTCGCCAACGACATCTGCGAGAGGTTTGCCTGCTTGCTCAACCGTATAACTCAGCCACTCCCCCTTATCGGTTTTTAGACGTGAGAGTTGATTTACTTCTACGCCGCATGAACGTGCGAACCCTTGTGCCGCTGGTGTGGCGTTGCCATCTTCATCAAATGCCGCGGCAACGGCAGGCCCGCGCCGATCTTCTGTTTGGTCGGGTTGCTTGTCTCGTACCTCGGGCACGAGGATAGCTAGACGCCTTGGGCTAGCAAAAGACTGAGCTGTTTCAACTGCATCAGCACTAGTTAGCTGAGCATCAACTAAGCCGGTTAAAACAGACTCTGTAAACGAGTCACTGAGTGATTTGAGTGCCGTCGGTGGCAGCTCTTCGGTGCCTAGTTCAAGCAGTAGGTGATCGGTGCTCATTGATCACCTCCGCCGGCAAGTAATTTGCCACGTGGAAAACCCAATGCCTCCCGCGCTTCGTAGTAACCTTGTGCCACACCTTTTGCGAGGTTGCGAATACGACCTATGTAGCGCGCTCGCTCAGTGACACTAATGGCATGGCGTGCGTCTAACATGTTAAAGCTGTGCGATGCCTTCAGAACCTTTTCATAGGCTGGCAACGGCAGCTTCTTCTCCAAGAGGAGGTGGCCTTCAGTCTCCGCGGCGGTAAACTGACGGAGCAGGTCTTCGACGTCGGCAACCTCAAAATTGAACGTAGACTGTTCAACTTCATTTTGATGATAAATATCACCATATGTGAAACCGTCAGTCCAGATCAGATCGTAGATACTGTCTACGCCCTGGAGATACATCGCGATGCGCTCTAGCCCGTAGGTGATTTCTCCGGTAACCGGTCGGCAATCCAATCCGCCCACTTGTTGGAAGTAGGTGAATTGTGTGACTTCCATCCCATTGAGCCAAACTTCCCAGCCCAGCCCCCAAGCGCCTAAAGTCGGTGACTCCCAGTTGTCTTCCACAAAACGCACATCGTCTTCAAGCATATCAACGCCCAGGTCGCGCATTGATTCCAGATACAGTTCTTGAAAGTTGTCTGGCGAAGGTTTGAGGATTACCTGGTACTGAAAGTAATGTTGCAGCCGGTTGGGATTTTCCCCATAACGACCATCGGTGGGTCGTCGTGAAGGTTGCACATAGGCCGCGTTTAAAGGTTCGGGACCCACCGCGCCTAGAAAGGTTGCAGAATGGAACGTGCCGGCACCAACTTCGATGTCGTACGGCTGCATAATTACGCAGCCGTGTTCGGCCCAAAAGTTCTGCAGTCGCAGAATCATTTCTTGAAAACTAGGGGCGGAGTTTTTCATTAAACAACTTAGATAGAGATGAAAAAAAGGCTGGTGAAGCAACCAGCCGAGGAACGAATATTATAGCCTTCGAGTAACTTGTTGGGTGGAATAATCTGCTGAAAAGCCAGTAGTTGTGCCAGCTAGCGAACGATTGAACTGAATTGTTTTGCTTTCTTTTCTAGACAGTTTGTTCGCTTACTTTGCGATAGTTAACTATTAGTTACAAATTGTTAGACATTCACTTTTTTTTGATTTACCTTTGCCGCTGACTTTGGTCAAGCCCAAGTCACCAGGAGTGAGGAAAGTGCAATTAATAGCACTACACTTAAATAAAAAAGCCCGCAATAAAAATAACAAAGCGGGCTTTTTTATTTGTGATTCATCGAGTTTGGACAAGGAGAGTCGGACACGACTTAGCCGTTTCTTATTCGCCGCAGGCGCTTTTATTTGTGATACGTCCAGTTAAGACAAGGAGAGTCGGACACGATTTCCCCGTTTCTTATTCGCCGCAGGCGCATGCATCTAAATTACTGGTTTGACCTGCGAAGAATCGGGCTGGGTTGAACTGTTCTCGTTACCTTCTCGCCCAATTCTGTCGTTGATTCAGGGTTCTAAATTAGGCTTGCGGGGTCGGTAAACTCTCGGTTTTGTGCTTCGGCTACGGCTTGGTAGCAGAGTTTGCCATCGTGTACGTTGAGGCCGTTCAAGAGGTGCTCATCTTGTTGCATTGCCTTTTGCCAACCTTGATTGGCCATGCTTAAGCTAAATGGCAATGTGGCATTGTTAAGTGCGTAAGTCGAAGTTTGTGGCACCGCTCCGGGCATATTCGCTACGCAATAATGAACCACATCATCCACCAAGAACGTGGGGTTTTCATGAGTCGTTGCTTTTGAAGTCTCTAAGCAGCCGCCTTGATCGATTGCCACATCTACGACAACTGATCCGGGGCGCATTTTAGAGATCAACTCTCTGCTGATTAATTTGGGCGCAGATGCTCCTGGCAACAATACAGCCCCGATCACCAAGTCTGAGTGTATCGCGTATTTTTCAATCGCTTCTTTGGTGGAGTACACGACATTGGCTTTGCCTTGAAATTCGGCATCCAGTTCCCGCAGTCGCGGTATTGATCGGTCCAGTATGGTGACGTTGGCGCCCATGCCACGAGCAATATAAGCAGCGTTTGCGCCCACCACGCCACCACCAATCACTAGAACTTTTGCTGGCTCGGTACCCGGTACCCCGCCCATAAGTACGCCGATGCCACCTTGTGCACGTTCCAAACAGTGCGCACCGGCTTGGGCTGCCAATCGACCCGCAACTTCGCTCATGGGCGCCAATAGAGGCAGCGAATTATTTGGACCAGTAACGGTTTCATATGCAACTGCAGTAACTCCAGACTCAAGTAATAGCTCAGTTTGAACTGGGTCTGGTGCTAAATGCAAATACGTAAACAGCAGCTGACCTTGGCTGAGTTGCTTGCATTCGTCTGGCTGTGGTTCTTTAACCTTGATGATCATTTCGCTATTGGCAAAAATCTCTTCATTGGTTGCAGCAATTTTGCAACCAACCTTTAAGTAATCTTCATCAGTTAGGCCAATGCCGCTTGCGGCACCTGTGGCGACCGTTATTTCATGGCCGTGTGATGCAAGTTCTTTTGCGCTGGCTGGACTAAGGCCCACCCGATACTCATGATTTTTGATTTCCTTTGGTACACCGATCAGCATGCTTTTCACCTGTTTCTTATTTTGATTTTTGAATGAAAATAATACGCTTGTCGCATAACTTCTCTAAGTTAGAATTTTTCGTATTCGCGAAAATAGCAATCAATATTATTGTTATTAGTTCATTTAATGATAAATAATCCTAAAATACTGACCACGATTGGGAAATGTGATGCTTAACAACCTTGATCGAAAAATCCTATCTGAATTACAACAAGACGGCCGCTTGTCATTTACCGACCTTGGTAAACGCGTTGGTCTTACCACAACACCATGCATAGAGCGCGTGCGTAAGCTTGAGAGAGAGGGCTACATTCAGGGCTATAGCGCTATCTTAGATGCGCAAAAACTGGAAGTTGGATTGGTTGTTTTCGTGCAAGTTAGGCTGAATCGAACTCATAAACAAACCTTTGAGGATTTCCGCCGTCAAGTTCAGGATTTACCTGAGGTGCAAGAATGTTACTTAGTGACCGGTAATTTTGATTTTTTAGTGAAAGCAAGAGTCAAAGATATGATGGCCTATCGAGACTTTCTCGAAGGGTCGCTTTTGAATTTGCCTGGCGTACAGGAATCGACAAGTATTGCAGCCATGGAAACAGTAAAAGAAAGCCTCAAGGTACAGCTAAACGCACTATAAAAGTGCATTAATGTAAGAAATGCACTAATATAGTGCGTTATTTCAGATTCTTACCCCGTTTAATATGCCATGTGCATGTTTAGTTGGAGTGAAACGCACCAATTTGGATAGTTTTCGCCGTTTTATAGTGCGTTGGCACGATACTTGCTTTACTTTGATTGCAGACTACAGAGGTCGGCGACGTCGTGTACGCACAGTTTGACTGACCTGCAATTGATTAACCATAAAAAAACCTTGAGGTAGCAACAACAATGTCAGCTTCAGACGTTCTAAAACAAATTAAAGACGAGGACATCAAATATATTGATTTCCGTTTCACCGACACGAAAGGCAAGGAGCAACACGTAACCGTTCCTACGAGCGCCGTAGATGAGGATACTTTTGCTGAAGGCAAAATGTTTGACGGTTCATCGGTCGCTGGCTGGAAGGGCATTAATGAATCAGACATGATTCTAATGCCAGAAGCGAGCAGCGCTGTTTTGGACCCTTTCTTCCAAGACAAAACACTCAACGTACGCTGCGATGTTGTTGAGCCATCCACAATGGAAGGCTATGAGCGTGATCCACGCTCCATTGCCAAGCGCGCCGAAGCCTACTTGAAAGAGACAGGTATTGGTGATGTTGCTTACTTCGGCCCAGAAAACGAGTTCTTCGTATTTGATGATGTGCGTTTTTCTACGGAAGCTCGAGGAGCCTTCTACGAAGTTGATTCGCAAGAGGCATACTGGAATTCAGAGAAGCCGTACGAAAGCGGCAATATGGGGCATCGCCCAGGGCAGAAAGGCGGATACTTCCCAGTACCTCCAGTAGATTCTTTGCACGATTTACGTGCGGCGATGTGTCAATCTGCTGAAGCAATGGGCGTGCCCACAGAGGTTCATCACCATGAGGTTGCCACTGGCGGTCAGTGTGAAATCGGTACTATATTCAATACCTTAGTGCGCAAGGCTGACGAAGTTCAGATTTTCAAATACGCGGTACACAACACGGCACACATGTTCGGTAAAACTGCGACTTTCATGCCCAAGCCAATTGTTGGCGATAATTGCTCGGGCATGCATGTGCATCAGTCAATTTTCAAAGATGGTGAGAACCAATTTGCTGGCGACGGCTATGGTGGTTTGAGTGAGCTGGCGCTGTATTACATCGGTGGTATCTTCAAACACGCAAAAGCGATCAATGCGTTCGCAAATGCTTCTACCAATAGTTACAAGCGATTAGTGCCTGGCTTCGAAGCGCCGGTATTGCTTGCTTACTCGGCGCGTAACCGTTCTGCGTCATGCCGAATCCCTTATGTTGCAAATCCAAAAGGTCGTCGAATCGAGATTCGTTTCCCTGATTCTACGGCTAATCCATACTTGGCTTTCACCGCAATGTTGATGGCTGGTTTAGACGGCATTCAAAACAAAATCCATCCTGGCGATGCTGCTGACGAGGATTTGTATGAATTGCCAGCTGCAGAGCAAGCCAAGATCCCGACTGTTGCTGCCGGTCTTGATTATGCTCTGGACGCCTTGGATAACGACCGCGACTTCCTGAAAGCAGGTGGTGTGTTCAGTGACGATTCGATTGATGGCTACCTTGAACTTAAGCAAGGAGAGGTCGATGCATTGCGTATGAACACGCATCCAATCGAGTTTGCGTTGTCATACAGCTGTTAGTTTTAATCAAAACGCCCCATTTCGGTGGGGCGTTTTTTTTGATGAGATATGCACCTTTTTGGTGCAACAATGTACCGATAAACATTTCCCTGATGACTTTGAACCTGGCCAGCGAAACTTTACTCGAAAATCTCGAAGCATCGATCATTCTGATTGATGCGCAGAGCATTATTCAACGAGTCAATATTTCAACGGAAACTCTTTTTGAGCAGAGTCGACGCTATCTAATCGGTTCGCCGCTCTCGGGTCTGGTTGATTCAGAAGAGTTACAACGTTGCGTGCAAGAGGTGCTCGACAACAATGCTCAGTTTACCTTGCGTGAATTGTCCATCCATATGGATGACCGTGAGGTACTGGTTGACGTCACCTTGTCGCAAGTCAGCAGTGCTGGCGGCACGGTGCCTTATGTGTTGATCGAGATGCACTCGATCAATCGCATTTCTCGCTTTATGAAAGAGCAGAATCAATTTGAGCGGCAGCAGTCCTTTAGGTTAATGATGCGCGGTTTAGCGCATGAGATAAAAAACCCTCTCGGTGGAATTCGTGGAGCTGCGCAGTTATTGCACAGGGAAGTTGTTGAGCCGGGTCAGCAAGACTTAGCAGACATTTTGATTAAGGAGGCGGATCGGTTGACACGTTTAGTCGACCGGGTGATGGGCTCACGTGAGCAACTAAAGTTAGCGCCGCTCAATATACATGCCGTACTCGAACACGTTGCAGGCCTAACCAATGCACGCGGTGGAGCAGAGGTTACGTTACATCGAGATTATGACCCTACATTGCCAGAGATCTTGGCCGATAGAGAACAGTTGATTCAAGCGGTGCTGAACATTGTTGTGAACGCGATTGATGTGCAGAAGGACGCTGAGAATCCGGTAATCGGTTTTACGACCCAGTTTGAAAGATTTGTAACGATCAACCAAAAGCTGCACAAGCGGGCGCTCAAAATTTCGATTTGGGACCGCGGGCCAGGAGTTGATCCGCAACTGAAAGATCTTTTATTTGACCCTTTAATAACCGGTCGCCCTGAAGGTAGTGGTTTAGGCCTCTCGATAACTCAAGAAATCATTCAGCGCCACAATGGCGCGGTTCAATTGGATGAAAACGAGGCCAATACCTGCTTCTCGATATATCTGCCTTACACGTTAGAGGCAGACGAAATAGTTCAAGCCAAAAATACGATCAAGCATATTGCGGAGTAATTAGACTATGAATTTATCAGAATCTATCAACAACCCCGAGCAATCGGTTTGGGTTGTGGATGACGATTCATCCATTCGTTGGGTATTAACTCGTACTTTGCGAGCCGATGGGTTTCAAGTCAGTGAGTTTGAGGACGCCGAGAGCGTTATGACGGCTTTGGAGGAAGGTAAACCGGACGTGTTGATGACTGACATCCGTATGCCAGGAATCTCTGGTTTGGAATTAGCCACTCTTTTACGTGACCAACACAGCGAGGTTCCTTGCATTATTATGACGGCGCACACCGACCTAGATAGTGCCTTGGCCTCATATAAAACCGGAGCGTTTGAGTATCTGCCAAAACCGTTCGACTTGGACGATGCCGTGCGACTCGTTAACCGAGCGATGGAAGCGCATTCATCGGAACCGGAACACGCCGAAGATCTGGACAATAACACTGAAATAATTGGTGAAGCGCCGGCCATGCAGGAAGTGTTCCGCGCGATAGGAAGGTTGGCTAAGTCTAATATCAATGTCATGGTCTGTGGCCAATCGGGTACAGGTAAAGAGCTGGTTGCGAATGCCTTACATCAAAACAGCCCGAGAGCTAAGAAGCCCTTCATTGCAATAAATATTGCAGCAATTCCAGCTGAGCTACTCGAGTCTGAATTGTTTGGACACGAGAAGGGCTCCTTCACTGGTGCTCAGGCGCAACGCCAAGGTCGTTTTGAGCAAGCTAACGGCGGCACGCTTTTTCTCGACGAAATTGGCGAAATGAGCGCTGATTTACAAACGCGTTTGCTGAGGGTGCTGTCGGACAAACGGTTTTACAGGATTGGTGGCCGCGAATTGGTCAGTGTTGATGTGAGAGTTTTGGCGGCAACGAACAGAGACCTAGAAAAACAAGTAGAGCTCGGTAAATTCCGCGAGGATCTCTATCATCGACTCAATGTAATTCGAATTGATTTGCCGTCGCTCAGTGAGCGTATCGAAGACATTCCGCTTTTATCGCAACGATTTCTACGTGCCTCAGCGGACGAGCTTCAAGTTGAGATGAAGCAATTGTCCGAAGAAGCTCTTACGATCATGATGCAATACCGATGGCCGGGTAATGTGCGCCAGTTAGAGAATATCTGCCGATGGTTGACGGTTATGGCACCAGCTAAAATAGTCAGTGAAGAAGACTTGCCGAAAGAAATCACTCCCGTAGATGTGGTGTCTGCAGATGACTTAGATTGGCAGGCGGCACTGGCGAAGACAGCGCGGCAGAAAATGCAAGCCGGGCAGCAGGATGTATTAACCGTCATGGAGAAACAGTTTGAAGCGGTGTTAGTAAAAGAAGCCTTAAAACATACTGATGATCATCGTCAAAATGCAGCGAAAGTTCTCGGCTGGGGGAGAAACACCTTGACGCGTAAGCTTAAGGATATCGCGGATAGCTGATCCTAGCTTGTGGCGCGTGTATAATCGCCGAGGTCATTTTCCTCGGTTTATATGCCATGTTTCGCTCGTTACTCCTTTTATTGGCTCTCAGCGGCTTTAGTGCGGCTGTCACAGCGCAGTCCAGTTACATCACCGATGACTTCGAGGTGATGCTCCGTACTGGCCCGAGTATTCAGAATAAAATTATCCGCCCGTTGCGAAGTGGGACGCGCTTAGAAATTTTGCGTGAAGACTCAGGCAATGGACACAGTCAGGTGCAAACCGGTGACGGTGAGATAGGATATGTTCTTCGTCGTTTTATTAGCGACCAGCCTTCAGCAAGGAGTCGAGTGGCAGGCCTGCAAAACCAGCTTGCGGAACTGCGCTCTAACCCAACTGAATTGCAAACTCTGCTGGCCAATTCTCAGGAAGAGAATCAACAGTTGATCACTCAGAATGTTGCTCTCACAGAAGAGATGCAACAAGTTAAAACCGAGCTCAAGGACATCAAAGAAGTGTCTGGTGACGTGGTGCAGGTTGCAGCTAAGAACCGCAAGTTAGAATCCGAAGTTCAAGAACTGCTTCTGCAGTTGGATGACATTCGCATACAGAACGAGGCCTTGAAAGATAATTCAGAAACCATCACCAATCTGATAAATGCGGGTTTGGTGATTTTCGGTTTGTTTCTAGGGTGGATATTGTCTATCTCTGGTCGCAGAAACCGTGGTTCTTGGGGCGCGTAGGTTCCCTATCAGGTCAATCTTTGCTGGTTTGATTCGTGACAATCTCGGCCATCAGTTCAGCATGTGCCGTGCTGTCGTTTAGACATGGAATGTATTGGTAATTTTTACCACCAGCTTCGATAAATACTTCACGGTTTTCTTGATCGATCTCTTCGAGCGTCTCTAGACAGTCTGCGCTAAACCCAGGGCAAATGATGTCGATTGAGTTGATGCCTTCATGGGCAAGTTTTTCCAAGGTTTTATCGCAATAAGGCTGCAACCATTCTTCTGCTCCAAAGCGAGATTGAAAAACCAACATCCACTCATCACTCTTTAAGCCGAGTTCGGCAGCGATGGCGCTGGCGCTCGCTGTACATTGCGCATGATATGGATCACCGCGGTCGATGTACTTCTTTGGTACGCCATGAAAAGACATAATGAGTTTTTCATTGCGGCCGTGTTCTTGCCAATGAGCACGAATGGAATCTGCCACGGCTTTGGCATACAGCGGATTTTGGTAGTAGCTGTCGACAAAATGCAACTTCGGAACCCAGCGAAATTTGCTGAGCGCCTTGGCGACGGCATCAAACGTGGATCCATTGGTGCTGCCGGAATATTGTGGGTAAAGGGGGATAACAATGAGTTCGCGCACACCTTCTGAATGAAGGGCTTTTAGCTGAGACTCGATCGAGGGTTGGCCATATCGCATTCCACACGCAACTTGGAAATTATCTCCCAACAGGGTGCCCGTCGCCGATGCTAACGCCAGCGTGTTTAGGAGCAGTGGAGAACCTTCTTCAGTCCATATTTTTCGATAAATCCGCGCACTCTTGTGTGCCCGGAAATTAATGATGATCCCCTTAACTAAGAGCCAGCGAAAAAATTTCGGCAATTCGATGACGCGGGGGTCTTGTAGAAATTCAGAGAGGTAATCTCTTAGGCCCGGACATACCGGCCGTGCTGGTGTACCGAGGTTGGCTAATAGTATGCCAACTCGCGCAGGAGACTGCTCGACATCAGTGCCGTGTCCAAAATATTTCATGCAGGAGAAACGGGTTAGTTAAAGGTCTAGGCGTTGCCGGTTACTTTAATGCCAGGGCGGATATGTTCGTTCGCAAAATCAACCATGCGTTTTAATGAACGAGCCGCCTTCACTCTAATTTCCTCATCGATATGAATCTCGTTGCTACCATCATCGAGCACTCTTGCTAGTCGCTGTAGATCATTCATCTTCATCCAAGGGCACTGAGCACAACTCTTACAAGTTGCGCCGTTGCCCGCTGTGGGCGCAGCGATAAATTCCTTGTCAGGCGAATACTGTTTCATCTTATGGAAAATGCCGTCCTCGGTAGCCACGATAAAACGTTTGTTGGGCATTTCTCTAGTGGCATTCAGCAGCTTGCTAGTCGAACCAACAACATCAGCTAGATCTACCACGCTCATTGGTGACTCGGGGTGTACTAGAACGGCTGCATCCGGGTTAGCTGCCTTCATCGTAAGCAATTCATCGGCTTTGAATTCTTCATGCACAATGCAAGAGCCTTGCCACATTAACATGTCGGCACCGGTTTCTTTTTGTATGTAGTTGCCGAGAAAGCGATCAGGCCCCCAAATAATCTTTTCGCCTTTTTCTTTAAGGTGAGTACAAATTTCCAATGCAATTGACGAAGTCACCACCCAATCTGCGCGAGCTTTGACTGCGGCGCTCGTGTTTGCATAAACAACCACAGTTCGGTCAGGATGTTGGTCACAGAATGCAGAAAATTCTTCAATTGGACACCCTATGTCGAGCGAACATTCCGCTTCCATATCCAGCAGCAGGACCCGTTTTTCCGGGCTGAGAATTTTGGATGTTTCTGCCATAAACTTGACACCAGCCACAATTACGGTGCTGGCATCGTGTTCATAGGCGTAGCGAGCCATTTCCAGAGAGTCAGAAACGGTACCGCCGCTTTCTTCAGCCAAATCTTGTAAGTCATCGTCAACGTAATAATGGGAGACCAAAATTGCATCTTGCGCGCGCATTTTATCCAGCAAGGATGCACGTAACTCTTCTTCCGCGACCGAGCCAAGGGTGCTATGACTTACTGAGCGCGCTTGAGCTGCGGTTAAATCTATCTCATTTTCAAGGCTTTTAGGCACATCTAACGCTTTAGACATTGATGATCTCCGATACAAAATTTTAGCTGACTAAATGCTAACACAGGTGGTCGAAACCACTGTAAAAAAGCGTATCCACAACCCATTCCAAGCTACTTAGGAGGGGTTAAAGGGGGAGGGGACTCGTTGCTTATACGAGTTAGTTTAAGGCAGGCGCTAAAACTGTGCCAACGCGAATCATAGCTAGTGTCAGGCGTTTACTAAGCGTGAAAAAAAACCGCTACCTAAGGGTAGCGGTTTCAACAAACATTTCCAGTATTCGTTGCCTTTGCAGGCTTTGGACGCTGGCTAAAACGGTCTTGGAATGGTTAGGCCACCTTTTTTGGCGGGTTTTCTCCCTTTTCGACTAGACCGTTTTTTAACTACTTTTTTTTTACTGCCTTCTTTTTAGCCGCCTTTTTTTTGGTGGCCTTTTTCTTAGTCACTTTTTTGGCAGTTTTCTTAGCTGCCTTTTTAGCGGCTTTTTTCTTGGTCGCTTTTTTCTTCGTGACCTTTTTAGCTGCTTTCTTTTTAGTGGCCTTTTTCTTAG
>CALJJR010000229.1 GCA_937973905.1 uncultured Arenicella sp. | reverse complement strand
GTATTAAGACTGGACCCACTCGACTGGGAAGAAGATAACATCGTGCCAGAAATCACCTTAGGTAAACGTTGCGCTCGCCTCGACCTTAAGGCTGACGCCACTGCGGAGAAATTTGCCGAGTTGCTCGGTCAAGCCGATATTTTTGTACACGGTTATCGACCTGGCGCCCTAGATGCACTCGGGTTTACGCCCGAATGGCGGCGTAAACAACAGAGTAATTTAATTGAAGTTTCGCTGTGTGCTTATGGTTGGACAGGCCCGTGGCGGCGGCGACGTGGTTTTGATAGCTTGGTACAAATGAGCTGCGGAATCGCCGATGCAGGCATGCACTGGGCGAACACAGATGCGCCAACCCCATTGCCGGTGCAAGCACTCGATCATGCCACCGGGTATTTAATGGCCGCCGCCGCTATCAAGGCCTTGCAATCGACGGCTACGCACAACATATGCTCAAGTTCGCAATTTTCCTTAGCACGTACTGCCGAGTTATTGCTCTCACTTGAGCAACCCTCACCAGGTTCAAGCATTGACACTTTTCGTGAAACGGATTTTGCAACAGCGACAGAGCTCACACCTTGGGGCGATGCTCGACGACTTAAAACACCATTTACAATAAATGGCTTCGGTTTGGATTGGACCGATAAACCAAGTTGTTCACTGGGCTCCGCCACTGCGCAATGGGAAAGCTAAATCGTTCGTCTTTGATTAGACAGCAGAACCATCAGGACTTTTGGAGTATGGACTCCTTGCAATTGTACGCTGCAGCATCAATGTGGCGAGCAAACCAATAACAGCGATAACGCTGAGCAGGAGAAAGTAATTCTGCAATCCTGGCACGCCTGGCGCGGCGTCTAAGATTCGGCCAGCAACGGGTGCGAAGAAAATATCCGGTGTAAACCCCAGAACAGAAACAAAGCCCACAGCAGTGCCCGTGACATGAGTGGGTACACGGGCCTCATGAAACAGTGCGAAGTAGACACCACGCACGGCAAACACACCTGCCACGCTCAAGAAAAGATTCATCACCAATAAGCCTGCAATAAGCTCCGAAGAGCTATAAAAGAACAATACGGCATAGGCTAAGATCATGGCAACGAAGCCAGTTAGAATCACTTGAGATGCGCTGAATCGATCTGCGAACACACCCGCCAAAATTGCCGCAACCGGCCGCATATAGGCGATCCACGATGTAAAGCGCGCTGCGTCTAACTCACTCATGCCCAAAGCGCCGACGGCATACAAACCGTAATTGTCGACGCCTTTATAGCCGCAGTAAGCGCATACAACTACGACTGAAATCCAAGCAACACCTCGACCTTTGAGCACACTGGGTAATTCTCGTAGATCAAAGTTGGCCGAGTTTTGCTCATTGGAACCTAACTGAGCGGGAATCAACACCCAGACGAACAAAGCAGCCAAAACCGTGCACGCAGTATAAAAATAAATGATTTTCTCAATAGCCTGGCGACGGCTAACTATCGAGCTATCAACCGTCTCCGGGCTAAGCAAACTGCCCAGTAGAAAGATCAGCGCGGATACCATAGCCGCAGCCACCAAACCTCGGCCACCATCGAGCAAGCCAAACGCGCGCCCTTGTAAGCGGTCGCCGCCCACGATGCGCGTGGTTTTCATCGCTGCCGCCCAGAACAAAAAGATGGTGGTAGCGCCCCAGTATCCGAACAAGATTGACAAACCCAATGGCCCTGGAAACTGGGCCAAATACAAACCACCCGCGGCCGTGGCCAGCAGGGAAACTGTGATTAGGCTACGTGCTGAAAAACGATCTGCTAGGAGCCCACCGGGAAAGTAGGCCAACATTGCTAATACGCCGTAGACCGCAAAAATATCTCCCAACTGAGCATTGCTGAGCTCAAAAGCGGCCAAGAACGTGGGGCGAAAAAAACGCGCAATATGAAACGGTAAACTGAAGATCATCTCACCGGCGAACACCAGGCCGGCGAGAATCAAAATCCGTCGATTGAGGCTAAGCTCATTCAACGCGGCGATACACCAACTGTTCTTCTTTGGTTCCTTCAGCGCCTTTAATTGCTATATAGGCATCGATAAGCTTGTCATTGCGGCGATAAAAACTTAAGCCGGCAAAATGCAATTCGTTTTCTTGCAAATCAACCAGCGGCATGGAGACATATTCATCCTTGGCTTCCCATGCCGAGAAGTCTGCACTGAAGTGCTTTACCTTGAGCACCAGACTCGCATCTACTTGTTCGATGATCATCAACTCGTAAAAGCGGACACCCTCGTTATCATCAAAGACTTTAAACATACCCACCATGGTATTGGCTGAAGGTGGATTCCAAGTCTCCTCAAATCGTGCGCCAAATGCTTCTCCAGACCAGGAGCCCACCAACATCGCGGCTGCGTCTAGGGTTGCAGACGGTGAAGTCGCGCCGCCTAACCGATAGGTATTAGCTGTGTTGGGCTCTTTCGCTCCAGCTGTACTGGTGAAAACCAGCAGAATTATAAGGAGCCAATGCGATTTCATGGCTTGTACCAAATCGGCGAGGTGTAGGCTCTCTCTTGGGTGATCATGGGCACTTCAGCTTGATCGATTTCTGTGTTGAATCGAACTGCATCATAAGCCGTCCAACGCGGAGTGGGTATTTCCAATACACGAACGTAATAGAACGCACGTTGGTTGGCATCAAACTGCGGATCCTGCCAGCTGGCACTGAGTTGGGGCGCGCCAATGCTGTTGCTGTAGCTTGCAGTGGTCACATCGACCGAGTTGCCTACCGCCGGTAGCTTACCTGCACGATCCAAATGCCGTTCACCTGACCAAACGACTTCGAACACTTGTTCTTGTGTCTCACCTTGATCATCGACCCAACCTTTGATGACTTGCACCCGATCTAAATTAGCACTGATCGGGTCTTTCCATGCTTCGATCTTGAACGTCGGAGCACCCTTCCCCCACGTGCGTTGCAACTCGCCGCCCATTGGCACTGACTGATTGCCATATTCAGCATCGAACCTCACTAGCATTCGCGGCCCAGTCGTCGCATAAGTTTCGCGTCGCATCATTGCGTCAAAGATCGCTTCGCGCGTATTTTCAGTCGCCCACACCGCAGCATAGCCACTGGCTGTCATCTGCCAACCCCAGGTGATTTGCCCGCCGGTGTCTCCCAGTGCGTCTTTCCAACGAGTTTTATACGGCTCCATATAACTCATCTTGCCGAAAAAATTATCTTCATCACCGGTCGCCAAACCGGTATGGCTATCGGTAGAACCGATCATGCCAAATTGATAGGGGTTAGCATCATGCTCGTTCTCAAGCACCAACCCGCGTTTGAGTGCCTCACGTGCGTATTCAAATTTGAGCATCTCCTGGGTTTTCGGCACACCACGAAAATTACCTCGATCCCAGGTCTCATAGTCCGCGAACTCATCATTGGTGGATAAAAACGGGTGGGTTTCGGTATCTCCCTTGATTTGCGTGACCTCGTAGAGAGGCTCCCAACGGGCCCTGGTTTCGATATAGCTTTTGCTGAGCGGTTCATTGGTCTCGGGGTTGTTCTCAGGAAACATGATGCCGTTGCTGATATTGCCATTATGGCCAATGGCTAAAATTTGGCCGCCGCTTTTATCTTCGTATGCTTGAAGCCATACCCATAAGTCTTCTGGGTTTTCGCTTTCTGCCGCGGTAAACGGCAACAATTGTGTGGCTTTGTCGGCCCCATCACGATACAGAACGTTTCGGTGTAAATTATTCCCGCTTTCAGAAGACGTCCACTCATATCCGATCATCGCTGTAAATCGACCAGGCTCGTTGTATTCATCGGCCGTCTCCGCCACCTTACGCCAGGTTTCGGCGAGCAACTCTTTGTCCATCATGATCGCAGGCGCGGTGCCGCTGGTGAGGGAAGTCATTACTTCCATCCGAGTCTGTAAAATTTTGTCGTTGTTTGGATCGTTGAGCTGGTCGTACCAATCCTTGATTTTGGGCTCTTTTAAGAACTCAGGATTGCCGGCAATAATTTCGTTCATGCTGCCCATGGCATCGGAGTGATCTGACACCACCAAAAAGTCGAGCGGACGCGCCAGCCGCACCGCTTCACCATGGGTAGAAGTCACCTGCTCGCCACGCGCAAAGCGATAGGCGGTTGCTTGATCCAGCTCCACTCCAAATGCACGCGCGTCCATCGACAGGGTGGTGTGCAAATGCGTGTCACCCCAAAATACTTGTTTGCGCTGCTCGCTGCTCGCGAAGGGTGAGTAGGGCTGCTCCGCAGCAAAAGCGCTGGGCACGCTAAAGGTGCTTACCAGCAAGCCAAGAATAATCGACCTCATGACATATCCTCTTAATCGTTGTTGTTATCAGGGACTGTGCCGTCATCCTACCATGGAATTAAGGTATCAAAACGAGCTAGGAAAGCCGCCTCCTGAAGTCGATCGGTTCTCCTCTGGCCAAGATTCTGAAGGTCTACTGGCTAGACATTTTAAGAGCGAAATATGGCCGCACGAGTGGCACCTTAAGAATCACACAAGCTTTTCGCCTTACTAATTGCAGCATCGAACTGTTGCGCTTCATCACTGCCAATGCGAATAACTTTGCCTGAATTAAGACTGATTTCCACCGCATCCAATCCTGACACGTTGTACAACCATCCGCCAGGAATGAGCCTGACGCCCCAGCCCCACCACGCCTTATTTCTTACTACTCGATGCGCGACGATGTCAGCCGCTGAGAATCTCTTGCCGATCAAACCCAGGCCCATATAGAAACGCACTTCGTCACCATCGACGCGTGTCGTTAGGGTGGCAAATAAGGCGGCGATTGCAGCGCAGAGCCCCAACAAAAACCAAAAAGCGGATGTCACTTTGAAGGCAGGCGCCGAAAACAAGCTGATCATTAGCGCAGTCGTCAACATGATACCAATCGTCACATAACCAAATTGAATATTGAGGTAGCTTCGGTTGTCGGCATTAGCAATTAGCAACTCATTTGGCTCCACCTGCAAGGTGGCTGCCAATGCTTTGAGAGTTGGCGAAGAAGCAACTCCATCACCTTCGGCTCGCTGCACGGTACGCAGACTTATGCCGGCTGCCACAGCCAGCTCCTCCTGGGACCAAAGGCGCTGTTTACGCAGGGCTTTTACAGCATCGGAACTTAGTTTATGCGACATAAGTGAAGAAGATCATTTACTCATCCCTTGAGCTTACTCTAAGACCCATTCAAGCCATACGCCAAACAGCCGCCAATTGAGCACGCAAGGCGCTATTTATGTGACTTACGGCTTGTTATCCCAGTCTATCGGTTCGCCTTGCCAGGCTGGTGCTTCGAAAGCCATCGATTTTTGAAATGCCGGGCGAGCGAGCAAACGTTCATAGTAGTCGAGCGTTTTAGGCTTAAATCCATCTCGCAAACCAAGCCCCGAATCAGCTAAATAGAGTGCGTAGCCCACTGCGATATCGGCAATGGTAAAACGATCAGCACATAGATACTCGCGGTCTGCAAGCGCTGCCTCCACCGATCTAAGCCGTGAAAAAAACCATTTGGTGTAGTCTTCTGGCACCTTTTTGAGTTCGGGCAGTGGTTCCATTTGTGTATATCGCAAGACGATGGTTTGCGGAAAAGTAAGCGTTGCGTCACTTCGATAGAGCCAGTTCAGATAGCTCGCGTAATCTGATTCGTCTGACGAAACAGACAAGCTACTGGGGCCATGGGTTTCGACCAAGTACTGACAAATGCCTGTGGACTCGGTCATCTGTACTTCGCCGTCTTCAAAAAATGGCACTGTGCCAAGCGGGTTTTTTTCAACATAGCCCGCATGTAAGAACCGCGGTGGAAATGGCATCACTTCTAGCTCGTAATCCAAGCCCATTTCTTCCAGAGTCCATAAAGGGCGAAGCGAGCGCGCCGCCTGACAGTGATAGAGCTTCATATAAGCCTCATGTTATTGATTCTTTCTATTGTTCAGTTGGAGTTATTTGGATCAAGATATCATCAGCAGCAACCTGCTTACCTTGTTCACTGTGAATACTCTCCACTACTCCATCAGTCTGAGCGGTGATTTGATGTTGCATCTTCATGGCTTCTAACACTAACAAGGGGTCACCCTTACTCACGGACTGGCCCTGCTCGACCAACAGCTCGAGTACCAAACCATGCATCGGCGCGCGAACCTCACCGCCACCATCGGCATCCGCTGTACCACCTACCAACATCAATTCATCGGCAAAATGAATACTCGAGTCTGCAAAGCCCACATAGATGGAACCGCTCGCTTGACGCAAAAAATTAACCGCTTTTTGAACACCAGCAACGGCCAACACGGCTTCGTTAGCACCTAGACTAATAACTTCAATTTCCAGACGCTCATTGAGAGTCAAATCCGCAACAGAGTAAACGTCGTCATTTGCGCTAATGCTGAGATCAAATGTTTGCTCGTCGAACACATACTTTCTGCGGCTCGTTCTCGGCGTGCTGCTCGACCAATTTTTCAGCGTTGCACTAACATCGTAGCTCTTGGCAAAGCACTCTTGGTAGCTAAGCTCTGTATCTAACACCGCGGCAATCGCCGCATGCTCCAAAGTTTCTCTTGGTTTGCCCATTGATGCTGCATCAAACTCTTGAGCAATGAATGCCGTAGTGGCTTGGCCGTTCACAAAGGCCGGTTTATTCAAACACTGTTTGAGAAAGTATTGATTGGTGCTTAAACCAAATAAGGCCGTGGATTCCAAGGCGGAGACCAGACGGCGTCGTGCCGTTTCTCGATCAGGACCAGTGGCTATAATCTTTGCCACCATGGGGTCGTAGAAAGGCGAAATTTCCTGCTTAGAACTAATACCTGCATCAACGCGAACACCTTCGCTAACGGCTTCCTTCCACAGGGCCACGTGCCCCGATACTGGCAAAAAATCGTTGGCCGGGTCTTCGGAATAAAGCCGCGCTTCGATAGCATGGCCCTGTATCCGCACTTGCTCTTGAGATATCCCCAGCGCTTGGCCTTGCGCTACTTGCAATTGCAATGCCACCAAATCCAAACCGGTGACCATCTCAGTCACCGGGTGTTCTACCTGCAATCGGGTGTTCATTTCGAGAAAGTAGAACGCGCCTTCTTGGTCGAGCAAGAACTCAACCGTGCCAGCGCCGACATAACCAATGCTTTGCGCTGCATCGACCGCGGCCGCTCCCATTTTAGCCCGCAGCTCAGGCGTCATGATTGGACACGGCGCTTCTTCTAATACTTTTTGATGACGCCGCTGAACCGAACAATCGCGTTCGCCTAAATGAATGGTATGCCCAAATGCATCTGCGAATACTTGCACCTCGACATGGCGTGGTTCGATGATGGCCTTTTCAAGAATCAGCTCGCCAGATCCGAATGCGTTCTCTGCCTCAGATCGAGCTAGCTTAATCGCGCTAGCGAGATCGTCCACAGAATCAACCAAGCGCATACCCCGTCCGCCACCACCGGCGGCGGCTTTTACCATCAACGGAAAGCCAATCTCATTACCAAACTGCAGCAAAACATCGTCAGATTGATCTTCGCCTTCATAACCCGGCACACACGGTACTTGCGCCTCTTGCATGCGGCGCTTGGCTTCGGCTTTGTTGCCCATCAGGTGAATGGCATCTGGCGCCGGCCCTATAAACACTAAGCCAGCGTCGTTACAGCGTTGCGCAAAGTCGGCGTTCTCGCTCAAAAAACCATAGCCCGGATGAATCGCTTGTGCGCCGCTGCGCTCTGCCGCCGCGAGAATATTTTCAATCGAGAGATAGGACTGAGTAACCGGTGCAGCGCCAATGTGTTCAGCATGATCAGCGAGCAGCACATGCGGTGCGTGTTTATCAGCATCCGAATAAACCGCTACCGTGCGGTAGCCCAATTGTTTAGCAGTGCGAATAATTCGGCAGGCGATCTCGCCTCGGTTCGCAATCAAAATAGTCTCGAAAGGCTTCGTAACAACGCTCATAAGCGCGCCACCCCAAAACTATTTGGTCGTAGCGTGCGGGCCCTCCCTTCCTTCACGGTTTCGAGTAAAAAGCCCAGCGTATTGCGCGTATCGCGAGGGTCAATCACACCATCGTCCAGCATATGCCCAGACGTATAAAACGCCGAAGACTGCCCATCAAACAACTGCGTTAGGTGCGCCTCCTGTTTAGCAAGGGCAGCTTCGTCCACATTACTGCCTGCTGCTTCTGCCTTACCACGCGCTACCATCGACATTGTTTTTGCGGCTTGTTCGCCACCCATTACACCCATCTTGGCATTCGGGAAGGTGTACAGAAAATCTGGTCCGAATCCACGGCCGCACATGCCGTAGTTGCCAGCGCCAAAGCTGGCACCGGTCATTAAGGTAATGCGCGGCACCTCGAGATTGCGCACCGCTTGCACCATCTTTGACCCGTGCTTGATCATGCCAGCCTGTTCAGACTGTGTGCCAACAATATAGCCAGTGGTGTTCTGCATAAAAATCACCGGCAAGTTGGCTTGCTCGCACAACTGCATAAACTGTGCAGCTTTGGTGGCGCCCTGCGGATCTATGGGGCGGTTATTACCCAAAATCCCACACGCGTGACCAAAAATTTCAGCCTGGACGCACACTGTCGAAACCCCATATCGAGGTTTGAAATCAAGGAAGTCAGAACCGTCGACCACCCGGGCAAGCAGCTCGCGCATATCGTACGGAGTGCGGTAATCAATCGGAATGACACCAGCGATTTCGTCGATGTCGTAGCGCGGCTCAATAAAGTTTCGCGCCGGCGCGGGTGCACATTGTTGGTTCCACTGCAGCCGATCAAGCAGCTCACGGGCCACTTTAATGCCATGACCATCATTGTCGGCCAAGTACTCAGCCAAACCAGAAATCGTGGCGTGCATTTGGGCACCACCAAGCTCTTCTTCGCTGGCAATTTCTCCGGTTGCCGCTTTGAGCAAAGGCGGACCGGCCAAAAAAGCCCGCCCGCGGTCTTTGATCGCAATCACGTAATCACTGAGACCGGGCATATAGGCGCCACCCGCCGTGGACGAACCGTGCAAGATGGCAATAACAGGAATGCCTGCTTTGCTCATCGCAGCCTGATTACCAAACAAGGTTCCGCCTTCGCTAAAACCTTCGACCGTGTAATTGATCAAGTCGCCACCGGCGCTTTCCACCAAGTGCACGAACGGCAGTTTTTGTTCTAGCGCTATTTCTTGCGAACGACGAATTCGATAGCCACCCGCCTTAGTCATCGATCCCGCCATAATGCCGCTGTCATCGACCACCACCACACAACGAACACCGGCGATAAAACCGATTCCGGAGATCACCGTTGAACCGGCGATGGATTTTTCCGGGTCCGGTGTGTCGACAAGATAGCCAGCAATATTGCCAATAGCGAGAAAAGGCATGCCGGGGTCGAGCAATTGAGCGAGACGCTCACGCGGAGGCAGCTGACCTCGTTGCGCGAAACGCTCATTGCGCCGCCCGGAAATTTTCGCGCCACGTGAATTTAATTCTGCGAGCTGTTCAATCAAGCTCAGCATGTCGGCTCGATTTTTCTCGAAGCCTGGCGACTTCACATCTATTTTGCTTTTAAACACACTCATGCGAGCAAGCTCCGCGGGATTTGAATGGGCATTTCTAATACCAACTGACTAAAGCCTTTGCCTTGAGCGTCGTTACGTAAACTCGCGACTCCGCCGCCGCCTAATACGCGGTGGAGTAAGAAATTAATCGCGCATGAGCCGGGCAGTAAAAATCTCTCAAGCTGAGGTTCTGTGGCGTTCTGTTCGGAACATAAGAAATGCGCAAAACGTTCTTGCACGGCCTCAATGTTGAGCGCTTTTGCGATGTACGGATAAAACTCTTCGCGTCTCGCGATCACACCGACATTGGCCTTATCGCCTTTGTCGCCCGATCTCGCCCACGCCAGTTCCACCAACTTAACCGTTACTAATTCATCGTCTGCGGTCGAACTCGGCATTTCTGGTTCGGCTGTTTGATGCCGGGCAACAATCGTTTGATCGCCCACATTCTCCGTCGTTGTAACCGGCTGCACTCCAGCGCCAATATCGAGAGCTACATTCACCTCTCCTTTGGGTAACAAGAAGGAATACAAACGAACCACCGGCGACGGTTTTGGCCTGCCGCCCTGAAAACTGCCCAAACCAGGTGGGGTGGCCAGCCCAACGCCCACCGCTTCTCTTAACAAAATACCAATCCCAGCGGCTTGCGGGTGTTTTGCGGCAATTTTCATCGCTACTTCGCGCACGTCACGAGGCTCAGCAAAAGCCCCGTATTGGCTTTCTGCGCCAATCAACTCAATGCTGGTTTCTGAGAAATCAGCCATGCCGTTCTGCTTAAACACCGCCCTGGCGGCCGCGAAGATCGCATCGGCTAAAGCGTGCGCCTTTTTATCCGCATCAATCCCATAAAAATTTAAAAAGGTACCGCCGCGAAATTCATCGGCATAGGTTGCGCAAACCTTATAGCTTTCTGGTGCAGGGTATCCTTTGGCACCGGTAAGGCTGACTCGATCTTCACCAACTTCGGTGATTTTCACTTGCGAAAAATCACAGACAACGTCAGGCAAGGTATAAGCTTGCGGGTCACCAATCTCATACAACATCTGTTCGGCAACCGTACCAAGGCTTACCAGACCACCAGTTCCTTCAGGTTTGGTGCAGACAAAATCGCCCGCAGCGTTGATTTCTGCCATTGGGTAGCCGATCTCATGGATTCGATCGGCAACTAGGTGCCAATCGGTGAAGTTGCCGCCCGTGGCTTGCGGGCCGCATTCAAGAATATGCCCAGCTAAACTGCCCATGGCGAGCTTATCTAGATCAGAACGTTGCCAACCAAATTCGTGGATACAAGCACCTAAGGTGACAGCCGAATCGACACAACGACCGGTCACGACAATGTCGGCGCCGCCAGCAAGAGCTTCGGCAATCGGGAAGGCACCCAGATAGGCATTGGCGCTCAGCAATGTTTCAGGGTCGGGGAAATCTGCACCCGAGAACATCTCTTCTACGTTTGTGTTTGCCAGTTCGGCAGCACGTTCGATTAGATCGTCGCCCAGCACGCAGGCCACAGTCAGATCTAAACCTTGCTGTGCAATCACGCTACGCAAGGCTTCGGTACACGCTGATGGATTTACACCACCGGCGTTGGAGATTATTTTGACGCCCTGCTCAGCGATTTGTTGCAGATTCGGCCCCATCGCTGCCGACACAAAATCTGCGGCATAGCCCTTATTGGCTTCCTTGGCCCGTGCCCGCGCCATGATCGACATAGTGATCTCGGCCAAATAATCGTAAACGATGTAGTTGACCCTGCCAGCGGCGAGCAGCTGAGGCGTTGCGCGCGCTGCATCGCCCCAAAAACCGCTGGCGCCACCAATGACAATCTGTTTTTTCAAACGCGTCTAACTGCCCTTTTTCGCTGTGTTCTGCGCGTTGTACTCGCGTATAAGGTTGCGACCCAGTTGCATCATATGCACCTGATCGGGGCCATCCGCCAGGCGCACGGTACGCGCGTAGGCGTAACCCGAGGCCAGAAACGTGTCTTGGCTCAAACCCATGGCACCGTGCATTTGCATGGCGCGGTCAATCACTGCGCAAGCCATATTCGGCGCTACAATTTTAATCATCGCAATCATGTGCTTAGCGGCTTTATGTCCGCCCTCGTCCATCATCGCCGCGGCCTTAAGAGTCAACAATCGAGCCTGCTCGATTTCACCAGCGGAACGCGCGATGTCTTCACGCACAGATTGGTTTTTAGCCAGCGGTCGACCGAACACAATTCGTTCTTCAGCGCGGATACACATCATCTCTAATGCACGCTGTGCCTGACCAATCAAACGCATGCAGTGGTGGATACGGCCTGGGCCAAGCCGACCTTGAGCGATTTCGAAACCACGGCCTTCGCCGAGAATCATATTCTCTTTGGGTACCCGCACGTTTTCAAAAATCACTTCTGCATGACCTTCTGGCGCGTCCACCGAACCGAATACTTTCATTGGGCGCACAACATTTACCCCCGGCGTATCAATCGGCACCAAGATTTGCGATTGCTGCATATGGCGGCTTGGATTATCCGGGCTGGTCTTACCCATCACAATAAGCACCTTGCAGTGCTTATTCATCGCGCCGCTGATATAAAACTTGTGACCGTTGATGACATAGTCATCGCCGTCAAGCACCATCGAAGTTTCAATATTGGTGGCATCTGAAGACGCGACCTTGGGCTCCGTCATCGCGAAAGCTGAGCGAATTTCACCGGCTAACAGCGGCTTCAACCATTGCTCTTGTTGCTCAGGCGTACCATAGCGCGCCAAGACTTCCATATTTCCTGTATCGGGAGCACTGCAATTAAACGCTTCCGAGGCAATAAAGGAACGGCCCATTACTTCGGCCAGTGGCGCGTATTCTAAGTTGGTCAAACCCGGGCTAAATTGCTCATAGTCTTTAGGCAAGAAAAAGTTCCACAAACCGGCTTTTTGCGCACGACTCTTAAGCGTATCCATGATTGGTGGTGTGCTCCACATATCATCTTCGAGCTGCTCAAAATAGACGGATTCGTTTGGATAAATATGGTCGTCCATGAACTCTGAGACGCGTTCGATTAATTCTTGTGCTTTTGGGGAATGATTAAACTGCATGGTTGCCCTCGGTAGGATTAGGTCTGCGAAACGTGGTGCAAATTAACAAGCTGAGTCGCGCTGCGTTGTCTCACTTGCGACTGAACACTCGACGATATTTGTTACTCTGGCTATGGTAGCAATTTTTACTCAACAGCACGGTGACGAATTGCCGATGAGCGCCACAAAAACAAATCTATTAAAGCGGTTGCTGCAAGAGCCTTTAGTCCATTTTGTGCTAGTAGCGGCGTTGGTCTTTTTATTCGCTGCGCAAGGATCCGGCGGCGTGGATGATGCGCAAACTATTCAAGTCTCAACCCAAAATATCGCCAAACAATTGCAACTTATCGAACCCGGTTTGAGCCTCAATGCGGCAACGACCAAAGTAGCGTCGTTGGCGGAACCTCAATTGACTTCGCTGATCAATACCTACGCAGAACAAGAGGCGCTGTACCGTGAAGCGGCAAAACTGGAACTCAATGAAAATGATCACGTAGTGCGCAGCCGGATGATCCAGCGCATGAAATTTTTGCTGCAAGGAATGGAGCAAACCGTCACGCCCAACGAAGCACAACTGGGTGATTACTTTAAACAGAACGCCGACCGCTATGCTGTTCCGGCCAAACTGAGTTTCAAGCACATATTCTTTGCCGCTGACGCTGAGCAGCCC
>CALJJR010000228.1 GCA_937973905.1 uncultured Arenicella sp. | reverse complement strand
GGTTCTGGTTCTGGTTCTGGTTCTGGTTCTGGGTCTGGTTCTGGTTCTGGTTCTGGTTCTGGCTCTGGTTCTGGCTCTGGTTCTGGTTCTAGCTCTGGTTCTAGCTCTGGTTCTAGCTCTGGCTCTGGTTCTGGCTCTGGCTCAGATTCTGGCTCTGGCTCTGGCTCTGGCTCTGGGTCTGGCTCAGATTCTGGCTCTGGCTCTGGTTCCGGCTCAGGTTCGATTTTCATTGGTTCGACTGCAGCACTTAAATTGAGCAAGTCTTCTTCAATTAGATTTGTGAGTTCATCAGGAATCAAGCTTTCTCGTGGCTCGTCCAGCAATTCTATGTTATCTAAATCATGAGTTTCGTCAGCGGCCGCCAACTCTGCTACGACTTCGCCGTCTTCATCCTGCATAGCTTCAAGCGAAGACTCAAAAGCGATTAGCTCGTCGTCACCATCGAGCTCTAATTCTGCATCACTGGTGCCAGGCGCAAGTAAATCATCAATTGAATCAAGTCCTTCAAACACAGCAGCAACCTTGGCTGAAGGTTCTGCTTCGTCGTCGATGCGAATACTGTCAGCGTCTATGGCTCCGTCATCGAGAATTTCGATGCCAGAATCAAGATCCACAAACTCTTCAAAATCACCGTTAAACTGAACATCTATTTCGCCAAGTTCGTCATCATTATCGAGCTCTAATTCAACCTCCATATCGGTCGCATCATTGAGCGCATCTAATAACCGAGCATCAAGTTCTTGCCATTGATTAGCGTCAATTGGAAAATAAGGCTCTGTTTCTTGAGCATTACTCACCGTTTGATAAGATGCGGCGAGTAGGTCAGCCAAAGCAGCGTGTTGTAAGTTAGTTAGCGGCTCGTTGCTCTCTTGAGCTCGAATAGAAATCATTTCTGCCTTGTCAAAGGCATCAGAAAACTGTTGCAAACCCAGTGTGCGGGAATTGCCGAGCATCGTGTGTACTGCAATTGAAAACTCGTCATCTGCTTCAATTGACAGCGGCGAAGTCGCCAACGATTCACTCATTTGCCCCAGATGAGTATGCGCTTCTTTAAGAAAGACCTCGCGCATTTCTTGATCATCGATAACTGAAAATGAAACACTAATTTCACTGCTAATCTCGATTGGCAAGACGGAGTCTACGTCTAAGCTGGTCTGATCTTGTTCGTCTACCCACGGCGTATCGTCTTGTATTAGAGTTATTTCATCTAGCTCTTCTTCAAGCGCGATATCGTCTAAAACGCTCTCTAAGACTGAACTTTGCTCCACGTCATTATCTTCGAGCGAGAGCTCTTCATCTAAACTGAGTTCGCCATCAATGAGTAAGTCAGAGTCAATTGATAAATCGCTCTCAGATTCTACATCAGCCTCGTCAGCATCAGAGAAACTAGAGGCAAACAGCTCATCAGACGATTCGAAATTTAGATCAATGTCAGTATCAATTATCTCAAGCAACGAGGCTGCTTCGATATCGTCTTCTTTTCGTTCTGATTGCTCAGAAAGCTCAGCACCTTCGGCAAAAGAAAGGTCTTCGGATAATGTCAGGTCATCACCCAGATCAAGGCTGGATTCGATAAGATCTTCTTCAACATCTTGCGCTGCTGTGATGGGTTTTTCATCCGCTAAACGCTCTTCATCCGCTGAGGGCTCTTCATCTGCTGAGGGCTCTTCATCTGCTGAGGGCTCTTGTTCAGCTGAGGGCTCTTGTTCGGCTAAAAGCCCGTCATCCGCTAAAGGTTCTTCGTCTAGCACAAGGGTTTCGTGAAGCTGAGGGTCTTCGTCTATCGACAGCTCGGATTCGCTGCTGGTTTCTTCATCGAGATCTAACGACTCGCTTTCTGTGATCGACGCTTCTTCGTGCAGCAGCTCAGGCTCTTCTGTGGCCTCACCCCCTGGTTCTTCAAGCTTGACTTGCTCGGTCTTCTCTCCCCAAACGGCTGTGTCGATTAGGTTTTGCTCGGCATAGTTGTCAGCCAGCTGCGCATCAAATTCATCCAGCGCCTCTTCGGCGAAATCGAGAATTGAACGAGTAATAGGTTTCTCTGTATCGAGCACATAGTTGAACAGAGATTCGCTAAACCAAGCCACTTCGCCAATTTCATTGAGGCCCACCATGCGTGAGCTGCCCTTGAGGGTATGGAATGCCCGGCGTAGATCACGAACTGACTCACGGTCATCCGGATCTGCTATACATGCGGCATGCAATCGCCGAGCCTCCTCTAATACTTCGGTGCTTTCCTCGACGAACACATCGAAAATTGGGTCATCTTCAACGGCTGACTGATTGTCAGCGGCATGTTGTTTGCCGATCTCAGTCGCTGTTAGCTGCTCCGAACTTGGTGTATCTGATTCGTCATCGCTATCAAATCCCTCCAAATCCATGTCATCAAAGATTTGCGGCTCGTCACTCTCAACTGTGTCAGGCGCAACAAACTCAACTGCCGCGTCGGCAGCCAATTCTTCAGGAGTGTCTTCAGTGCCATAGAGCTGGATGATTTCTCCAGCAATATTGGCCATATTGTTTTGCAAACTCGTGGTGATATTGTCGGTTAAGAACGCTGGCTCTTGCGAGATCACATCAACCAAACGGTTCTGCTCTTTAACCAAGTCTTCGACATTTCTTAGGCCAGTTTTCTTGGCTAATGTGCCTAAATCTCTTAAGTTAGATTTCAATTCCGTAAATAGAGTGAAATCAGATTGCTCACCCAGCCAAGTAAACAACGAGTCGGAGGAGTTTTCTATCAGAGTTTCAACATCGGCTCGTGAGACTTTCTTGCCAATTGCGACTTCTAAGTCAGTAATGCTTCGATCAAGCATTACATCCATATCGCTGCGGCCGCGCTGCAAACCTTGTACGTATTCTTCCATCGTGCCGACGGAGATTGCTAAGGCATCAATCAATCCCGGAGTCGGTTCCGCTTCGCCCTGTTGTAGAGCAGTGAACTGATCTTCTGATAATTGCAAAAGCAAGCCTACTTTCTGCTCTCCCAAAACCTGCAGCGCACCGCGCACATGGCGGATTTTGTGATCAATACCTGTTAACAGCTCCTTGTTGGTTGGGTCCTGACTAAATTGTTCTAGACGCGCTTCAATATCATGGAGGTTTTCTTCAACTTCAGTGCTCACCACATCAAGCAATGCCTGGCGCTCGCTGCCAGTTAAGTTGGCGCCATCTAAGTCCGCAGAGATTGCCTCTTGGTTGTTAATTGCTTTGAGTGCCCGGAGTTTTAACCGGCCATTTTCAACCCAGTTCTCATCGACCAGCTCAACGCCGTTGAGTGAGTTTTCGATAAAAATAACCGCTGCTGCCAAGTGAAACCCAACGTCATCGTTGCTCACAACGGAACCATTGCGCAAACCTCTGACAACGCCCAGCGCTTCACTGACTACGGGTGTGGCAATATCAATATCGGCCGTAGCAAACACTTGCCCAATACCCTGCATTTGCTTGACCATTTCAGACAAGACTTCTGAATTGCCTTCTTCCGCCTCGAAGTGTTCGGTGATCAATTGCCGCAAGTGAGGAATCGGGAAATCATTGTTTGCAGACAATGAATCCAAATCGGCTTGAATTAAATCGTGATTACGTGTCTCGGCCAAGCCAAGCAGATCAGGGAAGTATTGATGCAGCTCAAAAGCACGCGCTATTTCATCCATGTGGGCCGTCCGAGTCTCTCCGACGCCCGTATAAAACAGCATAATTTTAATGACTTCTTCGCCAGGATCTCGAACCAATGCTGGTTCACCCTGCTGCTCAAGCTTACGCAATAAATCATCCACACCGCGAAAGATTCGGCCGTGCACTGAACGGTTTTGCAGTTCGTTATTCTTGACGTAATCGATATAACTTTGAAAAACCCACCACAAGCGAGCTACCGCACCAAAGGTGCTCATGGCCAATAACTTTTCCGCAACAACGCGCAAAGAGGATAAGGCGACTTCTTTGTCGTCTCTCAACCAGCTCAGCAAATGGGCTTGAAAATGTCGACGCAATGCACGCGCGCGGCTCTGATATTCTTCGTCGCGTAATGGCGTCTGCGCAGGAAGTTCAGGAAAAATATCGATGTCAGGGGAAAATAACGACGATATTTCAACCGCCTCTAACCCCCGAACCGCTCGCAGCTGATTAATCAGCTCAACGATCTTAATCGGCTCTTCCGGTTGCCCGTCGTCAATGCGCTCGAGCGATTCTTGCAGCGCTTTAACGCTGCTCTCAAGCAAAATACTGAACGCCGAACTGGAAATTTGTGAATCCGGCTTGAGATAATCCTCGACCAGTAATTCGCTCTCCATCATCATGCTGGAAAGCGACTTTAGCTCTAACATTTGCAGCGAGCCGACGACTTGATGAAGTTGATTGATTACTGCATAAAGCGGTTCGCGATTAGCTTGCGAAGCGTTATCACCATCAGCGGTAGCCATGTAGCGAGCCAAAGCCTGACGAGTATCAGCCAGGGTAGTCTCTACCTCCGACTTCACCCAGGTGAAAGTCTCTCGATCAATTGATGAATATGCGGCCATGGCGGTTTATCGTTTACTTGGATTCGTTCTCTATGCTGATGCTGAGTTCTGCCTTTATGAAGCCGGCAGCTTGAATCGTGATACTGACGTTTCCAACTCTTTCGCTAGTTCTAACAATTTCGCGATCGAGTTGGCTGAATCTTGTGCCTTGCGTGACGTATCGGTTGATGAGTCACTCACCGCCGTTACTTTTTGTGCCACATCGGTCACAACCTCAGCCTGCTGGGTCGATCTTTTCGAAATGGTTTGAATCAAGTCTCCCAAGTTTTGCGATACCTTTTCAATCTCAGCCAGTGCTCCACCAGCGGAGTCTGCTACACGCGTACCACTCACCACTTGCTGGGTAGCTTTCTCCATAGAGGCAACGGCATCGTTGGTGTCGTTTTGAATTGTAGTTACCAGCTCTGCGATTTTCTTCGTGGCTTCGGTTGAGCGTTCTGCGAGGCTTTGTACTTCGTCCGAGACCACGGCGAATCCGCGCCCAGCTTCACCTGCCATGGACGCCTGAATCGCTGCGTTCAGTGACAAGATATTGGTTTGCTCAGCAATGTCGTCAATCAGGGCCACGATGTCGCCAATACGCTGCGAGCTCTCACCCAGTCGTTTAATACGCTTGGAGGTATCTTGAATTTGTTCACGCATGTCTTCCATGCCAGTGATGGTGTCACGTACAGCTTGTGCACCCTGGTTGGCTACGTCCATCGACTCCGACGCCATTTCCGACGATTTAGTCGCTTGCTCAGACATCTCGCGCATACTTTGCGTCACACGCTGCATTTCTTCCGCAGCGGCAGCGATTTGTTCTGCTTGCGTTTTATTGGAGTGCGATACCGTTTGCGCGTTGCTCACCGCCAACTCAGATTCATTCGCAACCTCTACAGAAGCACGATTAATTTGCCCCACAAGCTCACGCATCTCGATTACCGCAAAGTTGACAGAGTCAGCGATTGCGCCCGTAATTTGGTCAGTTACCTCAGCCTCTACGGTCAGGTCACCATCAGCCAAAGCACTCATCTCATCGAGCAACTTTAGAATGGATTCTTGCTGATCTGCGAGTGCGTCTGACAACGATCCCTCACTTTGAACCAAATCACGACTTTGCAGATTGGAGAAACGCCACATCGCAAAAATACCAAACGCCAGCAACAACAGCGGCAGAATATTCGTGATGGTGTTGATTAAATCAAAACGACTCGATTTAGAACCGGCAGTAGCCGCTGCAGTATTGAGCGCAACCGACTGCGCCGCCAACTGCTGTAAGTGACCACGCGATTGCGTCACTGCTGAAGCGTTATCACTCAGCTCCAAAAGCTTGGCCTCAATACTATCGAATCGAGCCTGTAGCGGTTCCGCAGAAGTTGCGACGACCGCGGCTGCGTTTCCAGTAATGCGAGTTAGCGTATCTTTTAAGCGAACTACCTGCGCATTTTGTGTATCCGACTGACGTTGTAGGTCCGCGTTAGGTTGGTAATAATTTTGTAAGCCTGAAGAAAGACGACTTAGCACACCGTTAATATTGGCGGCCTCGGAAGTCAGGAACAAGTAGCGGTCTTTGGCGTTGTCTGTGCGTTTGCTACGCCCTTCCTTTGCAACCGCGTCTACGAACGAAATTGTCTCACCTACGGTTTCGCTGACTTCAGTGTTCAAGGCCTGGAGATTTCGCTTTACGCCTTCGACTTTGTCTTTTTGCGCGAGGAATTGATCAGCAACGTTGCGATAACCGTCCCATGCACCGCTGAGTTCGGCATTAGTGGGCACATTGACGAACACCTGATTGGCAATTCGACTAGACAAGTCATTCGGCAACACCATTTTTTCCACGTCTTGCTGAAGTGTGGTTAGGTTGTTTTCAAGCGTTGCATAGCTCCCGTCAGCCGCCAACGCAGATTCCGCAGCGGTATTGGTTAACTCAACCTGCTTGAGAATTTCACTCGCCTGTTCCTGACGCAACTTTTGTACGTCCAAAACCGGGGCTAAAAACAAACGTAAGAGTACGGCCGAAATCAGCGACAGTAAACCCAGCCACAACCACGCGCGTTCACGACCGCGACTGGCGGTTTTGCCTGCGTCTAATTCTGTGTCGGCGCTGTCTAAGCCTTCAAATGCATCATAGTCATTTTTTTCGCCGTAAAGATCGTCCGCATCATCGAGGCGATTTTGCAGTTCTTCAATATCGTCGCCGAATTCAGCTTGGGCATTTTTGTCATCTATCATTTTTTCCACCTTCTAAATTGGTTAACCGCGGTGCGGTTCCAGCCGAGAAATCTGTGTTCCCCTTATCAATGCTGTGTTACTTCTTTTTACTGTTTTAGTTTCTGTTAATAACCGCTCAATAAAACATCACCATCGAAAACTCGTGTTTTATTGAATCTCTCTAAATTGTTCTGATGCAAGTAGTTTGCTGACATCGAGACAGAACCAGTCTTGACCATCGGCGTGGTAACCACGCTCAACAAATCCACCCAAGCCATCCAGCAAATCTTGTTTGGATTCGATGTCTGTTATTCGTTGAGATTCGTCGAAATAGCGAAACCCAACCACTCTATTCACTAGCAACGCGCTCTGGGACTCGTCATCGTTGAGCAACAGCAAGTGCCCCTTAGCAGCAGGTACGGGTCGTTCGTATCCGGCCAGCAGTGACAAGTCGCTAACGGAGTAAAGGACTCCTTTAGAGTTCACTAAGCCGCGCATCCAACGCTTGGTTTGCGGCACAGGCATCAATGATTCACACACTGATACCTCTTTTACGTCTTGGGCTTCACAATAGAAATTGACGTCATTGACTATGTATGCAATGTTTTTTACGCCCGCCGACTGCGAACTGATGCTAACGCTCTGCGAGGCAAGCTCCAGAGCTTGGTCACGCATTTGTGCGAGTAATTGATAAGGAGAATTTTCAGCCATTTGCAGTATGCACTCAGTGTGCTGATTAGCTCGCTAGAATTGTCTGTAATTTGCCCAGCAACGCTTTAGGGTCGGCCGGTTTAACTAGATAGTCTTTTGCACCCTGTCGCTGCGCCCATACCAAATCTGTTTTTTGTGACTTAGAACTCAGCATAACAACTGGAATATCAGCTGTTTTCACATCTCTTGATAACGCCCGAGTTGCTTGAAACCCATTCATTTTTGGCATTACGACATCCATGAGCACTAGATCTGGTTGGCTTTCTTGAGCCAGCTTTATGCCTTCTTCGCCAGACAGCGCATGAGTAACTTCATAGCCTCCCTGACTAAGAATGTTCTTTACATACAGAAAATCTGTCATTGAGTCGTCGATGACTAAAATTTTGTTATTTGGCATACGGGCACTTCTCCTGCGCAATCTTTTCTTCTAATGGTTGTTGTTGCGCTGACGTTAAGATAATAGGCTTAGTGTCTAGTTATAGCAAACCGCTAGGGCATCGCAATTGTTAGAGATAACGATCGATTGCGTCCAGCAGTTCACTCTTGGTAAAGGGTTTATTTATGTGTTGTTCCGAACCGGCGACGCGCCCGCGGGCACGATCAAACAAGCTGTCTTTACTCGACAGCATGATGACTGGTGTATTTCGGAAATAACTATTATTTTTGATCAACTTGCATGTTTGATAGCCATCGAGACGAGGCATCATGATGTCAACAAAAATGATATCTGGGCGAGTATCCGTGATGATTGACATCGCCTCGAAGCCATTATTTGCAGTGAATACCTCATACCCTTCTTTTTTAAGGATCGTCTCCGCGGTCTTGCGGATGGTATTACTGTCATCAATGACCATTACTTTTTGGTTCATGCGCAGCACCTCACGCCCATTCCAATGAGCGCTCGCGTTTCGGCTTGCGGATTATTTTGCAATAATAAGCTTTGCAACATAGTCAGTTAGTTCTTAACCAGATATTCACGGCGGGTTCGGTGGTGTTCTGGCAGGGCAAGGCCGACCGCCTTAGCGCGTGGTTATGCCCCCATTTGAAACCATCCGATCCCATCAATTAACGCCAAGTTTTATTGGTTTATCTATGGCTGTTAACGAAACTTGGGAATAATCCGGGTTAAATCATTGTTATTAATATTATTTAGAGCGACTTACAATACAACATTGTCGTGTTTTTGTTAATATTATTTTGGACATTCAACAAATTGTTTCAATCGATAAGGTGAGGCATCCATTGCTCTCTAACAAATGACAACACGCTGGCAGGTTTATCTCCTTCATTGCAACGACGATTCGCTCTATACCGGGATCACCACTGATCTGGACCGCCGTTTGGCAGAGCACAATGGTGAACTGCAAGGCGGTGCTCGTTATACCAGCGGTCGACGACCGGTAAAGCTGCTGTATTCCGAATCGTGTGAATCACGCAGTTCTGCTACCAAGCGTGAACTAGCGATAAAGCAAATGCCGCGTAAAGCCAAACTTGTGATGGCTAAACAAACTACTGAGCAGTCTCTTTGAGTGATCGAAAACTCAATCGGCGCCAGCGCTGGCGCGCCGAAAAAATTCAGGCCGAGCGTGAGCAACGTGCTTTAAAAAAGGATCGCGACCTAACGCAACAGATTCAATCAGGCGAGCTGAGCAGCGAGCAACGCGGCTTGGTGATTTCACGGTTTAGTAAAGAGTTTGAAATCGAAGCCCTCGAAGGCCCAGATGTCGGTACCCTGTTTCGATGTGTAAGCCGTGCCAATCTCGGCAGCATTGTCACTGGCGACAATGTGATCTGGCGCGCTGGTGATGCTCTATCTGGCGTCATTGAATCACGTTTGCCGAGAGAGTCTATCCTTGAGAGACCCGACAATTTTGGTCGCTTAAAACCAGTGGCGGCCAATATTGATCAGATATTAATCATCAACGCAGTGCAACCGGTTCCGCAACCGAATCTTATCGATCGTTATCTGGTTGCAGCGGAGTTAATGAATTTACGCCCTGTCATCGTGCTGAACAAAGCGGACCTCATGGATGCTGAAAATGAAAAGCCGCTGCGAGAAATGCTGGCACTGTACGAGTCGCTTGGTTACCGGGTGACCCAAATCGTTAGCTCCAGGCATCAAACTCCACAACTCGGTGATGTTCCAGAGCTCATCGCTGACCGCACCAGCATTGTTGTCGGACAATCTGGGGTGGGTAAATCTTCACTGATAAATACTCTATTGCCAGAGGCCAAATTGGCCGTAGGGGCGCTTTCTAAGAGCAGCGGCGAAGGCACGCACACAACGACTCAGGCCAAGCTCTTTCACTTGCCCAGAGGCGGCAAATTAATAGACTCTCCGGGCATCCGCGAGTTTGGCTTATGGCACATTGATCAGCAACAACTGCAACATGGGTTCATTGAGATTGCCAAGCAAATTGGTGCTTGTCGATTTCGTGACTGCCGCCACGAGAACGAACCCGGATGTGCGGTGCTTGCGGCGGTAGAGTCAGGCGCCATTCAACCACAACGCTTCGCGAGCTATCTAAAAACCAAAGCAGCGATTACTCAACAACAGGCACGCGGTCTGAGCAGTTAATCACGGCCGCCGAGACTAAATTGATAGTCGCCGCTGGTCAAGGTGA
Organism: uncultured Arenicella sp.; assembly: GCA_937973905.1. GTDB lineage: Bacteria > Pseudomonadota > Gammaproteobacteria > Arenicellales > Arenicellaceae > Arenicella. The sequence goes on along the minus strand of CALJJR010000228.1, from coordinate 4,626 downwards.
GGTTCTCAGGGTCACCGGCCTCTAAAGCGTCCGTTATCCATTGATAATAGACCGCTCGACTTAAGCGCGCCCATAGGTCATAGCGCACACGAATATATGGCACCGGTTGCTGCTGATAGCGTCTCACCGCGACTGGGTGTTCTTCACCCACCACCAATTTTTCTGAGGTATTAGTCGTAGCCACCCAGTGTTCGTCAACGAACTCCATTTGCTGAATGACATATGGCACATCATGAACGGCTATCCTGAGCTTCTCAGCAGGCGTGACCAAAAAATATTCGTCGGCCTCAAACCATAAAATTGAAGCGAACAGTTTCACGAGCTCTGGTCGTTTAATTTCACCACCCTCATGGAACCAATGCCCCTGAGCATTGATGGCAATATCTATCTGGCCATGACGCTCGGGGTGCCACAAATGGACCGGGGGTGCACTACGCTGCTCTATAGATGCAACAATTTCGTCGAGTCGATTCATCGTGCAATTATAGTGCTGATTAGACCTCCAACACACTGCTTGTATCGTCTCGCTCGCACCGATATGCTCCCTCAGCTCTCTCGCCGCCTCTAACCCGATGTTCAATCTCAATAAAAACGTTTATGTGATCTCCGCCGTCATGGCGTTAAGCTTCACCGTGATCTCTATGATGGTGTTGGTCACGGGCCTGCTCGGTGCGGCCATAGCGCCCGACCCCAAGTTGGCGACGTTGCCAAGTGCCGTGCTAATTGTAGGGACCGCCACCGCCACCATACCGGCTGCATTGTGGATGCAGAAAGTAGGTCGTAAGATCGGTATGGCCACAGGAATAGTGTTGGCAATTACCGGGTTGAGCCTGGCTTATTTTGCTGCCGTCACCAGCAACTTTTGGCTGTTGGTGACAGCTATGTTGTTGGTGGGTTTTAACGCCGCCTTTACCCAACAAGGTCGTTTTATCATTCTCGAAAACACGTCTGGGGAAAAACAACAAGCTGACGGACTTACCCTGGGGTTATTGGCAAACTTGTTCGCTGCCGTTATCGGCCCATGGCTGGGAGCAACTGGCAAAGACATGATGGCCTCTCCGGCTGGTTTTGCTGGCTCTTTCATACTCGCAATTGCAGTGTTATTTATTGGGCTCTTAGTTCTCAGTCAGTTTAAAAATCAGCAGTTTTCAGCCGAACAACATTCAACTTCAGGCCGCAGTCTGATTGAGATACTGCGCCAGCCTATTTTTCTAATTGCTATGGGGTCAGCCGCAGTGGGCTTCGGTGTGATGTCGCTCGTTATGACGGCTACGCCGATTAGCATGCATCACCTGAATGAGCACTCCATCGACCATACGCGCCTGGTCATTCAGTCGCATATTGTTGCGATGTTTCTACCTTCGTTACTTTCCGGCTACTTAGTTAAACGTGGGATGCGAACCAGTCTTTTATTGATTGGATTGGCGCTCTATCTGTTGGTGGTAGTGATCGGGTTTGGCGGGGTCGAAGTCGTGCACTACTGGTGGGCATTGGTGCTGCTTGGTTTGGGGTGGAACTTTATGTTCTTGACCAGCACTTCATTACTGCCAAGAAGTTACAGCGACGCTGAGCGCTTTAAAGCGCAAGCCCTGAACGATTTCTTAATTTTTACTGTGCAGGCTACAGCCGCGTTTGGCGCTGGTTGGTTGTTGTTTAATCTCGGTTGGAACAGTGTGCTTTGGATTTCATTGCTAATCACAGGAGTTTGGATGACTGTCTTGATTGGCTTGCACTATGCCGATCGCCGCAAACAGGCACAGTCAACTGCTTAAACTCAAGAAAAGTCTGCTAATAAGTCTAAGAAGTCTTTGCCAAATCGCTCTAGTTTCACCGCCCCTATTCCGTTAATCGCCAACAATTGGTCATTGTTTTGCGGTTTGAATTGGATCATCTCCAACAGCGTTGCGTCATGAAAAATGTGAAATGGCGGCACCCCGAGCTCATCAGCAAGCGACTTTCGCAGAGACTTTAGGGCGTCGAATAAATTCTCGTCTTCAGCATTCATCTCTAATACCGCTTTTGCCTTGTTGCTGGAGGATGCAGGTTTGGACGTTTTGGCCGGAAATACATCTTCACGCAAAAACAGTTTGATTTCACCGCGCAATAAGGCTCGGGATTTTTGAGTAAGTTGAATGGCGCCGTAAGCGGCGTCGTTTATAAATAAATAACCTTGCACTATTAGCTGACGAAGAATGGAGCGCCATTGCTGATCGCTTAAATCACTACCCACTCCGTAGGTTGATAGCTTGTGGTGACCAAATTGATTCACCTTGGCCGTTTGTTTGCCGCGTAAAACATCTATCACATGGCCTGAACCGAAGCGCTGTTCCATTCGATAAATATTGGAAAGCAGCTTTTGCGCCGACTCGGTGGCGTCCCAAGTGCGCGGTGGGTTTCGACAAATATCACAATTTCCGCAACCGCCGTCACCGCTCTCTCCAAAATAGGACAATAACGCACGCCGCCGACAGGTGGTGGCTTCACACCAACCAAGCAAGCTATCGATTTTGGCTCGCTCAATTCGCTTGAACTGTTCGTTCGCCTGAGATTCCTGCACCATTTTCACAATTCGCATTACATCTTGGAGCCCGTAGATCATCCAAGCCTCGCTGGGCAGCCCATCGCGGCCGGCACGCCCTGTTTCTTGGTAGTAAGCTTCGATGCTCTTGGGCAAGTCTAAATGGGCGACAAATCGCACGTCAGGTTTGTCTATCCCCATTCCAAAAGCAATGGTCGCCACCATCACGATGCCATCTTCACGTAAAAACCGATCCTGGTTTTGTGCGCGCTCTTGCGCCGACATGCCCGCGTGATAGGGCAATGCGTCAACGCCTCGACCTTGGAGCCAGGCGGCAATACCGTCCACCCGATTGCGAGACATGCAGTAAACGATGCCAGCCTGACCTTTATAATCCTGTAGGAATGTAATCAACTGCGACTTAGCGTCACCCTTGGGCTTAACCGTGTAACGAATATTAGGCCTGTCAAAGCTGCTAACAAAGGTCGCCGGCGCATCGAGCGCGAGGCGTGTAATAATTTCTTCGCGGGTCCGATCGTCTGCGGTAGCCGTCAATGCAATTCTAGGCACTTGAGGAAACGCCTGCTGCAAGACATGCAAGCCAAGGTAATCTGCACGAAAATCATGCCCCCATTGAGAAACGCAGTGCGCCTCATCAATGGCTATTAGAGAAAGCGGGACATCCATGAGTCGCTGCAGAGTGCTTTCTTGCAGCAATCTTTCTGGCGCTATGTAAAGCAGTTGCAATTGCTGCTCGTGAATTTGTCGCAGCGTTTGCCCTGTTTGCTCGGCCGTTAGGGTCGAATTCAGTACCGCCGCATTGATCCCTAGCTGTTGCAGTGCCGCCACCTGATCTTGCATCAAGGCAATTAGCGGTGAAACCACAATCGCCATACCTTCTCGAACCAAGCCCGGGATTTGATAGCACAAGGATTTCCCACCACCGGTGGGCATCAAAACTAGGGCATCACGCCCGTCGAGAGCTGCTTGAATCACCTCTTTCTGCTGCCCGCGGAAAGAGGCATAACCAAAGGTATGTTTTAAAAGTTCTTCAGCGCGGTTTATCATCGACGTCCTATTTCAAGATAACGCGGTCATGGCTGGGCAGTATGCTTGTAAGCTCTACCGGGTTCAAGAATTATCAACACACAAACATGTCTAGATGGCGACCACCTGCGGAAAAATCTTCGCCTTATATTACCCCTGCTGGATACTCGGCGCTGGAAAAAGAACTGAAACATCTTTGGAAAAAACGCCGAGTTGTCAATGATGCGCTAGCAGCGGCGGCGGCCGAGGGTGATCGCTCTGAAAACGCAGAATATATTTACCGCAAGAAAGAACAAGCAGAGATTGATAGGCGCATTCGATATCTACAAAAACGCATGCCAGACCTAAAGGTGATTGATCAAATAGGCAATGCTGGCCAAATCTTTTTCGGCGCGACTGTGACACTAGAGGATGACGATGGAGAAGAGCATCGCTACCGAATCGTAGGTCCGGATGAGACAAACACTCAAAATGGCGAGATTAGCATTGATTCACCGCTAGCGCGTGCGTTGCTGAAAAAAGAATTAGACGATGAAGTAATGATTCAGATCAATGGTAGGTCTAATAATTACACGGTGTTAGATATCTGTTACTGATGCTCGAAGCGGCGTGGGAACTTTCCTCACCCACGCTTAACAGGCCGGCCAGCCTGGCAAAGTTAATTTGTTACCAACAAATTAACTTTGATTACTCGAGCGTAATATACACATGTCAGACACGTGGTTTTTGGTAATGTAGTACCCGTGTGATGGAGCGAACGAAACATCACACTGTTGTTTTTCATTTGAAACCCAAACTAAATAATCCCCACCCCTACACTATTTAGTTTGTTTTAGGCACTAACCGCTTAGGCGGTTAGTGCCTTTTTTTATTCGCTACGTTCGCTACGCTCACGGCGGCCTTGGCCGCCCGGGCTGAGGGCTCCTTTATTCGCTACGTCCGCTTGGCTCACGGCGGCCTTGGCCGCCCGGGCTGAGGGCTCCTTTATTCGCTACGTCCGCTTGGCTCACGGCGGCCTTGGCCGCCCGGGCTGAGGGCTCCTTTATTCGCTACGTTCGCTT
>CALJJR010000227.1 GCA_937973905.1 uncultured Arenicella sp. | reverse complement strand
TCGACAATGCCAAACCTCAGGATTTCGATATCTCGACCTGAACGGGTAGTTTTTTTCTGACGTGAGTTTGGCGGCGGAATAGCCATTGATGATGGAAGTTTACAGCGTCATAACCACATTGGGGTCATTAGCAAGCGCTGCATAAATTGCTTCAAGTTGATCGCGGGCTTCCAGATATAGTGTCAAACTTACGGATTCATAGCGGCCAGTGCGAGAAACCGCACTAGTGATGGATAATAATTCGCCGAGATTCTGTGACTTGATCAGAATCTCCATTGCGCTAACGGCAGATTGCCCTTCTTCCAAGCCAGCCACTTTCACCATCGCCTTAAACTGGAATTCACATGGGTATTCCAGTAAGTCAAAGCCATCTTTGTGGTCGTTATCGTCTGGCTTAGTCATCGGATTGAAAACTACTCAATTTTAGTTTCACGCTGTCGACAATACGCTTCCACCAGCTGCCTTCTTTTATGGTACTCATGGCAATTATTGGAATATCGGCGAGCACCTTGTCATCTAAGGTTACAGTGGCAATTCCCATGGCTTGACCTAGTTCGATTGGTGCCAGATAGTGTGGGCTAAGTTGAAATTCCGTTTTAACGTCTTTCTCCCGTCCTGCGGGAACCACAAGCTTTGCAGCGCTCTCAGCCTGCAACAACACCTCATCTACTTCTCCGGAAAACACGCGCGCACTGGTTAATCCACCTTGCTCGTCAAGCATTGATAATGGTCTAAAGGCTGCAAACCCATAGTTGAGCAGATCAAGCACCGCTTTTTCTCGAGTTTTTTCATCAGTGGAGCCTAGCACCACAGCAATCCATCGGCGCCCATCACGCTGAGCCGAACCCACGAGGCAAAACCCAGCCGCCTCTGTGTGACCGGTTTTCAAACCATCAACACTGCTGTCCTTCCAGATAAGTTTATTGCGGTTGTATTGAGTAATATTATTGTGCCGAAACGACTTTTCCGCGTACCACTCGTAATACTCTGGGTGTTCACGAATAATGGCGGCACTAAGACGAGCGATATCGTGCGCAGACATGGCGTGCCCCTGGGCAGGTAAGCCAGTACTATTGGCAAAATTAGAATGATTTAGACCCAGCCTCTCAGCAGCATCATTCATCATCTGCGCAAACCCGAGTTCACTACCGGCAGTGTGCTCGGCTAACGCAATCGCAGCATCGTTGCCAGATTGAATAACCGTGCTTTTCAATAACTTCTCTAAGCTGACCTTGCTATTCACTTCTGCGAACATCCGCGAGCCCTCAGCCCTCCACGCCTGCTCACTGATTGAGACCTCATCGCTCAAACCCACACGCCCGCTCTCGAGAGCGTTGTAGATCACGTAATTAGTCATCAGCTTAGTAATGCTGGCAGGCGGGTATGGCAAATCAGCGTGCTTGCCTAAAATCAATTGCCCGCTCTCATATTCAACCAAAGCCCAGGCAGTCGCGTCGATCTCTGGCAACGGCAAGCGCGTGTCAAATGCTTTGAAAATCTCGCTTTCCTGTGCCAATACGACTTCTAGATTGAAGCAGACAAGAAAAGCCAAAAAGACGAGCTTTTTCATTAGCTTGCACCCGCCACTGGCGCAGCACGTCTCGCCTCATAGGTCTTGGCGAGTTCGGTGGACAAGTCCTGGACGGCCATCGCATATAGCACGCTCTGGTTGTAACGAGTAATCACGTAAAAGTTGTGATGGGTGAAAAAGTACCGCGGAATTTCGCGAGTCTCGTCAATCGCCTCACTCGAATTAGCTACTGCAGCAGCACCACTCACCTGCCACTTCTGACCTTCGGCAACCGGTGATGGCTGCAAGGCCTGCGCTGGCAACTTAAGCCGTTGGCCGCGAAAAATATCACCGCGCCGGTTGAGCTTGTTGACGCGGAAAAGCTCTTGGCAAGACACCTTGTGCGCTTCTGCGATCTGGCATGCGGTGTCGCCAGCGCGCACTAGATAAACATCTCGCTTGGTTTCATCTGGTACTTTATCGTTGATATTTAGCATCAATACGCCCAAACGCTCATCATCCGACAGCGACTCTGCTACTGGTGCACCAAGAGTTCGTAACTCTGCCGCTGTGTGCTGAACCTTGCGTTTGCGGCTGGCCAAATCTTTCACAGCCTGCGGTAAAACGGCATGCGATATCGACGTAACCGGCTCGCCTCGATGCCAACCATTTTCGACAAAATAATTGCCAATGCTACCGATTGCGTCCTCGACTTGATCAATTAAGTCGGTTTTTCCATCACCGCTAAAATCAACCGCGTAATTTCGATAACTGCTGGAAATAAACTGCGGAAACCCAACAGCACCCGCATACGAGCCTAAAATTTCTGTGGGGTCCATCCCATTTTCTTTGGTTAGAATTAAAAACTCTTTGAGCTCGGAAGCGAAGAACTTACTTCTGCGTTCAAAACCGACAATTAAGGTGACTAGACTGTCCAGCACTTTGTGCTTGCCTTTGTAGCGCCCAAATTTGGATTCCACCCCGAGAATGGCAACAATCATGCTCGCCGGCACTCCGTATTCTTGCTCTGCGCGATCCAGTGCAGCTTGATGCTCCAGCCAAAAATCCACACCTTGATTGATACGGTCATCTTGAATAAAGATCTTGCGATACTTCCCCCAGGTTAATTTGTACTCGGCGGGGCTTTGCATCGCATCAAGCACACTTTGTTTAAACTCAGCCGCCGCAAATACTTGGTTTATCTCCTCCTCTGAGTACAAACCACTGGTGACCAACTCATCGACGATGGCCTGCAACCTTGGATGGCTCGAAGGCTCAATCGCCATTGCTGAATTCTGCAAAATGATCAGGCTAGCAAGAAGAGTGAATATAAATTTTGACATCAGTGTTTAGTTAGAATGGTTAAGAAGGGTTGAGTAAGCTAACGTGACATTAAGCTGCGATGATTGTGAATGCCCATCAAGATACCAAAGCCAGCCATCAGAGTCACCATAGAGGTCCCGCCGTACGAAATTAGTGGCAGCGGTACTCCGACCACCGGCAACATTCCTGCCACCATGCCGATATTTACGAACACATAAAAGAAGAACGTCATCGACAAACTACCGGCGAGCAATCGCGAATAGGTGTCCTTAGTGTAGTACGCAATGTAAAGCCCACGCGCAGTTATACCCACGTAGAGCAGAAACAACATTAGCACTCCGATAAATCCGAACTCTTCAGAGAATACAGAAAAGATAAAATCAGTGTGCCGTTCAGGAATGAACTCCAACTGGGATTGACTACCATTGAGCCAACCCTTGCCCTGCGCACCTCCAGAACCAATCGCGATCATAGATTGAATACTGTGATAGCCAGCGCCGAGCGGATCCGACCAAGGATCAAACAGCGTCAAAATTCGTTGCTGCTGGTAATCGTGCAACATGGTCCAAAAAAATGGAGCTGCAATTGCGCCCAATAACATAAGCACACCAATGCTCCTCCAGGCGAATCCTGCAAGAAAGATAATCAAGGTGCCTGAAGCCAAGATCATGATGGTCGTACCCAGATCGGGCTGCTTAAGAATAAGGCCTGCTGGAATCAATAGCACCGCGGCTGCGAGTACGAGTGTCCCTGATTGCGGTGGCAGTGGTTTACGAGTGAGCACCCATGCGACCATCATCGGCACCCCCAACTTCATTAATTCCGATGGTTGGAACCGAAATAAGCCCAAATCCAGCCAGCGCTGCGCGCCTTTGCCGGTATATCCAATCACCAACACTAAGCCGAGCATGATAAGTCCGGCGCCAAAGATATAGGGCGACCATCTAAACCAAGAGTCTGGTCGAACTTGAGCTAGCGCCAACATCACGATAATCGCCACGAACATCCGTATTGATTGGTTCACGATCAGGCGCTGGTTTTCCCCACCCGCGCTATATAAAATCACCAGGCTGACGGCACAAAGAATCAGCAAGCCCATTAACAGTGGCAAATCGAATTTCAGCCTTAACACTTCAGCCAGCCTCGTGCACTGCGTCAGAATTCGCGGCAGGCTCGGAAGCAGCCGTCTCCGTTTCGGCAGCCTCCACTTCGGTGGCATCGACTCCTAGTAAATAATAGTCCATCACTTTTCTTGCAACGGGTGCTGCCACTCCGCTACCACTACCGCCATTTTCAACGATAACAGCCACGGCAATTTTAGGTTCTTCTACAGGCGCAAAAGAGACGAACAAAGCGTGATCTTTTTGAAATTCAGTCAACTTAGATTCATCATACCGTGCACCTTGCGCAATTGAGACAACCTGAGCAGTGCCAGTTTTACCGGCGATCGTGTACTCCGCATCCAAACCGACACGTCTTGCCGTTCCTCGCGGGTGCTCCACCACCGCGCGCATAGCGTCTATGATGACGTCGTAGTTCTTTGCCTGTGCAGAAACCGATGCTAACAAGGCGCCGGTAGGCACGGCGATTTGCTCTTGTTCATCACCGCTGCCATGCGTCAGTTGGCTAACCAAACGCGGCTCGATGCGTTTACCACGATTGGCCAACGTGGCGGTCATCACTCCTAGCTGCAATGGAGTCGCCAACATGTAACCCTGCCCTATGCCGGTGATAAGTGTTTCACCTGGATACCACGGATTGCCTCGAACCCGTTCCTTCCATTCTCTCGACGGCATCAGCCCGGAGGGTTCACCAATTAAATCTATTCCAGTTTGTTCTCCCAGACCAAACTTCTGTAGAAAATCATGTAGCTTGTCGATGCCGAGAGAATTGGCCATTTGATAGTAGAACACATCGCAAGATTGCATGATCGACTCCAACATGGACGTCGAGCCATGCCCACCGCGGCGCCAACACCGATAGCGATGGGTGCTGCCTTTGAGTCGATAAAACCCCGGGCACACGACTTCGGTGTTTTTATTCCAGCCATTTTCTAAGCCCGCCAAGGAAACCAAACCCTTAATCGTGGAGCCTGGCGCATAGCGCCCATTTAGCGCGCGGTTTAACAACGGCCGGTTTATATCATCGCGCAACGCGTTGTAAGACCGGTGGTCGATACCATTGACAAATTTATTCGGGTCATAGGTCGGAGTGCTAACAAATGCTAGAACACCACCAGTACTCGGCTCGATCGCGATAACAGCGCCACGTCGGTCACCCAAGTATTCCCTAGCTTTGACTTGCAGGTCGGCGTCAATATTGAGGTGAATATCCTCACCCGATATCGGCGGGCTGCGGTCTAGCGTGCGCACGATTCGACCGTGAGCATTGGTTTCGACCTGTTTAAAACCGACCTTGCCGAGCAAGTCAGATTCGTACTTAGCCTCAATACCTAACTTGCCAATATACTCAGTGCCTTTGTAAGCGGCTTGGTCAATGCTGTCAGCTTCGGCTCGATTAATTCGCCCCACATAACCCAAAACATGCACAAGTTCGCCGCCATAAGGGTAGTGTCTTTGCAACCTGGGTTGGACATCAGCTCCGTCAAAACGATGCCGATTCACGAGAAAACGAGCGACTTCTTCTTCGGTAAGACTTACTTTTAAGGTTTGCGACTCGAAGTCTGGGCGAGCTCTGGTCTGGCTCTTAAATTTGCTGATTTCACCCGGCGAGATATGGATGATCTTGGCCAGCTCATTCAATAATGCATCCATGTCGTCAACTTCCGATGGCAGCACCTGCAGAGTGAATACTGGGATGTTCTCCGCCAACACCTTGCCATTACGGTCATAGATCTGACCTCGAACTGGCGGCACCGGTAACAAGCGAACGCGATTATCCTTAGACAGGACCTCAAAGCGTTGATGTTGATAAATTTGCAGATACCAAACACGCGTCAGTATCACGAGCATCAACACGACAAGCAAAATGACCAGCGCGATCAAGCGCGCATGAATCAGGTTGGTTTCCCGCAGGTAATCTTTTAATTCAAGTTGTTCCAAGGCGAACTGAGCGTCTCAACTCTTGCAGCAGGATAAATAAAAATGGCCAACTGACCATACAACCAACAAGCGAATAAAAATACTCAGCGCTCAAGGTAAACCCCGAAATCAAGCCATATAGCCAACCGGTCAGCAGCTTAAATATACCAATGAACAAACCAACAACAATGATTTGTTGCCAAACGGAAAGAACTCGCAATTGGAGATGCGCCCGGTTCACGGTAAATACCAATGTTGCGAGGCCAAAACCCATGACCCCAAAGCTACGAACAAACAGCACTTCCATGAGAGTGCCAATTAAAAAACCGACCCAAGGCCCTATTCTGCGCGGCGTGGTGAGTGCCCAATAAAACAAAACCAAGGCAACCCAATCGGGCCAAAAGTAAAATATCAACTGTGGAGGCGGTAAAATGCTCAGCACCAAAGCAGCAAAAATCGACGCTGAAAACGCCCAGAAAAGCGTTAAACCTGAACTACGTCGTGGGCTCATTGTGTATCCTCTTCTTCAACGAGGGCGTCCAGCAGCCTTTGCGAAGTATTTTGGGCTTTTTGTTCTCGGGCAAGCAATAACACGTGGTTTGATCGGTCTAATTTAGCAACCGGTCGGGCAGTAATCTGCATGAAGCTTTCGTCTTCAATGATTTTGACACTGGTGACTTCCGCAACGGGATAACCATTGGGAAAGCGACCACCAATTCCAGAGCTGACCAGCACATCACCTTCTTGAATATCCGAATTCTGATTTAGAAACGGCACCCGCAATAAGGAGACACTGCCGGTGCCGTAAACCAAGGTCCGCAATCCCGTTCGCTGCACCTGGACAGGCATGGCATGACCGGGGTCTGTTATCAACATTACGCTACTATTAAACGGCATCGCGTCGATAACTTGGCCGATAACTCCTTGGTCATCGATCACCGCCTGCCCACCGTAAATTCCGTGGCGGATACCCTTACCGACCAGAATACTGTGATTGTCACGATCGATTTGAACGTTCATTAGTTCTGCCAGTGTGATTTTTTCTTGCAGACGTTCCGACGCATCTAGCAATGCTCGAAGGGCTTGATTCTCTTCCTGCAAGGCTCGCAGCAGTAGAGCCTCCGATTTGAGCTGAAAATACTCGTTACGCAGATTGTCATAGGCAATCTTGATATCCGGCTCAGCAGCGAGTTGCCCCGTTATCCAACCTTCGACACGGCTCGGCATTGAGGCTAACATTTGCACGGGAGTGACCGCAATCGACAGCACGTTACGTGGGGTATCTAACCAATGAGTGCGCCCATCGACAATCATTAGTGCAACGCAGAAAAAAGCCACCAGACCGAACTGTGACCACTGTGAACTGCGACGAAAAGGATTTGCCATGACTACACGTTATCGATGGCGGAAAGAGTCAAACGACTTGGGCCCGAATTAGCTGAGATAATCGGTAACGCATGTCAGGCTCAAGTCAATCGGCACCGGCGTCAACTTACTCGTGCGCGAAAACGTCGCCCAGATTGTCCATCTCTTCAAGCGCCCGCCCGCAGCCACGAGCAACACAGGTGAGTGGATCGTCAGCGATCACAACCGGCAAGCCGGTATCTTCCATCAAACGGCGGTCCATATCGCGCATTAACGCACCGCCACCGGCGATCACCATACCCTTGTCGCCAATATCAGCTGACAACTCAGGCGGTGTTTGTTCGAGAGCTTGCTTAATCGTTTGCACGATTGATTCTAGAGGGTCGGCGATAGCTGAGTAGATTTCACGGCTGCTCAGGGTCACGGCTCGTGATAGGCCCTCAGCAATATCCCGGCCTTTAACTTCCATTTCACGCTCTTCAGATTTATCCCAAGCCGTAGCGATTGCTTTCTTTACTCGTTCAGCCGAGGCCTCACCGATCAATAAACCGTGGTTACGCCGTACATGATTGATGATGGCTTCGTCGAAGGTATCACCGGCTACCCGTAAAGACGTGGAATAAACCATCCCTCCAAGTGACATGACACCGACTTCCGTGGTACCACCACCAATATCCAATACCATTGACCCAGTCGGTTCAGCGACTGGTAGATTCGCGCCAATCGCAACCGCCATAGGTTCTTCAATCAGGTAAACCTCGCGAGCTCCAGCGCCGTAAGCGGATTCGCGAATCGCACGTCGTTCTACCTGGGTAGATCCACAGGGCACGCAAATAATGATTCGAGGGCTGCCCTGTAAAAATCGATTTTCCTGTGCCTTCTTAATAAAATGCTTGAGCATCTTTTCGGTCACATTGAAGTCAGCGATAACGCCATCTTTCATCGGCCGAATGGCCTTGATAGATCCCGGTGTTCTTCCAAGCATTTTCTTAGCATCTGCACCGACCGCCAAAATACTCTTATTGCTCAGGCCACCACCCGGAGCATACCGAATTGCCACGACCGACGGCTCATTGAGAATGATGCCTTTTTCTTTGACGTAAATCAGAGTATTGGCGGTGCCAAGATCGATTGCCAAATCGTTCGAAAAAAGGCCCAAAATGCTGCGTAACATAGAAAAAATCCGAAACTTTCCGTAACCGGAGGGAGAGTTTTATATTGTTATAAATTAATCGGCGATTGTACAACGTAAACACCGGCCACGCTATTCAACAAAATCAGTAACTGTGGTAATTTCGTGGTTTGTTCGACCGCAATTCCACACGGTTGTTTAGCTACTCATTTATGTTGCGGTTTTAGGGCTAGATGCTGATATGTGTCGCGACCAAATCGGCTGGGTTAGCAGACAAATCTCGACTCTGAAAACGACCCTCAATCCGACCATCAAAACTGCTTTTCAACCACTAGCTATTAGCCATCAATTGGATAGCCATCAATTAGAGCTTTCACCGCGATATTTATATCGGCGACGATATCGATAAAACTCAGATTAGCACCTAAATTAATTCTCAATAAACCACATGACTCTAGATTCAAAAACTGTGCACACCATAGCTCGTCTCTCGCAACTGAATATCGATGACGGCGAGGTTGATCGATACTGCCAAGAGTTGTCGAATATTCTCAGTCTCGTGGAGCAAATGGAGCAGTGTGACACCACCGATATCGAACCAATGACCCACCCATTTGATGCTAGCCTGCGCTTAAGATCTGACGAGGTAACGGAAACTAATCAGCGAGAAAAGTTTCAAGCCATCGCCCCACAAGCCGAGCGGGGATTGTATTTGGTTCCGAAAGTAATCGATTAAGTTTAAACCTTCCTTAATCAAATCATCGCAATTGAACAACAGTGCCCTAACAATCCTCAAACGGCACCGACGATACCAACGGATAGAATTCAGTGACCATTAAGACCATAAAGCAGCACCTTGCCGATCTTAAGCACGGCCAAGTCTCCAGTGTTGAATTAACCAGCGACTACCTAGCGCGAATTGCTAGCTCCGAGTTAAACGCATTTATCAGCGTTAACCCTGAAACCGCATTAGCTGCAGCCAAGCACGCTGATGAAGAACGCGCTGCTGGGTCTGACAAACCGTTGCTTGGCTTGCCGATAGCGCACAAGGATATATTTTGCATCGACGGTACGCGCACGACCTGTGGTTCTAAGATATTGGAAAACTTCACCGCGCCTTATACCGCAACGGTTGTAAACCGCTTAAGTGACGCCGGCACTATCTCGCTCGGCAAAACGAATATGGACGAGTTTGCGATGGGCTCCTCCAATGAAAATAGTTACTTCGGTGATGTTCTTAACCCTTGGGGAAATGAAGTCTCCCGAGTACCTGGAGGCAGTTCCGGCGGATCTGCCGCAGCCGTGGCTGGGCAACTTGTGCCCGCCAGTACTGGCACCGACACTGGCGGCTCCATTCGTCAACCTGCCGCATTCTGTGGTTTAACTGGTGTCAAGCCTAGTTATGGGCGCTGCTCTCGCTATGGCATGATCGCCTTTGCTTCGTCACTCGATCAGGCTGCTCCTGTCACCCATACCGCTGAGGACGCAGCACTACTCCTGAATTCGATGACTGGATTCGATAAGCGCGACTCCACGTCAGTTGAAATTGAAAACGAAGATTTCACGCGCGACTTGAACACGCCTCTGGACGGCCTGAAAATTGGGTTGCCAAAAGAGTTTTTTGGCGAAGGCTTAGACGATGAAATCGCTCAACGAGTGGCGGATGCAATCAAAGTCTATGAAAGCTTAGGGGCAAGCGTGGTCGATGTGTCACTGCCCAATGCCAAGCTTGCGCTAGCCGCCTACTACGTGATTGCTCCAGCTGAGGCATCTTCAAACTTAGCGCGCTTTGACGGGGTGCGGTATGGGTATCGAACTGAACACTATGATGACTTAGGGCAAATGTATGCTCGCACTCGTAGCGAAGGTTTTGGCGAAGAAGTAAAACGCAGAATTATGATCGGGACTTACGCGCTCTCATCAGGCTATTACGATGCCTACTATGCAAAGGCGCAAAAGGTACGAAGATTGATTTCTAATGATTTCGATTCTCTTTTTCAACAAGTAGACGTGTTAATAGGGCCGACTACGCCAACGACGGCATTTACTCACGGTAGTCGCAGTGACGATCCGGTCGCTATGTACCTCAACGATATCTATACCATCCCAGTAAACCTAGCGGGTTTGCCTGCGGCTTCTATCCAATGCGGATTGAGCAGTAATGGTTTACCGATCGGCCTGCAACTCATTACTCCGTATCTACAAGAATCACGGCTACTTAAGGTCGCACATCAGTTTCAATTAGAAACTGATTGGCACACACTTACGGCACCTTCTTTGGAGGTGGCTTAATGTTTAGCTGGGATAAACACTGGGAAGTTGTGATTGGCCTTGAGGTACACGCGCAGCTGCAAACCCAGAGCAAGATTTTTTCTGGCAGCTCCATCGCCTACGGCGCTGAACCCAACACACAAACCAGCGCTGTTGATATTGCTTTGCCTGGCGTATTACCAGTCATGAACCATGAAGCAGTTCGATTGGCAGTGCGCTTTGGCCTCGCCGTGGACGCGCATATAAACCGCACCAATGTGTTCGCGCGCAAAAATTATTTCTACCCGGACCTTCCTAAGGGCTATCAAATCTCGCAAATGGCGCTGCCGATTGTCGGCGCTGGTACGCTCGATATTGAAACCGAAGATGGAACGAAGCAGATTGGGATCACCCGAGCCCATCTGGAAGAAGATGCTGGCAAATCCTTGCATGAGGATTTTCAAAATGAAACGGGCATCGATCTAAATAGAGCTGGCACACCTTTATTGGAGATAGTTTCAGAACCGGATATGCGCTCGCCCAGCGAAGCCGTTGCTTACTTGCGCAAGCTGCACGCATTGGTTCGTTATATCGAGATTTGTGACGGCAACATGCAGGAAGGCTCTTTCCGATGCGATGCCAATGTATCTGTTCGCCCGCGCGGGCAACAGGAGCTAGGTACTCGCACCGAGCTAAAAAACATCAACTCCTTTCGGTTTGTTGAGCGTGCCATTGAGTACGAAATTGAGCGGCAAATCGACATCTTGGAAGACGGCGGCGAAATAGTCCAAGAAACCCGCCTTTACGATGCTGATAATCACGAAACTCGCTCTATGCGCTCAAAAGAAGAAGCACATGATTATCGCTACTTCCCAGACCCAGATCTGCCACCAATGGTTCTTGAAGACAGTTTTATCGAGGAGATTAGAGCTCGCCTGCCAGAATTACCGGAAGCAAAACGATCTCGCTTTGAGACAGACTACGACCTAAACGCCAGCGATGCCGAATTGTTAACCAGTGAACGAGAAACTGCAGACTATTTTGAGCGTGTGGCAGCGGCATCCGATAGTGACAACAAAACAATCGCCAATTGGATGACCGGCGAGCTGTTTGCCAACCTAAACAAATCTGAACTGAGTATTGAAGAATCACCCATCCGATCAGCGCAACTTGCTGAATTACTTGATCGGCTGGCGGACGACACGCTCTCGGGAAAAACCGCGAAGCAAGTCTTTGCAGCGCTCTGGAATCAAGAGGGATCGGTTGATGAGATAATCGATTCGAAAGGATTAAAACAAATCACCGACACCGGTGCCATTGAAACCATCGTCGATGAAGTGATTGCTAACTGCCCTGATCAGGTACAGCAATTCAAAGACGGGAACGATAAAGTGATTGGCTTTTTGGTCGGCCAAGTTATGCAGAAATCCCAAGGCAAAGCCAATCCGCAGATCGCCAATCAACTGCTAAAAGAGAAAATGAAATAGCTATGGCTGTCGGATACAACGAGCTCATTGAAAGCATCCAACCACAAGAAGATCACTGGTCGGTGTTCATTCCAGAGAACTGGATGCAGGGTCGAACAACTTATGGCGGATTATCCGCGGCACTATGCTTGCAAGGGGCTCTCCGAGATCACCCCACCCTACCGCCACTACGCTCTGCACAAATCAATTTCATCGGGCCTGCGGGCGGTGCAGTAACAATCCATAGCCGAGCTCTTCGACAAGGAAAATCAGTCACCTTTGTTGAGGCAACCATAGTCGGAGAAAAAGGTCTGGCCACCCACGCCGTCTTCTGCTTCGGCGCAACACGTGACTCGCGCTTGGGGCATGACTTTAAATCACCTCCCCAGTGCCGTGACGTTAAAGAGTCGAAGGACTTCTTCGAACAGGGCCCAGGCCCCGTCTTCACCGCGAATTTTGACTGTTTGCTTGCTCAGGGTAGTTTTCCGTTCAGCGGCTCTGATGAGTGTGACCACTACCTGTGGATTCGTTTCAAAGAACAAGTTGAAGCCAATACCACAGCCTTACTCGCTTTAGGCGATATGCCACCGCCCGCGGTACTGCCGATGTTCAAAGAATTTGCACCGATCAGTTCAATGAATTGGTCCGTCAATTTCCTACAGACTGAATTCAGCACGAAGGATGGATGGTGGCTAATGCGCACCTGCGGTGAAGACGCCAAACAGGGTTATTCAAGCCAAGACATGCAGGTATGGAATTCTGATAAACAACTGGTGATGACCGGGCGTCAAAGCGTAGCGGTTTTCTATTGAACCAAAGACAACAATAGCCAAGCGGCCAAGCATTCACTATAATTCCACGCCTTAAAGTGAGTTCGAGCGCTTGCGGTTTTATAACGCGCCCGCTGCCATTAAAAGAGTTGGCTTCGAACTTGCTTCGAATTCGCTCGCAGGATGACAATATAATTGAAGAGTTACGCGCCTGTAGCTCAGCTGG
>CALJJR010000226.1 GCA_937973905.1 uncultured Arenicella sp. | reverse complement strand
TAGGGTAGGTGTTCAATGCTAAACCCTACTGCAGATAGGCGTTCGGCCATTAGTCGTTGGCAGCCTGCGTCTTCAGGGGTGACGGATTCGGCACCAATGAGCTCTTTAGTGAGTGCGAGTGCTGGATGATCAGACATGTCTTAATCTACGCGCAATAATTCGTTTAAACCTGTTTTGGAGCGTGTTTTGTCGTCTACTTTCTTAACGATTACGGCACAATACAAACTGTGGCTTCCATCCTCAGCGGGCAAGGAACCCGATACAACGACTGATCCGGCAGGCACGTGGCCATAGTGAACTTCCCCTGTCTCGCGATCGTATATTTTGGTGCTTTGGCCAATGTAAACGCCCATCGAAATCACCGATCCTCGTCCAACCGTCACGCCTTCGACAATTTCACTGCGAGCGCCAATAAAGCAATTATCTTCAATGATTACTGGGCCGGCTTGAATGGGCTCGAGAACGCCACCAATGCCCACACCGCCTGATAAGTGCACATTCTTGCCGATCTGCGCGCACGATCCAACAGTGGCCCAAGTATCAACCATGCTGCCCTCGTCAACGTAGGCGCCGATATTGATATAGCTTGGCATTACCACCACGCCAGGCGCAATGAAAGAACCCTTGCGGGCCGCAGCAGGTGGTACAACTCTAAAACCACCATCGCGAAAAGCGGCCTCGTCATAGCCGTCAAACTTGCTAGGCACTTTATCAAAAAAACGCGCTTCTGCAGTACCGCCCATTGTATTGTCGTTCAGTGCAAAGGAAAGCAGCACCGCTTTTTTAAGCCACTGATTTACCACCCATTCACCGTTGGCATTATGTTCAGCGACGCGCTCAGCGCCGGTATCAAGCAATAGGATAGCCTGGTTTACGGCATCGCGAATCTCTGCGGGAGCTGAGGTTGGGCTGAAGCTGCTGCGTTGATCAAAAGCTTGGTCAATGATGGAGGCCAGATCTTGTGTATTCATGTAGTTGATTGATGGGTTGTCTGTTGAAAAGTGAAGTCATCGTTTGGGCAGCGTTAGGCGACACGTGAGCGCTTCCCGCTGGTGGAGTTCTTATTCAAAGCTTCACTCAAATCCTGTTCAAGAGAAGCCAGTAAATCTTCGTCTACAACTGGCGTACCATCAGGCATTTGAATAAAGAATACGTCTTCCGCGCGCTCGCCAAAAGTGGCAATCTTAGCGCTTACTGGTTTGATGTTGTTACGTTGCAATATGAGTGCGACATTGTGCAATAAGCCGGGTTGATCTTGCGCACTAACTTCCATCACCGTGTAGCCGGGGTGCGTTTGGGAAAAAATGATCTTGGTGGCAATAGGGAAGTGTTTAAGGGCCCGTGATGCACTGCGACGTGAAATCAATTGGTCGCCGTCGTGTTGCAATATTCGGTGCCGCAATCGCTGCTCCACTTGGCGAAGTTTTTGTGGCTCACGAATTGCCTTAAAGTCAGCACTGGTGGAGTTGAATGAGTACAGCGCTAAGCCGCTGCGGCTATTTTGCAGCTGCGCTTCAATAATGCTGAGTTCGAGAAAGTCAAAGCCAAAGGTGACTTTCGCGAGCAACTCTTTGGATTCTGGGGCAACGATAAATACCATATTCGCCTCTAAACGTTCGCTATAACGAACCGAGACAATCGGGAGTTCGATTGCAGCGCTTTGACACAAGCTTGCTGCGTGCCAGGCGATGTAATAAGGCTCATTACGAATGAAGTAATCGTTGCGTAGCGTCGACCAGAACTCATGCACTCGTTGTTCAAGATCGGGAGTGAAGTTACTACCAAGCTGAGCCTTAAGTCTTTCCAGCGCCGCTGCTTGATCGTCTTCAACGTGCGCTTGCTCGTTAATGGGCCGCGCCTCACCTCGATCCAGTGCCTGGCTGGTGGCTTTGTACAGCTCCATCAGCAATTGTCCCTTCCACGCATTCCAAACCTTGGGGCTGGTTCCGCGTATATCGGCATGGGTGAGGAGGTAGAGGTTATCTAGGTACTCGTGGTCGCCCACAATTGCGGCGAACTCACGGATGACGTCAGGATCGGAAATATCTCGGCGTTGAGAGAAGTGCGACATGATTAAATGATTGCGCACTAACCATCCCACCAATTTTGAATCATAGTCACTCAAATCATGGTCCAGGCTGAACTGGATCGCGTCGTTTTCGCCAAGTACCGAGTGATCGCCACCGCGCCCCTTAGCGATGTCATGGAACAGTGCGGCGACGAGTAGTCTTTCGGGTTTATATAACCCATCTAACACGCGGCTCGCCAGCGGGTACTCTTCTTCATTGATTCGCAACTGCATCAGGTTTTGAATCACTTTCAAGGTATGCCCATCTACGGTGTAGACATGAAACAGATCATGCTGCATCTGCCCGACAATGGCACCGAAGACAGGTAGATAGGCGCCGAGAACGCCGTAGTCGTTCATGCGCGAAAGTACATTACCTAGATCGTTACCCTCATTGCTAAATAATTCTAGGAATAATTTCTTGCAGGTTTGGCTGGCTCGAATTTTGGGCGTTACTGAGCTCAAACTTGCACGTATTGCACGAATAGTGTCTGGATGGATCGCATCCACGTGATGCTGTTGCATCAACTGGAACAGTTCCATCATGGCGGCGGGTCGTTGTTCAAAGATATCGACTGAACGCGCTTCAATCATTTTATTCTTGAGTAGGAAATCCTTGCCCAGTGTCTTGCTCACACCGAGTGAAAAGCGCTTGCTATGCGATACGCGGTAGTGGCTCAACAACACTTCATTCAAATAAATGACCAGTTTCGCAGTGCGATAGTACCGCTTCATCAGTTGTTCAACGGCTAGATGTCCTGCGGTGTCTTCGTACCCATAATCGGTGGCTAGCTGACGTTGATTGTCGAATAAGAGGCGGTCTTCCCGTCGACCATTATTGAGATGCAAACCACAACGAAGCTTCCATAACATATTGCGGGCACGCACCAGTAATCGGTATTCATCATTATTAAGATGACCTTGGTCCTTCATTTCTTTGAACGAGCGGACGCCAAAGTGACGGTTATAAACCCATAGAATTGTTTGTAAGTCTCGGAGGCCACCAGGGCTTTCCTTGAGATTCGGTTCTAGTGAATAGGCGGTTTCTTGGTAGCTGGCATGACGCTCTAGTTGTTCCTCGTATTTGGCTGTGAAGAACTTTTCATTGGACCACAGGCGGCCATTACGCAGCTTGTCGTCGAGTGACTGCAATAGTGCTAGGTCGCCATCAAGCAGCCTAGACTCCAACAGATTCGTCATTATTGTGATGTCGGCCCGCGCTTCTTTAATGCAATCCTTAATTGAGCGAACGCTGTGGCCTACCTCGAAACCTATGTCCCATAGGAACCTCAGGAATGATTCTATAGTGTGTTGTAGCTCGGTATAGTTTTCTCGTTCAAGCAGGATCAGTAGATCAACATCCGAGTGTGGATGTAGTTCGCCGCGTCCATAACCCCCCACTGCAACCAAAGAGACTTTGGCTTCTATATCGCTGCTGCTGAAGTGTTCCCAAGCTAAAACAACAAGCCGGTCGACCACCCAAGTATATTGTTCTACCAACTCAGCGGCAGAAATCCCTTGATGTTGAACTTCGGCCAATTGCGCATGAGCATGCTTCAACGCACTCTTAAATTCAGCGATCGGGTTTTCTGATTGGCTGAACGCTTTTTTGAGCGTCGCCAGCTTCAGCAGTTTGGACTTGGGGAGACGCATGCCTTAACCGCTTACGCAAACGCTATGCGCTTACTGAATTGGCCGACTGAGTTAGAATCTCATGCCCAGTCGGGGTCACCAGCAAAGTGTGTTCCCATTGTGCTGACAAAGAATGATCGCGCGTAACCACGGTCCAGTTGTCGGCCAGCAATCTGGTTTCTTTGCGGCCGGCATTAATCATCGGTTCAATAGTGAAGGTCATGCCTTCTTTCAGCTCCATGCCGGTGCCTTGTTTTCCATAGTGCAAAACTTGCGGCTCTTCGTGAAAGATCTTACCAATCCCATGGCCACAATACTCGCGTACCACTGAAAAGTTGTTCTTCTCAACGTGTTGCTGAATAGCGAAACCAATATCGCCGAGTTGGACACCAGGTTTAATTAGATTAATGCCGACAAACATCGCTTCGCGAGCGACGTCGCACAGGCGATTACCTAGCACGGTGGGTTTGCCTACGAAGTACATGCGACTGTTATCCCCGTGATAGCCATCTTTGATCACGGTTACATCAATATTGATGATGTCGCCTTTCTTAAGTTTTTTCTCACTCGGAATGCCGTGGCAGATTACATGATTGACAGACGTGCAAATCGATTTCGGGAAGCCGCGGTAATTTAACGGCGCCGGGATGGCTCCCTGATGGTCGACAATATAGTCGTGACAAATTTTATTCAGCTCGTCGGTGGTTACCCCAGGGTTAACATGTTCTTCAATCATATCCAGCACCTCGCTGGCCAGTCTGCCTGCGACGCGCATTTTTTCGATTTCTTCTGGGGTTTTGATAGATACAGTCATGGTATAAAAGTCACTTTCGAGCGAGCGGAGTAGTGTACCAAAAAGCTTGCGAATTCAGTCGCTTTTAAGGTGTCGATTCGCTACTCTTTTGTAATCTTAAACGGTCACGTTACAACCGCTAAAACAGAGTAGGGCAGAATGGAAGGTATTACCGTAGCTCGTTTCCTGCGTCGCGCGCAATTTCGCTTTTGGCGTATGGCGGAACCCAGAGCTATTTTTGAATGGCAGTCTTTTTACTTAATGAAGCCGCTGTTGCGAGAATTGCCCCGAGGTGATGGGCACGCGGTGATCGTGTTTCCAGGGTTTATGGCGAGTGACCGCTCTACCGCACCAATGCGCAAATTGCTGGACGAGCTTGGTTATCAAGCACATGGTTGGAACGCGGGGCGCAACGTCACACTCGATCAGGCGCTTGAAAAACACTTGTTCAAGCTGCTTGATCGGGTGCACAAAGAGACTGGCAAGAAGGTATCCCTTGTGGGTTGGAGTCTGGGTGGATTGTATGCTCGGGAGTTGGCTAAGGTGGCCTCCGAAAAGGTTCGATGTGTTATCACTCTTGGCAGCCCTATTTCAGGCCGCTCAGAAGACTCAAATGCGAGCCGACTGTTCGAATCTATTCATGGTTCAAGTCGCCGCCCCAAGGGCCACGGCGATAGCTTAAATAGACCGCCGCCGGTACCGACAACATCGATCTACTCACGCACTGATGGCATAGTGCACTGGAAGGGGTCGGTGCAAAAGCAGCATGCTTTTCCTGCACAGCAACAAACTGAAAACATTGAGTTGCCAGCCAGCCACCTTGGCTTGGGCGTCAATGTGTTAGCAATGCTTGCAATTGCAGATCGTCTCATTCAGCCAGAAGGCGAATGGACTAAGTTCAGTACGCATGGTTGGCGCGCGATCTTGTTCCGCAAGCCACAACAGCGTTGGCGAGATCGGTTGCGAGCAGCCACTTCTTGGCCTAGTTAAGGTTTGTGGCAGCGTTTCGCTGCTGCCTTTATCGCTATTGTTCGGGTCTATTGACGCTCTGAGCATGTTCTGCGATCAAACGAGCAATTCTAGGCGCCAGCTCTTTCGGCAAGTCGTGCCCCATGCCTTCAATTAACTCGAGCTTGGCACCAGGTATGTTCTTAGCGGTGTCGATTCCTCCTTCGACAGGAACCAATACATCGGCTTTGCCGTGAATGACCAAGGTCGGGATTTCCAAGTTTTTCAGAAGCGGCGTACGGTCCCCATTCGCTGCAATCGCGGCCATCTGATTCTTGTATCCTTTTGGGTAAACAGAGCGTCGATAGGTTCGACGAATTCGCTCGATTAAATCTTCACGCTTAGGCGGGAAATCAGGGCTACCAATGACAGACCATACTTTCAAGCCATGGCGAATAGCGCCTTGCTCGGTCGGGTTCTTAGGTCGAGCCATAAGTTGCTTGGTCGCTTTCCAACTGGCCGCGGGAAGACGGGGATTTCCGGTGGTAGACATGATTGACGTTAGTGATAAGCACCTCTCCGGGTGCTTGGCGGCAACCAATTGACCGATCATGCCTCCCATCGAGGCACCAACAATATGTGCTTTGTCGAGTTTAAGTGCGTCCAATATTCCAACGGTATCCAGCGCCATATCGTCGAGCGTGTAAGGCACCGTGATTGGCAGCTTTAGGCGTGCCTGCAGCAGCAACTTTGGCAAGGAGATATCTTGTTCGGTACGGATCTTTTCCGACAAACCAACATCGCGGTTATCAAACCGAATTACCCTATAACCCTTTGCTGCGAGCTGTTCACAGAACGGCTCAGACCAGGCGATCATCTGCGTGCCTAGCCCCATGATTAACAGTATCGCCGGATTATTTTTATCGCCAAATTCGTTATAGGCGATACGCAGATGATTGGCAACTAAATACTGCTCGTCTTCAAATTGGGCCGGTAGCTTAGTAGAGAGTTGGTTCATTTCTTAGCGCTCATTTTCTTACTGGTTTTTCGCTTTGTCGCTTTACGTTTGCTGGTCTTTTTCTTGCTGCTTTTGTTTTGCGTATTGCGAATTTCCGCGGCTTCATCGCGTAACTGCTCGAACGATGCTTGTAAACACTCGCGGTAAAAACCGGGGTCTGGCATCATGTTTCGACAGCAGCTGACAGCGATAGTAAATCTACCGTTGTAGCTACCTATCGCTTGAAACAGCCCCAAGCCATCGGCAGGCGGCCCGACACCAAAGGTGCTCTTCATTTCTGCGCCGGTAAAGTAAAGTGGTATCTGTGGCCCAGGTACGTTGGTGATCACGCAGTTGTAAATGGGTCGTCCACGATTTGCGATACCGATCCGGCTCGCCAGACGCGCTGCCGATGCAGATAAAGTTGAAGGGATAAACTGTGCGTAGTCGGTCATCGTTTTCGCGCCGATGGCGTTGTTTAACTCTTTGGCCTTGTGCGTGCCATCTCTAACCGCGTTAAGTCTGGGAACTGCGCCAGCAATATTGCTGCAGATTCGCACCGTCATTTGCGACACTTGGTTGCCCGCCGAGCCGCGTTTGTCTTCAGAACGAATATTTATTGGGGCCATGGCCACCAATGACTCTTCAGGTAATTCGTCTTTGTTGCTCAAATACTTACGCAGGGCGCCGCCGCAAATGCTTATTGCGACGTCGTTGACCGTAACTCCGGCAACACTGTTTTTGATCGCTTTGATGTCTTCCAGCGGCACCTCTAAGGCTTCAAACACTCGGTGTGGAGAGACATTAGTGTTAAACCGAGTGCGGGGGATGTCAGTAACGCGACTGAGTCGGCCTCGTGCCAACCCGGTGGCAAAGCGCGCGAAGCCAGGCAGGGTGTTACGTGCTACTGAAACGAATCTAAGTGGCGTTTTAAGGCTGTTTAGCTGGGCGCGCCAAATTAACTCCAAATTGGTAGGTCTGGGCTCACCCTTATTACTTTCAATAGCTGGTTGCAGGCCGGCAATCGGTTCCAAATCGTGAATGGCGGACATGATTTCAACGCCCGAAGCACCGTCTATCGCTGCATGATGCATTTTGGTTAGCACCGCAAAACAGCCAGGTGGGTAACCTTCAACATTATCCAACCCTTCAATGACATACATTTCCCACAATGGATGAGCGCGGTCTAAGGGGCGTGCATGAAGGCGGGCAGTCTGAATGCAAAGCTGTCGCCAGTCTCCAGGCTTAGGGAGTGCGATATGGCGGATATGAAATTCTGGGTCAAAGTCACCATCTCGACGCCAATAGGGATGATCCATACTTAAGGGGACTTCTGTCAGCGTGTTGGTGAGTGCTGGGAGACGTAAGGCCCGGGCAGTGGTGTTTGCAATGATTTCTTTAAAATTCACCTGTCCGTTCGGCGCTGTGGAAGGATCATAGATCGCTAAGCCGCCGATATGCATCGGTGAGTTGGCTGTTTCTAAATATAGAAAAGAGGCATCTAAGCCACTGAGTTGTTTCATTTTTCAAATCCTGAAGCGTGTAGGATGCCGATAATAAACGATTGGTGCCCAGAATGGGTGTGAGACCGACTTATCTCCTGTATTCGTAGTAAAAATTCACGCTTGCGTGTTGTTGCTCCGATAGTGCTGTGGTATAAACGCGCCACACAATACTTCGTCCCTGAATTATTACGGCGTGTCGGGTGCTTCAAGTCTTGTAAGTCTTTGAAAAATCAAAGATTATGCAGATAAGAGGTTGGTATGCTGAATTCTGTGGATTTGTTTTATGAAACCCATACACGGAGAAAACCATGACTGACGTCACTATGCGCCAGATGCTTGATGCGGGCGTACACTTTGGCCACCAAACTCGCTACTGGTCACCTAAAATGCGGCCCTTTATCTTTGGGGAGCGCAATAAAATCCACATTATCAATCTTGAGCAAACTTTGCCGTTGTTTGAGGATGCAATGAACTACCTTGGTCAAGTTGTTGCCAATGGAGGCACGGTGATGATGGTTGGCACCAAGCGCTCGGCCAGCAAGCTGGTTAAAGAAGCTGCGGAACGTGCAGGTACACCTTATGTAAACCATCGCTGGTTGGGCGGCATGTTGACCAACTACAAAACGGTTAAAAACTCGATCAAGAGATTGAAAGAGCTAGACACTCAGCTTGTCGAGGGCCAAATCGCGCGCCTGAGCAAGAAAGAGTCTTTAACTATGGAGCGTGAACGCGCCAAATTAGAGCGCAGTTTGGGCGGCATTAAAAATATGCCTGGCTTACCCGATGTGCTTTTTGTGATTGACGTAAAGTCAGAGTACATCGCCGTTTCTGAAGCGAACAAGCTGGGCATTCCTGTAGTCGCAGTGGTTGATACGAATTGTTCTCCAGATGGAATTGATTATGTTATTCCGGGCAACGACGACGCTATTCGCTCTATCAAGCTTTATACCGAGCAAGTAGCCGATACCATCATTGCCGCGCGTGAAGCGTCATCGGTGAAATCGGCACTGGCCAAAGGCGACAGCGAATATGTTGAAGTCGATGAGGCTGATGTGCCCGTTGCGGCAGCGGAGCCGGCTCCTGTTGCAGAAGAGGCAGCGGTAGTTGAAGAAACCAAAGAAGCTGCGGTTGCAGAAGCCGAGCCTGCGGTTAAAGAAGAAGCTGCGATTGAAGAAGAACCTGCGGTTGAAGAAGTCGCAGCTCCAGCTGAGCCCGCTGCTGCTGATGATTTAACTGAAATTAATGGGATTGGTCCGGTTATTGCTGGCAAACTGAATGCTCTCGGTATCACGACTTTCAAGCAAATTGCAGAACTCAATCCGGAAGAAGTCGCCAATATTGATGGTGAACTTAACTTCAAAGGTCGAATTGATCGAGAAGAGTGGATTAGCCAAGCACAGGCAAAAATAGCGTAATTAATTGTGCGGAAATGACGTAGCTTAATTCAGCGTCGTTCCGCAGAGATTGTGTTTTGAGACAATCGTTGAGAAAAAATAATTTTATATAGGTGACACCATGGCGATTACTGCCGCACTTGTTAAAGAACTGCGCGAGCGTACTGGCGCAGGCATGATGGAATGTAAAAAGATATTGACCGAAACCAATGGCGATATCGATTTAGCTATTGAAGAGCTGAGAAAACGTGGCGCTGCGCAAGCCGACAAAAAGGCTGGGCGTATTGCCGCGGAAGGAACCATCGTTACCTTGGTTGACGGTGATACTGCCGCTACCGTGGAAGTGAATAGCGAAACTGATTTCGTCGCTAAAGATGAAAATTTTGTTGCTTTCGCGAACCAGGTGGCTGCCGCGGTTCTGGCCAATAAGCCCGCTGACGTCGAAGCCTTGGCCGCGTGCGAAGCCACACAAGGGCAATCTGTTGAAGAAGCTCGACAAGCATTGATTGCTAAGATTGGTGAAAATATTACTGTCCGCCGTTTTGAGATTATTAATGCTGCCGATGGCGAGATTTTGGGCGCATACCAACACGGCAATAAGATCGCCGTATTAACCAAGCTCAATGGCGGCAATGCGGAGTTGGCTAAAGACATCGCCATGCATGTGGCGGCAAGCAATCCCGTTTGTGTCTCTGCCGACGATGTGCCTGCCGAGTTGTTGCAAAAAGAGCGCGAGATCTTTGCTGCTCAAGCTGCTGAGAGTGGCAAGCCGCCTGAGATCATGGAAAAGATGGTTGAAGGCCGAATCGGCAAGTACCTTAAAGAAGTTACGTTGCTGGGCCAAGCTTTTGTCAAAGACCCAGATCAAAGTGTTGAAAAGCTTTTAAATAGTAATTCTGCCGGCGTTACTCAATTCGTGCGCTATGAAGTTGGAGAAGGTATTGAAAAGAAAGCCGACGACTTTGTCAGCGAAGTAATGGCTCAGGCGGGGCAATAAGCAAACACAATAATCACTTAATAGCACAGCAGGAGATTGCGAATGTCAACTACACCTCAAGCCGAAGGCGATAGCCTGCAGGTAAAACGCATTCTTCTAAAATTGAGCGGCGAGGCGCTCGCTGGTGACTCAGGTGATAGAAAGTTTGGCATCGACGCGAGCACACTCAATGAAGTGTGTCGGGCCATCGCCGATGCTGTAGAAGCCGGAATCCAAGTTGCTGTCGTGATAGGCGGCGGTAACTTTTTTCGTGGTATTTCGGCCTCTGAATCAGGGATAGAGAGGGCCACTGCAGACTATATAGGGATGCTGGCAACCGTGATGAACTCGCTCGCAGTTCAACAAGGGCTAAAACAAATTGGCGTTGAAGCGCGGGTGCAATCGGCAATACCAATTTCTCCGGTGTCAGAGCCTTATGTGCGCCTGCGCGCGCTAAAGCATCTAAACCTGGGGCGAGTAGTCATTTTCGCGGCCGGCACAGGCAATCCTTACTTCACCACCGATACCGCAGCGAGCTTGCGAGCTGCCGAAATCAACGCCGATATCTTAGTCAAAGCGACCAAGGTGGATGGTGTTTATGACTCTGACCCTGTTTCTAATCCCGATGCCAAGCGCTATGAAACCATCAGCTACGATGAGGTTTTGCAAAAGCGTCTGGGTGTTATGGATGCCACTGCTATAGCTTTGTGTCGGGACAATAATATGGATCTCAGAGTAGTGGGTATTAAGGAGCCCGGTGCACTCACAAGAATGGCAAAAGGCGAAGATGTTGGTACACTCATCACCGGCGAACAACACGGCTAGTTGTAACGCAGATTGATTAGACAACCCTGGATATCTCGACAGCAGCCAACGATTTGAGAAAATATTATGATTGATGAAATTATTGAAGACGCTGAGCAACGGATGAAAAAGAGCATCGAGTCGATGCGCTCCGAGATGGCGAAGATTCGTACCGGCCGCGCCAGTGCTGCGCTAATTGATCATTTAACCGTCGATTATTACGGTACTGCAACGCCGATTAATCAGGTCGCTAATATTTCCGTGCAAGATGCCAGAACGTTGGCTGTACAACCTTGGGAAAAGAATATGGTGCCCGTCGTTGAAAAGGCGATCATGGAAGCTAATTTAGGATTTAATCCGGTTACAGCGGGCGATATCATTCGTATCCCAATGCCAGCGTTAACGGAAGAACGTCGTCGCGAAATGGTGAAAATCGCAGCTGCCGAAGGAGAGAGCGGCAAGGTCGCGGTACGCAATATTCGGCGTGACGCCAACTCAGATTTCAAAGAGTTGCTCAACGACAAAGAAATCACCGAAGATGATGATCACCGCGCTCAAGATTTGGTGCAAAAGCTAACAGATAAATTTGTTGCGGAGATCGACGCCATTGTTGCAGAGAAAGAAACAGAGATCCTAACTGTCTGATTTTTAGCGTTTTCAGACAAATCGGTATCCTCCAGATTCTGTTATGCTGTCGACCTCAAAGCAGGTATCGATTAGGAATCTGTGCAAAACCACAGCTCCTAAATCTGGCTCATGCAGCGCTTGATTTATTGATTCCGGCGCCAAAATTCAAGTCCAAAATTTCTCGTGTTCGATATTTTTAAACTGTTTCGCCGCAAGCATTCACGGCACACGCCGCTGATCACGCCTAAGCCACAACATGTGGCGGTGATTATGGATGGCAATGGCCGGTGGGCAAATGCGAAGGGTTTATCTCGCGTTGCTGGTCACAAGCAGGGAGTTGATTCTGTTAAAGCGTTGATTCGTGGTTGCATCAATCATGAAATCCCTTACCTCACGATTTTCGCGTTTAGCAGTGAAAATTGGAACCGGCCAGAAAATGAAGTCAATGCTTTGATGGATCTGTTCAGCAATGCTCTGGAGACCCAAACTAAAAAATTGAACGAAAATGGAGTGCGACTCAACTTGCTAGGCGATTTGAGCCGGTTTAGTAAACGCATTCAACGGGCTGCTGAACGTGCGCAAGCGGAAACCGCCGCGAACGATCGCTTAGTGTTTTCTGTGGCGGTAAATTATGGTGGGCGATGGGATATCGCTAATGCCTGTAAAACGATTGCTAAGCAAATCGAAGCAGGCGAGATCAATGCATCTGAGGTCAGTGAAGAACTTGTTGCTGAGCACTTATCAACACGCGGCTTACCCGACCCTGATCTGTTTATCCGAACCAGTGGAGAATACCGCGTTAGCAATTTTATGCTGTGGCAGGCCGCGTATTCAGAGTTTTACTTCACTGATATTCTTTGGCCTGATTTCGATGAAGAAGCGTTTACCCAAGCATTGTTGAAGTATACGCATCGTGATCGGCGTTTTGGTGCGGCTAAAGATGCGGTTCCAGAGGGCGAGACTGGCGCTGTGTTGGTCGAAGAAAAGGTTGCGACCGCAGGTGAAGGTGAAGATATAGTCGACCCGTCTGTCCCAAGCAAAACAGGAGTCAACGAGCAAATGAGAAAGCATGCTTAAACAACGAATAATTACGGCTCTCGTTTTGGTCACCATTGTGTTTGCGGCGCTGTTGGCTGAGAGCTCTTTGTATTGGGGCTTGTTAATCAATGTGGCTATCGCCTTGGGTTTCTGGGAATGGCTAAGATTCTGCGGTGTTAGCAATGTGACCCATCAAGGTTTGGGCGTTGTTGCTTTTGTTGGCCTAATTGTGGCGGCGCAACTCGAGTGGCTACCATTTAACTTGTTGGTGATTTGTGCATGTTTACTTTGGGTTTTGCTGTTTGTCTTCACCCTCACAGAGCTTGTCGAATTTCTCCATAACCCCGTTTATAAACTACCAATCGGCGTATTGATGTTGTTGGCGGCGGGAACAATTGTTTTGCGCTTGCATCAATTAGATAATGGTGTGTTGTGGATTCTCTGTTTTTTCTTTTGTGTTTGGGCTGCTGATGTAGGTGCGTATTTCGTTGGTAAACGTTTTGGTAAAACTAAGTTGGCGCCGCATATCAGCCCTGGCAAAACGGTCGAAGGTTTACTGGGTGGAGTTGCCTTGGCCGCTCTTATATTCGTGCCGATAATTGCGTGGGGTTTTAGCCCTGGCGCCGCCGTGCTTTTACTGATTACTATTTTTATTACCGTTTTGGTCTCAGTGCTCGGAGATTTATTTGAAAGCAAGATGAAGCGTCATGTGGGTTTAAAAGACAGCAGCCAAATATTGCCGGGCCACGGCGGCGTGCTAGATCGGATTGACAGCTTGCTGGCCGGGGCGCCATTTTTTGCGTTGGGTTTAATCTTACTCGGCTACGCTGGTTAGTCTCACAGGGCGCGTGTGCCAAAGCAAAAACTAACAATCCTTGGGTCGACTGGGTCGGTTGGCTGTAGCACTCTGGACGTTGCGCAGCAGCATTCTGATCAATACGAAGTGGTTGCCCTGACTGCTTACTCTAACGCTGAGAAAATGTTCGAACAATGCCGGAGGTTTGAACCAGAATTCGCGGTGCTGGTTGATTCAGATGCGGCAACAACTTTAGCCCAACGAATCTCTAAGGCTGGGATGAAAACTCAAGTTTTGTCCGGAGCGGAGCAGGTTACCAGTTTGGCGCGCGCGGAGTCGAGCGACGCCGTCATGTCTGCCATAGTCGGCGCGGCGGGTTTATTGCCTACCTTGGCTGCAGTGCAGGCCGGTAAGCGGGTTTTGATCGCGAATAAGGAACCGCTGGTGATGACTGGACAATTGCTGATGGACGAAGCTCGGCGTAGCGGCGCAGAGATATTGCCAATCGACAGCGAGCACAATGCGATTTTTCAGTGCTTACCAGAGAATCAATCTACGAGTACGGTAAAACGTATTCATTTGACCGCATCTGGAGGGCCTTTTCGAGGTCGTGAATGGAACTCACTTGATTCTGTCACACCAGAGCAAGCTTGTGCCCATCCTAATTGGGAGATGGGTAAGAAAATATCAGTTGACTCTGCAACCATGATGAATAAGGGCCTCGAGTTGATTGAAGCCACAGTTCTTTTTGCTGTGCCTGAACAACGCGTAGAAATATTGGTTCACCCCCAAAGCATCATTCATTCGATGGTAGAGTATTGTGATGGTTCCTTTTTAGCCCAGTTGGGCGCACCTGATATGCGAATACCAATTGCCCATGCTATGGCATGGCCAGATAGACACGGTTCGGGCGCGGCGACATTAGATCTGCGATCGATCGCTCGGCTGGATTTTGAAGAACCGGATATGGCCAATCTTCCCTGTTTGCGTTTGGCTAGAACGGCGGCGCAATGTGGTGGCAGCGCGCCAGCCGTGTTGAATGCGGCAAACGAAGTGGCGGTTGAAGCCTTCCTCAAACAACAAATAAGATTCACCGCTATTCCGAGTGTGATTGAAGCAGCGTTGGAATCTGTGACTCAGGTTGAAATAAGCGATATCTCACACGTATTAACAATAGATAATGAAGCGCGGCGCTTCGCTCACGAGAAGCTAGACTCGATGTAAGTTATGGGTAGGTGTAAGGTATGAGTTTTCTTTACAGTTTGATTGGGTTTTTAATTGCCATCGGAGTTTTGGTGGCAGTGCATGAGTTCGGGCATTTCTGGGTGGCCAGAAAGCTTGGCGTAAAAGTGCTGCGTTTCTCAATCGGATTTGGAAAACCGCTTTGGCGCAAGGTTCATGGAGAAGATCGAACCGAGTACGTGATTGCCGCTATCCCACTTGGTGGCTACGTCAAAATGTTGGGTGAAAATGACCCCGATGCGCCAGTCGCGCCTGAAGAACGTCACCGCGCGTTTGATTATCAACCAATTTGGAAGCGCAGCCTAATCGTGGCGGCCGGGCCCGGCATCAACTTTTTGTTCGCCTTGATTTTGTTTGTGGTGCTGGCCTTGCCGTCAGAATCACCGCTGAAACCAGTGTTTGGGCCCGTCGCTTCCGAATCCATTCTCGGGCAACAAGGGGCTAAGGCTGGTGACACGTTAATCAGCGTCAATGATAGAACCGTCGATTATTTCGGCCAGCATGACCTGTATATATTTAATCAGGTGCTAAAAGGTCAGAATTTGCGTTTGCAAATCAGCGATGCAGAGAGTGGTGCGATCAGGAGTGTTGAACTCGATGTTGGTGAGATTCCCATTTACAACATTAACCCGAGCTTTCTTGTTCGGACTCTGGGGCTGTCACCAGAGCGCCCTGAAATAACCACTGAGTTAGAAAGAGTGGTGCCTGATTCAGCCGCATTTGAAGCCGGTCTGCTGGTCGGCGACACAATCACTGAAGTTGATGGTGAAGCAGTGCTAGGCTGGTTTGATTTGGTGAAAAAGATTGCCGGCGCCCCAGAGCAAGATCTTGCCTTGACCGTACTGCGTGGTGATTCAAAACTTCGAATCTCAGCTCGACCCGCAGCGATAGAATCAGAGCAGGGCGCAGTTGGACAGCTCGGTGTATCACCAGTTGTGCTGCCGTATCGAGATGATCAACGAGTGGTCGTTGACCGTGGGTTCTATGAAGCCTTGACCCATGGTGCTGAACAAACATGGCTAATGTCGGTTGTGACGCTCAGAATGCTTTGGAAAATGGTTACTTTGCAGGTCTCACATAAGAATATTAGCGGCCCTATTACCATTGCTGATTTT
>CALJJR010000225.1 GCA_937973905.1 uncultured Arenicella sp. | reverse complement strand
GTGGCGACATTATCCGCGATGAAATCCTGGAAATCGGGTGTGTACCACTCATGGTGTTCGACCATCTTTTTCGCCTTGTTGTGCCCAACTACCCAATTAAAGTGAATGATAAACGGATTCAGTGAATCATGGTGGTCATAGTAATAACGGCCGTTAGGAAACAAATCCAATGGGAGTGAGGCATAGTCAAGTTGATGCTTTACACTGTTGATGTAGAACTGGTCACACCAACCCTTCTCACTTTCAATGGTTTTATCGATGTTTCTGGGGTCGAAAAAGTCCAAGGTTTTGTTATTAGATCGGATCAACATAAATCCAGTACAAAGATTTTTATCGCAATCGTCTTCCTGGGCGTCATTTTGCAAAAGGATGTCGTTGTCATCGATCGTTTTTTTGCAATATTCGAGAAACCCCTTTCGTTTAAAAACGATGTCTCCGTCCGTGTACAGCACGAAGTCGTGCTTTTGGAGCGAATCGTAAATTATGTCAAATTTGTAGCTTGTTACCCTTGGCCAATTCTCGCCGCGAAACTCCTCAAATTGTGTGATTGATTCATCTTCGATCATGAAAGTTTGGCATCCCCTTTTTTTTAGTTTCATGTAGGCTGACTTACCGATTGCATAGCACTGTAGTGTATGGATACCTAAATTTGCTAGTGATTCGAGGCAATTGGATGTATACGGCAGGTAGCCTTCGTTAGTTAGAGTAATCATTGCCGTCTTCTTTTTGCGCCAATGCAGTCTTCTGCGGATCTCATCGAACATAGTATGTTTTCCAATTTTAAGTTGGTTGCTGAGCAATGGTCGAACTTACCTAAGCTGTACAGTATCGGGTCGCTGTTTGGACGTACGATTGTGCTCTGTTGAGTTATGCGTACGGCTATTTGGCGACGGAATAGTTTTTTAATATTTCTCAGATCATTAGTTCGAGAAAATAGCGCCGAGGTTCAACGTCCTTATAAAAAACTATCGCTTAAGCTCACCTATTGGCGATGAGGGCGAGCAATTGATTACACAACTATGTCTAGCTCAGGTAGATGATTTTGAAAGCTGGATATAGCCTAAAACAGCGCGCAACAATCAGTATGATATTTCTGCGCTGTACTAGTAGTGTATTGCTCGTGCTCGTGAGCACGGTGTAGACTACCTTCGCAAAGCGTTTGTGTGCGACCCGAAGAAAAAATAACCATGCTACCGAGCCATTTCTTAAACTTAACACCCCGTTTTTGCTTTGTTAGGTCGAATTTAAAAGTAGTCTTTTTCGTTGCATTGCTAGGCGGGTG
The DNA here is from genome assembly GCA_937973905.1 of uncultured Arenicella sp. Taxonomy (GTDB): domain Bacteria; phylum Pseudomonadota; class Gammaproteobacteria; order Arenicellales; family Arenicellaceae; genus Arenicella. The sequence continues at coordinate 6,223 of CALJJR010000225.1, read as the reverse complement.
TGCACAGCAGACTCGCGATTCTCAGACGGAACAGGAGGTTCTGGACAACAACCGTGGTGTCGCGTTAATGGGGCGCTTTGAATATCAAGCCGCGATCGATGTGTTTAGCGAATTGGTGGAGCAAAATCCAGAATGGCAAGCTGCTCGGGTGAACTTGGCGATCGCTTTGAAAAACCGCCAGGGTGAAGGTGATGGCGATCTGGCGCTCAGCCAATTGGGCACAGTGCTTGAGGCGGAGCCAGCCAACGTACTCGCCAATTACAATTCGGGTGTGCTCAATCTGTATGTCGGCAAAGTAGAGCCAGCCGCTGAGTATTTCACCAAGGCTTTGGCTGTCGATTCGAGCGATGCTTACGCGCACTATTATTTAGGCCAGTGCCAGCTGCGTTTAGGCGATCCTGAAGCGGCCTTGAAGTCCTATCAGAAAGCCGTTGAACTGGATCCATATCTTAGAAGCGCTTACTACAGCGCCGCGCAAGTGCTGCGTCGATTAGGTAAAAGTGAAGAGGCCAATCAGCAGTTGAAGATGTTTCAACGGATGGAGAACAATCCAGCTGCCAGACTTGCCGAATTCAAATACACGCGAATGGGCCCCAAATCTATTGCGCAGGTCGTTGGAGAAACCAACCCTGAATTTGCCACCATTGTGCCGGAAGGCGAACTGTTCGCTGCACCAACTGTTCTCGCGGCCCTTGATGATCTTGCTGGTTCTGCAAGTGCAAGTTCGGTGGATATTGATCACGACGGTGCTCAAGATATTTATGTTTGGGACCAGCGCGGGAATACCCGTTTACTCAAGGGTAATGCAACTGGGGAATACCAAGCGCTAGCCAATGCGCCTTTTCAAGATATCGAGAATGTCACAGCCGTTGCCTGGGGTGATTTGGATCACAATGGCTTGGTTGACGCGTATCTCTGTCGCGATGGTGTGAATCAACTTTGGTTTCAGCGTGAGCTCGGCGAGTGGGAGCAAGATGGCGCTGATACCGGCAGCGCTGACGGCAACAAGAATTGCTCAGATGCAGCGATGGTAGATGCGGATCATGACGGTGATCTTGATATCTTGGTCACCAACATAGATGCTGCGAATGACTTGCTCAACAATAACCGCGATGGAACTTTTAAATCTCTAAGTCCAAATCTGGCTGGCAATTCGGATCAACAAGCTACCCAATTTTTCTTAGCCACAGACCTGGACGCCGACAACGATGTGGACTTGATATTTATTCGAGCATCTGACGCACATACGGTACTCATCAACGATCGTTTGTGGAGTTATCAAACATCTAAGCAGTTTCAAGAATTTGAATCGTCAGACGTCCAAGCTCTGGTGGCTGTAGACATTGACGCAGATGCGCAGATGGAATTGGTGGGCTGGGCAGAAGATGGATCGCTTTTGCTCTGGCAACAACAGGGCAACGGCGTTTGGCAACCTGAAAAAATTTATCAAAGTGTGCTTAAAGCTAAGCAACAGAGAAATATATCTGCACAGGATGTCTCTGGAAATGGGCAAGCTGAATTACTTTTGCGAACGGATCAGGGTTTTGAGGTTGTAGCGCTGTCTGCAACCGGTGCTGCAGAACAATTGCACCTTGAAGAAGCCGTAAATCTGCAGCTAATGCCAATGGTCAGCAGCTTGAATGGTGCATCCTTGATCGCAATTCAAGCACAAGGTGAGGGTGTTGAAATATCAGAGTGGCCTGCTGGTGAAGGGCGCTTCGCCTTCGTCACCATGTCGTTTACAGGTAAACACGATGCTGCTGAAACAATGCGTTCAAATATGTCCGGCATCGGTACGCAAGTTGGTGTGCGCTTTGGGTCGCGGTGGGCGCGCGCAAATACCCACAAGAACTCTTCGCTTCGTGGTTACAATTTACAACCATTGGCGATAGGTCTGAATGGTCAGGATGCCGCCGATTTCGTTGAAATAGAATGGTCCGATGGTGTCTATCAGACTGAGCTTGACGTCCCTGTCAAAAACTCGGTCACGATAGCTGAAGAGCAACGCCAACTCGGGAGTTGCCCGGTATTGTTTGCTTGGAACGGCGAGAAATTCGATTTTGTCACTGACATTTTGGGTGTGGGCGCGCAGGGTTTTTTGGTGGAGCCTGGAACAATTATGCCGCCTCGTCCATGGGAGTATGTGCCTTTTGGCCCCGGAATGCTCAAGCCAGCGGACGGGCGTTTTAAGTTTAAGTTGACAGAACCGATGGAAGAAAACTCTTACATCGATTCTATGCACCTAACTGCCTACGACGTTCCTCAAGGCTGGGACCTTATTGTGGATGAACGCATGGCGACTGGCGCACCTGAGGTGACCGGTGAAGTCTTCTTTTACCAAACAAGTCTCAGCCCTGCAGCTGCCTTGAACAGTAAGGGTTTGGATGTTCTCGGCGAAGTCAAAAATCAGGACCAAGTTGCTATGCCGCTGGATGATATAGACGCGCGCTACATTGGTCTGTTGGAAGATGTTGAGACCTTGGAACTCCAGTTTGAACAAGCACTGGATCATAATGATGGGATGCCAATTCTCGCCGCTGAAAGTTGGGTAGAATTACCTTATTCGCAAACGCATTTTGCGGCTTGGCAAGCCGGTAAGACTTTCCGGTCGGTGTCGTTGGAAGCTAAAAGCGCTCAAGGTGAATGGCAGATGGTTTACCCAGAATTCGGTATCCCAGCTGGCATGCCACGCACCATGGCCTTGCCTTTGCAAGACTTGCCTGCCGGTACCACTGGTTTGCGGCTAAGTTGGAATCGGCAAATCTACTGGGATCGAATACGAGTGGTGTTTGCTGATACTCCGCCTGAGAAAATCATCACCAGAGAACTAAGTCCTAAGCTTGCCACGGTCGCTAAGAGCGGTTTTTCAAAACGCGTTAATCATCCTCAACGTCGCCCTGAATACTTGTATCAACAACGCACACCGTTTGGCGATGTGAAGTACCCCACTGGCATGTACACCAATATAGGCGAGATGACAGAATTGATTGATGCGGCCGATGATGCGTTAGCTATCATTGGGCCGGGCGAAGAGATACACGTGGAGTTTGATGCGCCGGAGAATCCTGCACCCGAAATGCAAAGATGGTACGTGCTCGAAACCAAAGGCTGGGCAAAAGATAAAGATATGTACACCGCGACTGGAAGCTTTGTTGAGCCGCTGCCTCGCGCGCATCCGGATGCAGACCCTGCGTTGAGAATGGAGCTTCATCAGCAATACAATACGCGCTTCCAATCAGGCAGATGAGCCGCAAACCCGTCGTCCTAGGCCCGCGCCTAAGGCGCTTGCTTATATTTGTATTGTTTTTATTCGCGGCGTTAGCGATCAATTCAATTTATCTGGGGTTCGTCAGCCTAGTGGAATGGGCACAGGGCACGATCATTCAAAATCATTTTTACCAATGGATGTTTCTTGCGCACCTCATCCTCGGCTTAATGTTGATCATTCCAGCATTGCTGTATGGCGTGTTGCATTGGGGTAAGGCTCGTTTTCACCGTAACCGCAGAGCAGTGAAAGCTGGCTATGCTCTGTTTTTGATTATGATCGCGTTGTTGTTGACTGGTCTTTTATTAACTCGCGGTTTGCCTTGGTTCGAGTTGCGTGATGCAAGCATGCGCAGTGTCGCTTACTGGCTTCATATAGGAACACCCCTCTTGCTTGTATGGTTGTTTGTTCTGCATCGTTTAGCGGGTAAACCGATCCGATGGCGGAGCGGAGCAGGGGTGCTGGCGTTGGCCTTGGGGGTGTCGGCTATAGCTATCGTGCTTCAAAGTCAGGATCCTCGGCGCTGGAATCAGACTGGTCCAATCAGTGGCGAGCAGTACTTTTTCCCGTCATTGGCGCGCACCTTGGACGGTCAATTCATCAAGCCTGAGTCTTTGATGATGGATCAGTATTGCCAAGAATGCCATCAAGATAGTCATGCGGGGTGGTCCAACAGCGTGCACCGCTTTAGCTCCTTCAATAATCCCGTGTACGCTTTTTCGGTCAGGCAAACCCGGGATTTTTTGCAGCAACGAGATGGGAACGTACAAGCGGTGAGATTTTGTGCCGGCTGTCATGACCCGGTACCTTTTTTTTCCGGCGCGATGGATACACCGAATTTCGGTGATAACGGAGAAGCCACAGCACAGGCTGGAATAACCTGCAGCGTTTGTCATTCCATCACGCATATCAACAGTAACCGTGGCAATGCGGACTATACAATTGAAGCACCCTTACACTACCCATTTGCGTTTAGCGAGCATCCGGGCTTGCAGTGGGTGAATAAAACATTGGTAAAGGCGAAACCGGAGTTTCACAAGAAAACTTTTTTGAAGCCGCTGCATCAGAGTGCGGAATTTTGTGGCTCTTGCCACAAGGTGCATCTGCCCGAAGAGCTAAATGGATATCGATGGTTGCGCGGACAGAACCATTACGATTCGTTTTTGCTCAGCGGGGTTTCCGGGCATGGATTGCGAAGTTTTTATTATCCGGATCAAGCACAGAGTAATTGCAATGGTTGCCATATGAAACTGCTGGCTTCGAATGACTTCGGAGCGAAACGTTATGAAGACACTGCAGAGCTCAGTATTCACGATCATTTGTTTCCAGCCGCAAACACCGGCATTCAGAGCATTCTGAATTTGCCCGCAAGTGTATTGGAAGCGCACAAGCAAGTTTTGCAAGGCAGTTTGCGAGTGGATATTTTCGGCATTCGCGAAGCCGGCCGCATTGATGGTGATTTACTCGCACCGCTCGGTCGCACGCCAACAGTACTCGAACCAGGCAAACGTTATCTCATAGAAGTTGTGGTCAGAACTCTGACGCTTGGGCACCATTTTACGCAAGGTACAGCTGACTCTAATCAAGTCTGGCTTAATTTGACCGCTACTAGCCCGAAAGGGGTGCTGGCAGAAAGTGGCGCTCTACAAGCACCTGCGATGAAGGTTGACCCTGATGCTCATTTCGTCAATGCCTATGTCATTGACCGCGACGGTCAGCGAATAGACCGCCGTAACCCGGAAAACATCTTTACCCAACTGTATAACAATCAAATTCCACCGGGCGCGAGTGATGTGGTGCGCTATTTGCTCGAGGTTCCAGAAGATCACCAAGGCGATATCAATTTGAGTGTCGTGCTCAAGTACAGAAAATTCGACACTCAGTATTTACAATATATTCAAGCAGATGATTTCAGACAAAACGATCTGCCGATTGTTGATATCGCTGCGGATCAAATAAGCTTGCCGGTTGCGGGCGCGGTTGAAACAAAGCCGACTCTTGAAGACCAAGATGCAGAATCGCCGCAAGCCCAAGATTGGGAGCGATGGAATGACTATGGTATTGGACTACTGCGGCGTGAACAGTTTCGCCAAGCTGAACAAGCGTTCCGGCGTGTAGAGCAGCTAGGGCAAGGTTTAGGTGCTCTAAATCTGGCCAGAGTGTATTTGCAAGAAGGGCGATTGGATGAGGCCGCCGACGCATTGCAGCGAGCAAGACAGGGAGAGCGTCCTGCGTTCGAGTGGTCAGTCAACTACTTTACTGCGCGTTTGAATCATCAGAACGGATTTTTTGACGAGGCCATTGCGGCTTACCAATCACTACTGGCGACTGAGTATCCAGATGCGCGGGCGCGCGGCTTTGATTTCTCGCGCGACTACCGAGTCATCAACGAACTCGCTGCGGCGTTGGCCGACAGAGCAAAACTAGAACGGGGGAAGAACTCAGGTGCCGATGACTATCGACGTGAGGCGATCTTATGGCATCAAAAGGCATTAGAGATTGACTCTGAAAATGCAGTCGCTCATTACGGGCTGGCCCAGTTGTATGAACTCTTGGGTGATGCAGCCAGTGCGCAAAAGCATCGCGAGCTGCATGCAAAGTACAAAGTTGACGACAACGCCGCTGATGTTGCCATCCAGCTGGCGAGAAGTCGTGATCCGGCAGCAGACCGCGCCGCAAACAAAATTGTTATCTATCCGCTAGCCAAACCTTCTGCATCAACGATGGCTGCAAATCCATGAATCAACAGAATCAAGATGATGTGATTATCGCTACGGCGTTCAAACGATCACTGTGGTTTATTTTGGCCATCGGCTCGGTGCTCGCTGCTGTCTGGTTTTTGGTATCGCGCACAGATAGTGGTGAGACTATTGCGGTAACCGCAGAGCGCATCCAGCCTCAGGTTATCGAATCGGAGCAGCAAATTGTGCCGCCAAGCGTTATGTTTACCGATGTCAC
>CALJJR010000224.1 GCA_937973905.1 uncultured Arenicella sp. | reverse complement strand
CGCTGTACCCCCGCTTGAGGCTGTTTAGCAATTTCAGAACACAAGCGATAGAACGGTTTTACTACACGCGCCAACACATCTGATTGAGTGTTTTCACTGGGTGATAACTGAGTACAAGGCCATGCATATAAAATATGAGTTGGTAAACAGTCGTCTCTGATTAGGCTTTCAAATAACTCAGATATGTGATCTTCGACTAATGGATCAAGATTAAAATGATTTGCGCTCAGCTTCTGGAAGCTTGCCGCAGCAGTAACAGTAATACAGGCTGTTGAATGAGCCATAACTTTTGAAGCGGACTCAGTAAACTCTTGATTAGGCGAAAATATTAATGCACTCTTCGGCGCTTGCTCCTGCTCAAATAAAGGCGCGGGCTGCCAGTGCTTGCAATACTCACCAAAGTCAGAGGTATTTGTGAATTTACTGTTAGACCCATTATCAGCTATGAGCGTCTTTAGCACATACTCCTGTATTTCGACCAATAGACGACCCTTACTATCGGTTACATTTATATTAAATTTTCTAATACCACGCTCTGCAGAAGCGACATCACTTATGATAATTGCATGCACTCGGCATTGCTTGCTCAATGAACCATGAACTTTTAGTGCTTTCATCGAGAAAGGAAGATAAGCGCTTGTGCTATCTTGATCAGAATTTGCCAAAATTCCGATAACCGTTTGAATACCCCCTTCTAACAATGACGGATGCAGAACAAATTCATCATGATGATCGTGAAACTTTTCTGGCAATTGAATTTCGGCTAACGCTTCTTGTTTATTAAAAACAACAGACTGCAGCGGCTTGTATCCATCTTTATATTCAAATTTTAAGTTCGAGAATAGCTTATAAATTTCTGCATGATCTAGTCTATTGCTACAACGCGCGGCGACTTCATCCATATCTACTATATTCGGGGGCGTGGACGACTCCGACAGTCTTAAGGATCCACGAGCATGAACTTGCTCACCCGCTGTAGAAATAGAGCGAATACTATATTGCAGCCGCTCACTTTGCTCAGTTAACTCAACCTCTAACTGACGAGGCTTATCATCAACCAGCAGAGCGTGAAACCAAACGTTCCCTTCAAGCGATACTACTTGGGAGGGGCGCTGTAGATTTTCTTTCGCAAACAGATCGCCTGCTGCTCGGGCAAATTCTAAATAACCCACTGCAGGAAAAACAACTTTGGAATCTACAATATGATCGCCAATCAGGGGGTTATTGACGTGCAAGTGCTTTTTGAAACGCCCCTCCGATAGCAACTGATCATCAACCAACGGGTGCAAGGCGGCCTCAGTCATCTCAACTCCTCGAGCCATTAAGTCCAATTCGCCATTTTTCTGAGAAGTAGGCAACCAATGCTGTTTTTTAAGAAAAGGGTAATGCGGTAAAATTTGACGCTGCGGGCCTTGATCTCCATAAGCGCGCCGCCAGTCCACTTGAACCCCCGCTAACCAAAGACGCGCCAAGCTCGACATAGCTTGCTGCTCAAAAAGGGGCTGTAACATCATTGACGTATCAAGATCACCGAAAATCTGCCGTCGACTTTTCGCAGTTTCGCGAATATTGCCAACCTGAAGTTTGCCGGATATCTTAGTCTCATGAATATAGGCTTCGAGTAATACCTCCGCCTGCTGCAAGCTATTCGCCTCTAGATACAATCGCTCATCAAAACTTTGCCTACCAACCTGGGAGGTAAAACACACTCCCTGCCAATCCAATTCGTCGTTCTTCCGAAAATGATCTAAATAATCCGCTGCCAAGCTTTTAAGCTGATCGCTACTTCTGGCAGAAATAAGCAGCACATTATTATCATTTGAACTAGGAATGTCAGTTTGATTTTCAACAGTTCCATCTTCTAATATCACGTGTGCATTAACGCCGCCAAAACCAAAGGAGCTAACCCCCGCACGTAAATCGATGCCTTGCTTCTCTGGCCAATGCTGGCCTTTATCGACAAAATATAAACCACTACCATCCAGTTCAATATGATCATTCTGCTGTTGAAATAACGGCATGCCCGGTAGTTTTTTATTTTTAAAGGACAGTAGTACTTTTGCTACTCCTGCAAGTCCCGCTACCGCCTCTAGGTGACCGATATTAGACTTAACTGAACCAATACCACACTGCGACACAGGCATATCGTGCTTTTCTCTCAGGTGCTCAAAAGCGCGCTGAATACCTTCAATTTCAATTGGGTCACCTAGCGGGGTACCGGAGCCATGCGCTTCAATGTAATCCAAGCTGTTTACGTCAATATCAGCATCTCTAACAGCCTTAATAATCAACTTCGCCTGTGCTTCACTACTCGGTGCGCTCAACGAATTGGTTCTCCCCCCGTGATTTTCAGCCGACCCTAGAACTTTTGCATAAATATGATCTCCATCTTCAATTGCTTTTGAAAGCGGTTTGATCATCAGCGCCGTAACACCTTCACTGCGAACGTAACCATTGGCACGCCCGTCAAACGACATACAGCGTCCGCTTTTGCTTAACATGCCATTTTTACTGAATGAATGGTGAATGTAGGGGCTAGCAATCACATTCACACCGCCAACAATGGCGCTTTCACACTCTCCCGACTGGACGGCCTTTGCAGCACGGTGCAATGCAACCAAAGAGCTAGAGCAGGCGGTGTCTATCACCGCGCTTGGACCTGTAAAATTAAAATAAAAGGAAATACGGTTGGCAATTACACAATTAATATTTCCGGATATCGTATAGCCATCAGGATTAACTCCCTGTTTCTGAAGTAAATCCCAGTAATCAGAAGTCACGGTACCGACATACACACCTATATTTTTTCCACTTAAGCTTTCAGGGTTATAACCAGCATCTTCCATTGCATGGTATACCGCCTGAAGAAACAAGCGTTGCTGAGGATCCATCAACTGAGCTTCACGGGGTGATATACTAAAAAAGCTAGCATCAAAACAATCGACATCAGGGATAAATCCGCCCCACCGATATGGATTTTTATCCCCTTCCTCACTAATACTGCGCCAATCCCATCGTGACAATGGAATCTCAGTAATACAATCTTTGGCTTGCTCAAGGTGCTCCCAGAATTCATCACTATTGCTAGATTCAGGCATTTTTAAAGACAAACCGACAATTGCTAACGGTTCTTTATAGGTCTTATCACTAACCGCGCCACTTTTTGAAGAATGAGCGAGGTCGACATCTGAATCATTCTGCACCACATTGGCTGAAGACCCGCTCAAGTCAATCTGACCTTGATAATAAGAAAGGAATAACTCTTTAAATTTTCCGCCGATCAGATAATCACACATTTTATTAATGGTATCGTGACCGTAATATATAGCTGGGCTTAATTTTATAGAAAAGCGCTTTCTCAACGATACACTTAACATCGTGAATCGCAACGAGTTAAATCCGTAGTTTCCAAATGGTAGATCTTCATCCACAGACGATTCATCTAATACATCCTGGACCAGACCAATAAAATCTTTCTTAAATAACTCAGTCAATTGAGCACGAACTGAACTATCCATGCCGCTACTCTTAGTTCCTACCTCTCCCGCCTCGCTCAATTTACGCTGGGAGGGTGAGTCGTCTGAAGCTCCATCTACCCCCCCTTGGGATAGACCCTGCTCCTTTTCACTAAGATTTCCAATAGAATCTATAAGCGGCTTTCGGTCCACCTTACCATTAAGAGTCAGGGGAAACTTTGCCACCTGATGATAGTGGTCAGGTATCATATAATTAGGCAATCTTTCGGAAAGTTGATTTTTTATTTTATCTTTTGAAGGAATATCACAGTCGTTTTTAGATAGTAGAAAGGCATGCAACAAGGCTGAGTTACCTTCAGAATTTATGACCAAAATAGACTTTTCAATTTCAGGGAATGATTCAATGGCTGTTTCGATTTCACCAAGTTCAATACGATAGCCATTTAATTTTACTTGATTATCTATACGACCAAGACACATCAGTTCACCGCTCGGCAAATAACACGCTGCATCACCGGTATGGTAAAGACGGTCCATTGGATCATTAGAAAAAGGATTCGCAATAAACTTATCGGCAGTCAGCTCCTTTCGACTCCAATAGCCTTTAGCGAGTCCATCACCGCCGATATATAACTCACCTTTTTCCGATATCGAAACAGGGTTATGATATTTATCTAACACATGTAATGAAGTGTTAGCGATAGGAAACCCGACGCTAATTGCCTCTGCATCCACGATATGCTTGAGCGAAGACCAAATTGTTGTCTCTGTTGGCCCATACATATTCCAGAGTTCAGAACATATGGGTAAGAGCTGCGCCGCCAGCTCATTGCGAAGCGGCTCGCCACCACACAAGACTTTGAGGGTAATGGGTTCATCCCAGCCGGCCGCCAACAACATCTCCCATGTTGCTGGCGTTGCTTGCATTATACTGACGCTCCCTTTTTCTAGCTTTTCCAGTAAAGCCAATCCATCTTTAGCATCTTCGGCTGAGCAAATTTCCACGCGCGCGCCGACAATAAGCGGCAGATACAGCTCTAGAGCTGCAATATCAAAACAAACCGTCGTTACCGAGAGCAGGTGGTCATTTACATTGATACCAGGCTCCTTAGCCATCGCCCACATAAAATTTGTAAGGCCTTTATGTGTTATCTCAACTCCTTTTGGTTTTCCCGTAGAGCCCGATGTATAGATAATATACGCGCTATCATCAAGCCGTGGGAAATCATGCTGGTTAGCAGTAGATTCATCAATGAGCTCAGCGTGACTATCAAGCAGGACCTCAATAAAGGCCTTACTGATCAACCCGCTGTTGATATTCGAGGTACTAATCAATGCCTTGATCGCGCTATCATCAACCATATGCTGCAAACGATTACAGGGGTATATGGGGTCTAATGGAATATAAATCGCACCGACACGCATTACAGCAAGTAGCGCTGCTAGCATCTCAAAGGAGCGATGCAGCAAGACACCAACGCGATCTCCCGAGCCAACGCCTGATTTAACCAAGAAACCAGCAATGGAATCTACTTTTGTACTTAGCTCTGCATAAGTGTAACTATGCCCATCAACTATGGCCGCTATGGCCTCCGGCTGACTTGCGGCCACCTGAAAAAAAAGCTCACAAACACTAACACCAGGGTAGGACTCACGCTTGGTATTGATTTTTTCAAGTAAAGCCAGCTCCGATTCAGAAACAAGATTAATACGAGAAAGTGGTTCATGACTAAGTTCAGGTTTTGACATCAATGCATCAATAAATCCATTGAATTTGATCTTCAGCGCTCGAACCAAGTCTTGATCAGCCTCGGATCCGACATGCAAACACCATTTCTCTGCTCTCGCATCCAACACTAGGCACATTGCATACGAAGCTACAAGAGGTGAATACTTCTTGCCTTCATCAGCCCCGCCTTCAATCGCTAAACTAAGCTCGTATTTATATTGTGTACCATCAAGGCGCTGTGAGTCTATAGACGGATAGCGCTCAAAGATATCAGCGGGACACGGAGCATTTTTTTTAATATTTTCACTTTGGCGAGATAACTCGATACGCAAATCGGTATAAGTAGTACGGGCACCCACAGACCATACAAAAGGTAATTGCTCAATGTAGTAATTGTCTAGCGGTAATTCACCACCATCTACAGCCAATACATATTGATCTTCCTTACGGACTCTTGATAAGAACGCACAAAATAACGACTGAATATCAAACTCTTTGAGTTCCTTCAACAATAAACGAGGTGCATCCCACTCGACAGTAGCACTAGCTCGCCCTAATGAAAATTCAGAAAAGTTTCCTGCTATATCAAAACTTGAAAAAATATTTAACCAAAAGGGTTCACTACGCGCGCTTAGTTCATAAGCAACTTGTTTAGTTGAGTCTAAATCTACGCACAAATTTTTCCCGACGAAATTTGACTTAACCCACTCACTCAATTTAACCGGAGCTCCAGATAAGTCTGATAACTCCGTTACAATCAGATTATCTGTTTTCGTTGAAACGACCATCCCATTTTCTGAGATATCAATTATTACACCTGGGCTTTCATCTGAGCCATTGGTGCTTACAACCACTTCATCAATGCAATAAAATGTTTCATCGATCATCAACTTGGCTTTCGCCAAAGCATTTTCATAGACACCAAAATCCAGACCTCTAATTAATGCTTGAACCTCCTTGGCAGACTTATCCCATGAAACAAGCCCCATATTCTCCGGGCGCTTAAACTTTCCGTAATAGGAGCGCAGCGAAAGGTCCTGCGCCGTAAAAGTAGCAGCGCCCTGCGCCAAATCAGAAATTAATACGCCAAAACTTTCAATGGCGGCGGCGTAACATTTTATATTGAGTGAAAAAGCAGTCTCACCTTCTGTAATATCCACAGTGCGCTGAGCAACCACTCGCCCTTCATCCACATTAGGTAGCATTTCATGCCAAGTAATCCCATGCGTAGATTCTTGATTAATAATCGCCCAAGAAGTAGCGTGAATACCCGCGTATCGAGGTAGCAGCGCATCGTGGTAATTGATACTTGCTTTACTAGCCATAGCTAGCACTTCAGCAGGAATGATATTAAGATGGATTATACTAAAGAGATAATCGAAACGATAAGATTTGAGTGTTTCACGATAGATATCAAAGCGGTCATCAATTATTGGGATGTTATTTTCCACCCCCCAAGAAGTGACACCCTCATCAGAGCTGATCAGAGCAACGATCATCCTACCCTCATCCAATAGCTGCTGCGCACAGTTAACAAGCAAACTACCTCGACCAATCAACACACACTTAAAATCGAATAACATGTTTACCCACCACATCCCAGCAAATTTCCAATAAAAGACCGAAAAACTTTTCAAACACCCTTTGGCCAACCATCAGCTGGACGCTATAATTCCTTCCTCACCTAACAGCCATTTCAGCCATTTCAGCCATTTCAGCCATTATAATTGTGTCGTACACCATATGACTCACAGGTTATCCGTATAAAAAATTATATTTAACAAGCAGCTAAAATTCCGGCTAAGCAATAATGCGAAGGGATTGTAGCTCTAGATTGAAATGTATAAAACCAACAAAAATGCAAAGCTAATTTTCATTTTTGAAATCAATTGGGCGCGACTAAAAACTTATTTAAATATTCATGGAGCATTAACAAATGTTTAACGATTATAATGACCTAGCTATATTTCTTCAGGTAATACTCGAGGGAAGCTTTGCCAATGCAGCAAAAAAACTAGGTGTCCCTCCCAGTAAAATAAGCCGTCGAGTCGCTCGACTAGAGGAGTCTCTCGGCGCTAAGCTTATAAATAGAAATCCAAGAACATTTCAGGCAACTAGCGCAGGAGATAAATTATTTAAACAATGCTCGCCTCTTATTGATTCACTCGAGGTGCACCTAGATGACATCAGCAGTGTGAATGATGAGATAGGCGGGAGCCTTGCGATCACCACACCAATTTTGCTTGCCCAAGAATTACTAGGCGAATGGTTTGTCGAGTTTCAATCACTGTACCCTAAGATTCAACTTAGCATTCACACAGATAATCGCTGCCGCGATCTACTAACAGAAGAGGTAGAGCTAGCCATACGCGTTGGTCCGCTTGAAGACTCTTCACTCATTGCACAACGCCTATGGGATGCAGAGATTGTTATGTATGCGAGCCAAGGGTATCTCGATAGCAGTCCCACCATACACTCTCCTTCTGATATATATGCTCACTCAGCACTGTTCTTTCGCTCACAAAAAGAAACATGGGTCCTTCAACACAAGAAATCAGGTACAATCTCCAAAATAAAGCCTTCTCCAAGATTCTTTATCAATGATATCCGCACTGTGATTCAAGCTACTCAGGCGGGCATAGGGATAGCCTGCTTGCCTAAGTTTGCAATTGAGAAACCTAGCCCTTGGCTCCCAGAGAACAACCAGTTAACTCCTATTTTAACTAACTATTCAATACTACCGAAAAGAACTGTCTACTTGGTCTATCAGGATGGTCGCTTCCTGTCAAAAAATGCTCGTATACTTAAAAATTTTATTCATGATAGGTTTGAGCGAATATAAAAATGCACATTGTAATCCCCCCAATATATCGCAGTAATCAAAAGAGGAGAATTCCGATAAACTTACTAAAGGGGTTTTTCTATGAAGACATCACGTTTTACCGAAAGTCAGATCATTGCGATCTTAAAGCAGCATGAAGAAGGCATATC
>CALJJR010000223.1 GCA_937973905.1 uncultured Arenicella sp. | reverse complement strand
GGTGTGGTGCATTGGATAACAGCAAAAGTATCTTCTTAGCAACTGACAATATCGATATGCAGAACTCTTTCTTGGCAAGATACCCCCATACTGCAACAATAAAAAAGTGGTTTTCTGAACCGGGTAAACCATTGCATCTTGACAACAATAGCGCAGCGAAAGCAGAGGTGCTGCGCTCAGCGCTATGCGATGTGCTGGCACTTAGTAAATGTAAATCGCTAGTTATTACGCCGGGGTCATCCTTTAGTGAGCTGGCGCAATTATTTTCTGATGATGACATTCATGTCCTGACTCCGTCTAATTCGAAGTTGAAGGATGCGGCTAAACGAATCCGGACGGTACTAAAAATATGACCAGTATGAAGGCGAGAATTAAATCTCTGATCGGGCCAGTAAATTTGGGTAGGCTTGATTTTCTAACCAAGCCCGAATTGAAAAAGGTTTGGGGAGGCGCATTTAATGGTCAAACGTTCCGCCGCAAGATGTTTGCCGAGATTGTTGAGCGCACAGAACCAAAGCAGATTATTGAAACCGGTGCATTTCGCGGCAACACGACTGCTTTCATGGCTAAAACCGGTGTTCCAGTCAAAACGGTTGAATACGACGATAGAATCTACGGCTACGTGTCCTCGCGTTTTCGGTTTAGTAAAAATGTTGAAGTGATGAAAAATGATTCTAGAGCATTTTTGCGTTCTTTTATCGATAACGCTCTCGTCACTAAGAAACCAACTTTTTTCTACTTGGATGCTCACTGGAACGAGGATCTCCCTTTAGCTGAAGAGCTTCAGATTATTCATGATCACTGGTTAGAGGCGGTCATTATGATTGACGACTTTAACGTGCCAAACACCGATTACGCGTATGACGATTATGGTGGTTCAAACGTGCTGGACCTAGAATATCTCGATTCAGTTCAGAACATTTCGACACCGCATGTATTTTTCCCCAGTGTCTCAACGGACCAGGAGTCAGGCGCTAAGCGAGGCTCAGTAGTGCTGACTTTTTCGGCACAGACAGCGAGTAAGTTAGAACATTGTGAAACGCTCGTTTCTCGTATCGACCAAGCACCTTCAGTCTAAATAAAATCTCTTTCCCGATTCGCTTTGTGTCACCCCGAGCAGCCTTAGATAAGCCGGTGTTATTTCCTGCGGTGTGCGTAAACTTTCCTGGTCTTCGCCGGGGTGTGAGCGTCTTCGCATTACAGTTCTAACCGGCCCCGGATCAATACTGTTAACTTTGATGTTAGATACTTTTTCGAGCTCCTGTGCCCATATGGTCATCTGCGCTTCGATTCCGGCGTAGGCAATACTGTACGCGCCGCCATAAGCCTTTGGCTCTCGACCCACGGCCGCTGAGCTAAACAATATATGACTGGTCTCTTGGTTGCGAAGTAGCGGCAATAAGGCGCGTGTCATGAGATAAGGCGCATGCAGATTCACTTGCATCACTTGCTCCCAGTAAGTCATGTCATATTGATCCAGTGGGCTTGGCGAACCTAGCTCGGCAGCGTTGTGTAATAGAATATCTAGATGATTAAAATCATCATGAATCGCTTGTGCAAGTTGGGTCGCGGTTTCCGGTGTGGTTTCCATCAGATCGACTGGCAGGATTACCGGCTCAGTAAAATTGCGTGCGACTATTTGGTCGTAAAGTTTTTCTAAATGGCGAGCCTTTTTATCCAGCATGAGAACGGTGGCACCGCACTCCGCTAAAGCAACAGCAACAGCGCGGCCTATGCCCTCAGCAGCTCCCGTGACTAGGGCGATTTTGCCTACAAACTCATCTTCGGATGGAATATGGCTTCGCCAGCCTTCGAGCAGAAGTGATTGATTATTATTCGTCATGTTCTTCAGGTGTTGTTTCAGGCGATGTTGTAATTGATGTCGGAGCGTCTATCTCTACGTAATCTTCGTCAGTGACTCCAAGTTTGGCTAATTTTTCCACTGCGGGAACGGTCGATTTGCTGAATGAACCCGCTGTGCGAGCAAATTGCTTGACGGTTTGATCGATATTTTGACCAAGCTTATTTAAATGATTGCTGAGAACGTTCAATCGATGGGCCAAGGTTTCAGCAACTTGTTTGATTTCGATTGTGTTTTTACTCATAGCGTCTTGGTTCCAACCATACGCAATAGCGCGCAACAGCCCGACTAAACTGGTGGGCGTGGCGAGTAATACTTTCTTTTCCAGGGCATATTCGAGAAGCGATGAGTCTGCTTGCAACGCGCTACTCAAAAACTGATCACCCGGAATGAACAAGATTATGAAATCAGGTGATAGATCAAACTGCTGCCAATAGCGTTTAGTTGATAGCTCGATAATCCGGCTCTTAAGGTTTTTGGCATGCTTGGCTAACAGCGCTGATTTATCGGATTCGCTGGTGCTTTCGGCGGCTGTAAGGAAGGCATCCAGCGGCGTTTTTACGTCGACGATAAGCTGCCGGCTACTAGGGAGATGAATGATCATGTCTGGGCGCAGCAGGCCAGACTCGCTCTTGACGCTCGCTTGTTCTGAAAAGTCGCAGTGCTCCGACAAGCCTGCTAATTCCACTAAGCGCTTGAGTGTTAATTCACCCCATTGGCCACGAATTTCTGGTCGACGAAGTGCGGATGATAAGTTGCGCGTTTCGGTATGAAGCAAATGTTGGGTTTCCAACAGGTTTGATATTTGCTCACCGAGTTGTGCATCTCCAACTTTTCGGTTGGTGTCGAATTTTTGGATTTGCTCGCGCGTTGCTTTGAGCGAATCTTCAATTGGTCTAACCAAGTTGTCAAAGCTCTGCTGGCGTGTTCTTAGATCCCCGATAGACGCCTGTCTTAATTGTTCAAAATTCTGTTTTGCGAGAGTAAGAAAAGCCTCGTTGTTTTGATGCAAAGCGCGTTGTGACAATGCACTAAAAGTATTGCTCAGTTGATCAATTTGGTCATCGTTCTGTTGTTGTACAGCTTCCAACTCTTGGCTGTGCCGCTGTCGTTCAGCACGCATCGCGCTACGACTCATGAACTTGTTGATAATGACGCCAACGCCGATACTTATGATAACGATCATTACCAGCAAAGCATCGGCGGACAGTTGTATGCCTAACGACGCTAATCCATCCAATAATCGTTGTTGCACAACTAGCCTGCTGTGCGAACCGCGCCCAGCTCTAGACGGTCAGAAAGTAGCGCATACAATCCCGACGGTTGATTGAGCAAATAATTAGCGCGCCATTGATCGGGGGCTTCATGATCATCGATGTACCCCCATAATGCGACTGCGGTATCCATGCCGGCTGCATTACCCGCTTGTATATCTCGCACATGGTCACCTACATAGAGGCATTCACTGGCCGCTAGACTGAGCGTCATACAGCAATGCAATAGCGGGGCAGGGTTGGGCTTCTTGACCGGCAAGCTGTCTCCACCCAGCAATATTTTACATTCACTCAACTTGCCCAGCCCCTCCAATAGTGCGCGACTTAGTTCGAGCGGCTTATTGGTAACCACACCCCACGGAATCCCATGATCATTACAAAGCTCTAGACAATCCAGCATGCCGTCGTAGAATAAACTCTGGTCTGCCACGTGATCGGCATAATCCTGCAAGAATTCAGAGATAAGTGTGTTCATCTCCTTGTCAGATATTTGTCGTGGAAATCCGAATTCAAGCAGCGCACGCGCCCCATTGGAAACCAAATTACTCGCCGGCGCTAAATCGACTGGCGCTTCCTTATGATTTACCAGTACTCGGTTAAGCGTGGCGACCATATCCGGAGCTGTGTCGACAAGGGTTCCATCGAGGTCGAGCAATAGTGCCTTTAACTGCATGGTTTATGCTGCGCTCTTGCGAGTATGAATCATATAGTTCACATCGACCCCCGGAGCGAGCGAATATTGCTGACTCAGCGGGTTATAGTGCAGACCAATCATGCGCTCTGTCTTTAAGCCGGAGCGGCGGGCCCAGCCTTCTAATTCAGAGGGCTTAATAAGTTTGGCGTATTCATGCGTGCCCCTGGGCAAAAGATTGAGGATATATTCAGCGCCAACTATGGCCATTAACCATGCTTTTGGGTTTCGATTGATTGTGGAGAAATAGACATCGCCACCAGCTTTCACTAGCTGCGAGCAGGCCGCTATCACGGAATCAGGTTGAGGGACATGTTCGAGCATTTCGAGGCAAGTGACTACGTCAAATTCACCAGCGCGCTCGGCGGCGAGCTCTTCCGCAGTGATTTGCAAATACTCAACATCGCAGCCACTCTCTAATAAATGTAACTTTGCGACTGCCAATGGCGCCTCAGCCATGTCGATGGCCGTTACTTGCGCGCCTAATTTTGCCAAAGCTTCGCTCAGCAGGCCACCGCCGCAGCCGACATCCAAAACTTTGAGACCTTTTACGGGCGAGTACAAATCGATGAACTCTGAGCGCAGCGGATTGATCTGATGCAGTGGTTTGAATTCGCTATTCGGGTCCCACCATCGTGCAGCGAGTTCAGAGAATTTTTGGATCTCTGCAGGATCCACGTTTTGTTTGACAGAACTCATCGTTTCTCTAATTGGTGTCTATTATTTTATCGCGCCATTGGCGTGCGCGACTGACCGTTTGGTCAATGTCGAGAGTTTGTAGAACTCGGTGTTTGAGAATTCGTTTACCCTGAATCCAAACATCGGTGACTTGATCGCGACCCGCACTATACACGACCTGTGAAATCGGGTCATACACGGGTTGAGTGAGCGGGCCACTAAGATCAATGGCACATAGATCGGCAAACTTACCTTTCACTATGCTGCCAATACAGTCCTGCATATTAAATGCTTTCGCACCATTGAGTGTGGCCATTTCTAACGCTTGCCAAGCGGGAAGGGCCGAAGCATCCGACGATTGTTGCTTGGCAAGCAGCGCTGCAAATTGCAGTTCACCCAACATATCCAGGCTATTGTTGCTCGCTGCACCGTCTGTTCCCAGCGCTACGTTAGCGCCAGCGGCTAATAAGTCGACAGTACGACAAGGTTTGTTGCCTAACTTGGCATTGGATTTCGGGCAATGAATAACATGCACCCCTTGATGGGCGACCAGCTCCACTTCACTATCAGTTAGTTCAGTCATATGCACAGCAAGCATGCGAGGATTTAGCAAGCCCAGTTCGTCGAGCCGCTGCAGGGGGCGTATACCACTGTTTGCCACAGCATCAGCAACCTCTTCTGCGCTTTCATGTATGTGCATCTGCAGTGGCACCTGAAGCTCATCCGCATAGGTCATGGTTTTCTGTAGCGGATCATCAGATACAGTATACGGTGCATGCGGTGTCAGCATGGTGGTCACATGCGAGAAGGATCTAGCCTCATCGTGTACTTCGAGTCCTTTCTCAAAATACTCGTCAGGCCCGCTACCCCATACCGTTGGGAAATCCATAACCATCAAACCAATACAGGCCCGCATACCCGCTTCTTGCGCTACCGCGGCCGCCACATCTGGGTAGAAATACATGTCGGCGAACATGGTGGTGCCACCGCTGATCATCTCGGCAATTGCTAACTCGGTCCCATCTCGAACGAACTGGGAATCTACCCATCGGCTCTCTATGGGCCAAATATGCTCGTTGAGCCAAGTTTGTAGGTTTAAATCATCGGCAATGCCTCGCAATAACGACATCGCAGCATGCCCATGCGCATTGATGAAGCCAGGCAGGAGGACGTGGTCACTGAGCTCGGTGATTTCTGCGGTCGGGTAACGCTCGATCCCAGATTCGCGAGGCAGCAGGTCGATAATCTTGCTGTTTTGCAGTACCACACAGTGATGCTCCAGTACTTTATGGCGTGGCTCGATCGGCACGATCCAGCGCGCAGCGATCAGGCTGATATCAGAACTAGGACGACTCCTCTCTGAGTTCAAGTTGCGTGCTCCACGAAGACGGTTAACAAGGGGTCCCGCTGTGATTCACCGCGCGGGAAAACGTGATTGTAATATATACTTGAGTCATTGTGATGATAAGCCTCTATGGCGCTTTCCTAACGGAAAAATTGGATTTTTATGCGGATTCTAGTAACTGGCGCAGCCGGTTTTATTGGTGCAGATTTAAGCCATAAACTGTCAGCATCTGGCCATACGGTTTGTGGGTTGGATAATCTTAATGATTATTATGCAGTAAGTTTAAAACGTGATCGCTTAGCGCAACTTGAGCAAAGTAAGAATTTCACGTTCGTGGAGCTCGATATTTGTGACAAAACCGGCCTTGAAAACCTGTTTTTAAAGAACGGGTTTGATCGGGTGATACATCTTGCTGCGCAGGCCGGTGTCAGATACTCGATTGAGAATCCAGCGGCCTATATCGATTCAAACTTGGTTGGTTTTGGCAATATTTTAGAATGCTGTCGTGAAACTAACGGTATCGATTTAATCTACGCCTCTTCGAGCTCGGTTTACGGAGAGAACAAGAGTTTCCCGTTTCGCGAAACCGACAGAGTCGATCACCCAGTCTCACTGTATGCTGCGACTAAGAAGGCGAACGAGTTAATGGCTCACAGCTACAGCAGCTTGTTCGGCTTGAAAACCATTGGCCTAAGGTTTTTCACCGTTTACGGGCCTTGGGGCAGACCTGACATGGCACCGATGAGGTTCGCGCAAAGGATGTTGAATGACGAACCGATTCCGGTCTACAACAACGGCAATATGATCCGCGATTTTACCTACATCGATGATATATCCGAGGGCGTCGTACGCATCGCGCTCGCGGATTCACTGCCAGAGTACAAGGTTTACAATATTGGGCGCGGAGAACCGGTACCACTCATGGATTTTATTTCTGCGCTAGAGCGCCATCTGGGAGTCAAAGCTGATTTGAACTTGATGCCAATGCAAGATGGTGATGTGCCAAGAACCATGGCTGACACATCTTCGCTGGAAAGCGATTTCGCATATCAGCCTTCTGTTTCGATTGATGATGGTGTGAGAGAGTTTGCGCATTGGTATAAAAGTTACTATTCGGCATGATGCCAATATTTTTTCATCTGGAATCTCATCTGTGGATAGCCTATCTGCTGCTATTTAATGGATGGCTGTTGAGCCTGCTGCTGCGGCAACGATCTGCTGACTTCAACGAGCTAACAAAGTCTTTCGAAGCACAAATTCTAAGCGCATTTTTTATCTCCATCAGCGTGAATGGCATCTTTTTGTTGCTGCTTCAATTGCTAGGGCAACCATTTTCGCTGATGCATTATATTATTCCTACATTAACCGCCATTTGGCTTGGAGTCTGCGCTGTGGCAGGCGTGCGATTCAGAGCTATTTTAGATTTTGAGTTCAGCCTGGGGCGGGCGATTTTTTATTTGCTGATTTTCGTAATACTGTTTTATAACGGCGGTTTGATTGAGCAGGTCTCTGATGCTTGGTGGCACATGTCACTGGCGAATAAAATAGGTATTGCATCGAGTTTCGAGCTATCGACTGGCCATTTGACAGGTTTGCCATCAAGGTATTATCCGCCTCTATGGCATGGAAACCTCGCACTTGTTAAAGAGCTCTCGGGCGAAAGTTTACCGGTTATTTGGAATTCCTTTACCGCTTGGGGGGCGGTACTGAAAGTGATGGCGTTTTATTTGTTTGCACGAGCTTTGACTGATTCCAAAAGTGTTGGGTTTTTGGCTGCCTTGCTTTTTTTCGTGCTGCCAGGATTAGGCAACTCCTACATGCGGGTTTCGGCTTGGCCGTCACATATTGCATATGCCGCTTGGTTCACCATTTTTTTTGCTGTATTCACAACTCTTGAGTCAAGACGTCCTCATGATAAGTTGATTGGTTTTGTGCGCACCAACTTTTCTTCGCTGCTAGTAGCGTCTAGCGCGGTATTGGTTCTATTGGTAGATATTTATTTTTTGCACAAAGCCGAGATTCTGTATTTGGCTCTAGCATTTCTTTTTTACTTTTGGGGCCTATTGATTGTGAGCACACTTGTTAGTAAAAAACGAGGCGCTTTGGAGCCTAGTTCTGACTTGCTAGGGGCTTACGCACTTGTATTCATGTTTGCGATTGTAACTTTGATCGTGTATCGAAATATGGGTTCTGCAGCTATCGAGTGGTTTAGCATTACGAACTTAATCCCTGCTGTGTTATTTCTCACTTTTATCGTTTTTACAGTTGGAGCAGATGATAAAGGAGTTCGCGCAAAACAGGCTGTTTTAATATTTGTCCTTCTATTGGTTCTGGCGAGCATTCTTCCGCAGCATATTCGCGCACTGTTCGACACACAATACAGTTCAACCGCAAGAGTAACTGGTTGGTTTGGACGAGAGCTGATCGTACCTGATTGGTCGCGGCAGCTTAGAGAAGGCTTTCTATGGAGTGGCCTATTGTCGATTCCTCTGTCGCTTTATTTAGCAGTTAAAACACCTAGCAAAGCTACTGTTTTTCTAGCGTCGAACGCCTGCTTTGCGTTTGTATTAGTTGCGTCCCCATATTGTTATCATTGGCTCACCGAAACGCTAAATTATCATTCGCCTTGGCGCGTAGCGATGCTCGTTTTCAGCCCGATAATTTTTGCTCAATTTTTGCAATATCTGATTCATCTCAAAAGGTCACCGAGATGAGGCAATTGTTGGTGAATTTGACGGTTGTCGTGACTATCCTTTTTGTTGCATTCGAGGCTTCAGAAAAATTTGATCGACAGCTCGTTGAATTAAAACTGAAACATTTCTCAGATCAACGAAATTGGAGCTTTGCCTTTTCCCAAGAGCATGTCTATTCAAGCGCGACGTTCCGCTATAAAGCTGACCTTGAGGCATTTGAGCGGCTTGTTCACGTTGGCAGCAGTGTTCTTAGTGATAAGGCGACCAGCTACCATTTAGCGTCTACCTTACCAGTGTATATTGTTAACGTGCACCAGCATCAAGGCCGCTGGATGCGCAGGTCTTGGACGCGCTTCATTGACGACGGCTATTTTTGCTACCCAGAATTTGCAGAAAATAGAGCACGCATTTTTTCGCATTTAGCTGCCCACAATGATGTTCAATATGTTGTGGTAAACAACGACCCAGAAACAAGACATCGGAGTAGAGACTGTTTGAGCTTTAGAAGTGAGAGTTTAAGGGCCGAGCTGCCTGAATTTTTGACTCTTATTCACGCTGGAGAATACTTAGATCTTTATCACATTCATTAACTTAACGCCCTGCTCTCTGGAAGACGGTCACGGTTGTTCTGAGTAAAATATTTAGATCCAGCATGAAAGATTGATTTTTTATGTAAAACAATTCGTACTGGAGTTTTTTAGCGGCATCATCGACTGATGCGCCATAAGGAAAAATTACTTGCGCCCAACCAGTTATGCCTGGCTTAACGAGGTGTCGGAGCTCGTAGTGAGGTATTTGCTCAGCGAGCTGCTTAGTGAACTCAGGGCGCTCCGGTCGAGGGCCGACAAAACTCATTTCTCCCTTGAGAACGTTCCAGCATTGGGGAATTTCGTCCAAGCGAGTTTTACGTAGAATTTTGCCAACGAAGGTGACCCTTGGATCGTTGTTCACTGCCCATTGAGCACCACTGCGTTCAGCGTTGTGGCGCATGGTCCGCAGTTTTACAATCGTGAATGGTTTACCTTCGAAGCCAACTCGAGTCTGAGTATAAAAAACGGGCCCGAGAGATGTGCATTTAATAAGAATCCCACACAAAATCATTAGCGGAAAACTAATTACTAGTGCGCTGATCGATGCGAAAATATCCAATGCCCGTTTGATGCGCCGTGAGATTAGGTTGTCGAGCATTGAAAAACCTTGCGATCGTAAAAACCAATTATTATCGATCCCTGAAATAGGAATCATAAACCAATGACGCTCGTAAAAATCGGCGAGGGTCAATACCGGTGTTCCAGATAGTCTGAGCTCGACCAGGGCTTCAGTTTCTACTGTGGATGCATTGAAGTTGGGGTCGATAATTATGAGCTGCCAGTGTTTTAAACGCCACAAATCAGAGAGTTGTTGGTTGGTCCAGGTCAGTCTTGGGTGTTCAGAGCTTGGTTGGTCCGCAGAAGAGAGAGTAACTGACCTCACTTCAGAGTGTTCGTTAAGCTCCTCGATAAAAAATTCGGTGCTCGTGGAATATCCCAAATACAAGATTTCTATCTCTTGCTCTTGGCGGTGATAGAGTCTGTTGATTAGGTAACGGATCAGAGTTGTTACAATTCCGCACAGCAATGTGCCAACAGGAAGCACCCCGCGGCCAAAATATTCATTAAAGCTAGAGGGTCCCAATACATATAACCAGCCGATACAGGCAACACCCGCAGCAATACTTACCCAGAAGGTCCTGATCGGGAGGCTTGGCAGAGATGTTGTTCGTTCACGAAAATATGTGCCGCTGACGAAGAGAACTGCTATGAATGTTGAGGTAATCAGCCATAGATCGAAATCTTGATAGTCCGGATAGCGACCGATCCTGAACTGAAATGCCACCGAAAAGCAGGCCACCACCGCACAGAAATCCAGCAGCAAAATAAGAGTGCTACGCATGCTACGGATTGATCCAGTCTTCATGGTTTCATCCTTTGACAGGCGGCGGCAGGCATTTGACTTATGTCGTATTCATTCATATGAGAAATCGGAGTGCACGATATTTCGGCGCCAATAACTTAGCGTATATAGACGGCACCATGACTTAATTTTCGGTCACCAAATCTGAAAGTCAAATATTTAGCGCTCCAGTTTTGCCACTCTTCAAGCGAAGTTCAGCGTTGTCGAGAACTTCGCTAACTAATGTGCCCGAATTAGAACTCATAATCCACTGTCTATCAATTGGATATCCGTCACCTAGACAGGGTTGTTAGAAACACTGAATTCCCTGTAAAACCGAACGCTGATCGCTTTCGAGAAAAATGA
>CALJJR010000222.1 GCA_937973905.1 uncultured Arenicella sp. | reverse complement strand
ACACCATGTGCGCGGGTCTGTCCTAATGCGTTTTTAGCAACAACCAAAAAACTCGGGCCGGGGCTCATTGCTCCGGCGAGCAGTACGCCAGCGATAGCAAGTAAAAAAGTGTATTCGCTCATCTCGCCAGTATAATCAGGTCATGCTCGAACTCAATAAAAGTCTTTAATGAAGGTTTTCTCATTGAACAGAAAGTTTGTGTTGTTGCTCTTAGCTGGCTTTCTCTTAATAAGTGGATGCGACTCGGAGCAAAACCAGGTCTTACGATGGCATGCTATTCACGTGAGTGGTGAGCACTCGAGCGGTGATGCTCATCTACTAGAAATGCCCAGTGGAGATTTTGTGCTTATCGATACCGGGTACGAAGATTTTTTTGAGCCAGCTTTATGGCCCTATTTAAAGAAGTTAGGGGTAAAAGAACTTGCTTTAGTAGTGGTAACACACGCACACAAGAACCACTATGGTGGCTTAATAAAGCTGGCGCAAAACCTGAGGATTCATCGCATTGCGTTCAGTGCACCTGATGGAGCCACCTGCGCACGAGAGAGTAAAGGCGATCGCTGTAATCTAGAGCATGCAGAAAGTGTCATAGACACGCTCTCAAAAAATTCCGAACATGCCGTTGTGAGGCAAGGAGACGTACTCTACCAAGGAGGAGCTGAGCTAAGAGTTCTACATCAAGCTCAGTCGATGGATGACCCTCGTTACAGACAGCTTAAAGAAGCTGGTGAAAAATTTACCATTAACGATTCCAGTGCAGTGTTAATGCTGGAATTTCAAGGTCAGAAAATACTGTTTCCAGGTGACATCAGCGTTACCACCGGGCAGTTTCTAACTCATACCATGCATGAGGAATTAAAGGCTGACCTACTCGCGGCGCCGCATCATGGAGTGACGCCATTGCCGGGCCGCGCTTTCTTTGAAAAGGTTGCGCCAAAAGCGATTATTGCATCGATATCACCTCCGCCTTTTAACAGTGCTCGAGGGCAACCGTTACGTGACTACGCCAAAGACGCGAATATTCCCATTTATGTGACAGGTGAACTTGGTAGCTTGATTTTTTCGATAGACAAACAGGGCTATTCGATGGAGCGGGCGTCAGAGTAATGAGAGCGTATTCCGCAGTCTTATGTTTACTTGTTCTCGTCGGTTGCCAGCTAGAAACTAGCGCTCCCACAAAGGAACCGAACCCCATCCCGGAAATTTATTTTGTTGCCCAGCATGAAGGGCCAAGTTTCCCCACCGAGATTGTTATAGCGGATAATCAGGTGTGGATCGCACAATTGAAGGCCAACACTTTAGCGCGCACTAGAAGTATTCCGTTTGCTGAAAAGCTAGAGCCTATACTCCCGGAATCGGACATTGCTTCGCCTCATTTTATGGCCACCAACGAGCAAGGTGTTTATGTGAGTGAGGGCAGAGGTACCACCATTCGTTTTTTTTCCTTTGATGGCAAAATAAAGGGCCGAGAGATAACCCTTGATTCTCAGTTACAGCGCCCGCATGGCCTTTGCATCAAAGATGGCTGGCTCTATATTGCTGACTCAGTTGGGTCGCGTTTGGTGCGTGCAGATATTGAAACCGGCCGCACTGAAGTGTTTGCCGACTTGGAAAAGAAGATTGCTTACGGCCGACAACTATTGTGCCGAGACGATGGGATTTGGCTTTCCAATAGTTACGAAAAAGCGTTCGATCTAAACGAGGGAGATGGCAGTAATGTTTTATTGATTAAGGATTTCGCGAGTGGTTTAGCGGAAACGATCGTGGCCTTCCCAGATACGAATACAACAGGGCTGGCGATATTGGATGATCGCTTATTACTTGTGGGTCGCTGGACGCTTAAACGAGATCTCGTCGCGCTCGATCTAGAGACTGGTCAATTGATCGGTACCTTGTTTACCTCCAATGAAGAGCTCGACGCGCCCTATGGAATATTCGTTGACGAGTCGCACAGGCGATTTTACGTGGCCTTTCTCGGCATCAATCCAAACCGTCCGCCTGGGAGTAAAGGTGCGGTTCTTGAATGGCGATATTAAGTGCTTGGGAACAGTAGAGGAACTCGCAAGCGCCGCTAGAGTCTGTGGTAGACTCAGTCTCGCTAGTACTAGCGCCCAGGGGGTGGTGACCCGTAAAGTCATCTGAGATTTGCCGCAGGCATAAACCCCTAGAACCTGATCCGGTTAACACCGGCGTAGGGATGGGGTATTGCCATTCTCGCCTTGCCGGGTCTTTTTGTTTTTTCTTCAAAGAGACCGATATGAACTCTATTTATTCTTTTTGCTTCGTACTTATCGCCGCGTCGGCGGTCAGTCTGCCCACGTGTGCCAAAACTCCTCTCACTGAGATCGTGGTGACGGCCGAGCTGCTAGAGAGCAGCGCGCTTGAGCTCCCTAATAGCGTCAGTGTGATCGACGCCGGTGAGATTGAACAGCGTTCAGCACGTCACCTTGAAGATCTTCTAAATTTAGCGCCCAACGTTAATTTTTCCAGCGGGGCCTCGCGTGGACGCTTTATTCAAATCCGAGGTATTGGTGAGCGCAGTGAGTTTCAAGAACCGATCATCAACTCGGTAGGGCTGTTAGTAGATGGTATTGATTTAACTGGTGTTGCCACGGCGGCGAGTACTCTGGATGTTCAACAAGTAGAAATTCTTCGTGGCCCTCAAGGCACCTTGTACGGCGCTAACGCGCTCGCTGGGTTGATCAACGTGGTTTCGAACAAACCAAGCGCAGAACCATTGGTAAAACTAAACACCGCCATTGAAGATTTTGGTGGCTTTGAGCTAGGTGGTGTAGTCAGCGGGCCCTTGTCTGACACTACTGGCTATCGCTTGGCCGTGAAACACTATGAAAGTGACGGTTTTACCGAGAATATTTTTCTCAACCGCGATGACACCAATTCAATAGACGAAACAACAGCGAGACTGAGAATCAGTAGTGAAATAAGCGATTCACTCAGCGCCGATTTCACCCTGTTTGGCGCCCACATCGACAACGGGTATGACGCCTTCAGCCTTGATAACACGCGCCAAACCTATTCGGATCGGCCTGGTGTAGACCAACAGGAGACTCTCGCCGCTGCGGTGGCATTGAACTATCAAATCAGTGATTCACTGCTATTGAACGCCAACCTTAGTCGCGCTGATTCAGAACTAAATTATAGCTTTGATGAAGATTGGAGCCATTTAGGAATCTGTGAAAATACGGTTTGCGACTCTGATTTATTTGGTTTCGATTGGTTTTACAGCTCGTTCGACAACTACCAGCGCAATAACGATAACACCAGCCTTGATCTGCGATTGCAGAATGAGGTGAGCGAGAGCTTGGCTTGGGCCGCGGGGGTTTATTTTCGCGATCAAAATATAGATCTTGCTCGTCAATATACCTTTGCCGATAGTGATTTTGCCAGCCAACTCGAGACCACGAATGCGGCTGTTTATGGTCAAGTAGACGTGCAGCTAAATGATCGATGGTCGGTCTCTACAGGACTTCGGCTGGAGCAACGCGATCTGAAATATGCAGATAATTCAGGCGCAAATGCCGATCCTGACGAATCTCTCTGGGGTGGACGCTTCGCGTTACAGTATCGAGCTGAGTCCGGCGCTTTTTATTACGGCTTGGTTTCGCGCGGCTACAAAGCAGGCGGGTTCAATCTAGACGAAAGTATTAGTGCTGCAGAACGCGAATTTGATACCGAAACCATGCTCAACTATGAGTTGGGTGCAAAGCAAAGTTTGCTTGATGATCGCTTACAACTGCAAGTAGCGTTGTTTTTTCAAGACCGTGATGACATCCAGAGTAAGCAATCAATCGTGAGATCAATCGCCACTGGCGAGATTGGTGGGCAATGCCCGTGCAGCTTTACCGACTTTACTGATAACGCGACCAGCGGCAGCAATCGCGGCCTCGAAGTTGAACTGGAGTTTCAAGCAACAGATCGTCTCAACCTAACAGCCGTGCTCGGGCTTTTGGATACCGAGTTCGACGAATTCTTATCTTTCGATCACGTGAATGCAGACCGCGACAATGGAGTGCCGTTTGATTTGCAAGGCCGCGAGCAAGCACATGCCCCGGGATACCAGTGGGTGCTCGGCGCAGCGTGGCAGCTCGCGCCTAGGTGGCTGTTGAGTGGGTCTATTGAAGCCAAAGATGATTTTTTCTTCTCTGAACGTCATGAAGAGAGGTCCGATGCCTACGAACTTTTGAATCTAGAAGTTAGTTATCTGGCTGAGAATTGGCGTGTTTCCGTCTACGGGAAAAACCTAACGGACGAGTTGGTCAAAACGCGTGGCTTTGGCAGTTTTGGTAACGACCCAAGGAAATTTTATGAAACTGAACCTTACAACCAATTTGCCGCTCCTAGGGTGGTTGGTGTTAAAGGCGAGTTCGAGTTTTAGTTGGGGGTGGATTTATGAATTTGTCAGTCGAAATCAGCATGTATCCCTTGCATGAAGCTTATAAGGAAAAAATTAAGGCGTTCCTTGATGACCTCAATGCAGCAGCGGGCTCAGGCGTTGAAATTCGCACGTCTAATATGAGCACCCGCGTATTTGGCGAATATGATGCGGTCTCGTCATTGCTTGCCAGCACCATGAAGTTGTCAATGCAGCAATATGGAAAGTGCGTGTTTGTATGTAAATATTTGACCGGCGATGCGCGCGAACTGAGTGGTTATGATTGAAGCGCTGAGTGCCGCATGGCAACTGACCTCTTGGTTGGAGCTTGTCTCTGTCGCCTTTGGTTTGGCCTATGTGATTCTCGCTGCAAGAGAAAATAGCTGGTGTTGGCCGGCTGCCCTTATCGGAACTGGCACCGGAATTTTAGTGTTTTGGGACGCCAGTTTGATCATGGAATCAGGTCTAAACGTGTTTTATCTTGTCATGGCTCTCTACGGTTGGTGGCAGTGGCAGCGGGGCGGATTAAACGATACCAAACTGAAAATCTCTGCATGGAACGCTAAACAACATGTTGGCGCTATTGCATTTATTTTGGTGTTTACGGTAATCAGCGGATATTTCCTAAATGCCAAAACTGGTGCAGCCTTACCTTATGTCGATTCTTTCACTACTTGGTCAGCGGTTTTGACGACTTGGATGGTGGCCAAGAAAATTCTCCAAAATTGGTTGTATTGGATTGTTATTGATAGCGTATCTGTGTGGCTGTTCTGGCAAAGAGAGCTGTATTTGTACGCTGTTCTTTTTGTAATCTACACCGTTATTGCAATTTATGGATATTTAAACTGGCAACGTAAGTTAGCTAGTGGCCAATGAAGAGTGACTTGGTAACGACTGATAGCCGTGAATTAGAGGCAGTTTTAGCCGAATGGCGGAGCTGGCCCATCAACGCAAAGCCTGTTATTGATGAAATCTACACGGCAGGGCTCAACCATTTCGCCGCGGGTCTTGTCAGCGGTGAACAACAGTATGTGCTGAAAATATCTTCAGCGGAGGGTGAGAAGGAGATCAGTGCGCATCAGCATGCGGCAAAACTAAAACTGGCGCCAAAGTTACTCTATGTGTCTGAACACAATAATTATGTACTGATGGAACGAATAGCTCCTCAGCACAGTCTGCCTAAACATCTCTCAGAACAGCATCTACAGCTACTTGGATCGGGTCTGAGAAGGCTGCATGAGTCCGAAACAAATTTCACGCATGAGCAAGAGTTTGATATTCGTGAATTTTGCCGTGACTACCTTAGCTTGGCTGGAGATAAAGCCGAGCGCTTGCACCGCTCGGTTGAAACTATTCTTGATTCCTTTGCAGGCGATTCTACCCAGAGACGTTTTTGCCACAATGACTTGGTCCACGCGAATTGTTTTCTGCTTGAGAAAAGCGCCATTTTTATCGACTGGGAATTCGCCGGTCAAAACAATCCTTGGTTTGATCTTGCGGCAATCATTTACTATCAAGCCTTAACTGACCAACAAGCGGCTCAATTCATCGGTGCTTATTCTGAAGGCCTAGAAAAATCTCTCGATCAGCCAATATTTTTGAGCAGCCAAATTGCGCTATTGTGGGGCGACATGCTTTGGCATTTAGCGAAGTTTGGGCAAGACTTCTGGCCTGAACTGGCTCAGAAAGAAAAAGATTTACACCGGCTTACAACGGCATTTACTTCGGGCGTCTAATCCTCACTAAACCTTCCTGAGCGGTACTGGCGACCAACACACCATCTTGCGTTCGTACGCTGCCATAAGAAAATCCTCGACCATTTCCGGTTGACTGTACTCTGCAATCGTAAAAAAACCATTCGTCAGCACGAAATGGCCGATGGAACCATATGGCATGATCAATGGATGCCATCATCAATTTCTGATGGCGCTTTTTCATATCCTTTATATTCAGTTCATGTGGCACCAGTGATGCGCCCAATAACCCCATATCCGATATGTAGGCGAGCACTGAA
Source organism: uncultured Arenicella sp. (assembly GCA_937973905.1). GTDB lineage: Bacteria > Pseudomonadota > Gammaproteobacteria > Arenicellales > Arenicellaceae > Arenicella. The sequence goes on along the minus strand of CALJJR010000222.1, from coordinate 11,218 downwards.
GTATGGTGATCTTGCTCAGCCGGCAATTCCTGCTTAGTCTTGATCCACATTTGTATTGAGTTGGGGGCCGTCGTTTCACCAGCCGGCAAATAATAGACATCCAAAAACTCTGATTGAAAATGTTGGGTAGGCGGGAAGCCAACATCGAGCACGCTCTGCAATTTTTCAAAGGGTGGGGTTGCAGCACCATAAAACTCAAGGCCTTCTTCGGGGCGCTGAAAAGAGGCCGACAAATTGAAAATTTGACGGCCATGTTGAATTGCTACAACGCGCCGCGAAGAGAAGCTGCCACCATCGAGGCTACGATCTACTTCGTAGATTATCGGGGCGTCGACATCGCCTTTCAGTAAGAAGTAGGCATGCGCAGAATGAATCCGTCGATCATCATCGATGGTGTTATAAGCGGCCCGAATAGCCTGGCCTAAAACTTGCCCACCATAAACTTGGCCGGTTTTTAGATCTCGGCTCTGACCTCGAAACAGGTTGTTATCGAGCCGTTCACAATGCATAAAGCCGAGCAGATTGTCAGATGGTACATCGCTCATCTTTTATAAATATCTTGAGCTGCCTGCGCTTTTTAACTGAGCTAACACATGCCTGCCTAATAGCCCTGTTTCAGGGCTGGCCGTTGATATTGTCTAGATCGACCCCGGCTTTGTCCGCGGCTTGTTCAAATTCCTTACAAGCTGCAGATTCAAAATTTCCTTCGGTTTGCATCAGGCTTTCGCAGCTCTCGTTTAAAACCGTATCAATACAGGCTTCGGCTTTCTTGCTCAAACCTGCTTCGCCCATCGCAACCGTGTAGGGTTGCATCCATTGCACACACATATTGTCGAACATTCCTTCCATCATCGCCTTCATCTCTGGCGGGACATCCTGTTGTTTTTTAAGCTCATCTAGGCTGCAGGTTTTCATTTTGTCGCACATGCCCTGCATTTTCGTTTCAAGGTCTGCTTGCGCTGGAAAGGCTGCCAAAAAAGCCAGAAATGGTAGTAATTTGAGGGAACTCAATTTCATAATTCGATCCTACGTCTTTAGTTCTTATTCAATGCTCCTACATTATGCCGCAGACATGGTGTGAAGAACAAACTTGCAGGTCTTAAGGTCAAACATCGTAACCAAGAATGGGCGCCAACCATCGTTCGGCCGTCATTTTGTCCCACCCTTTGCGCTCTGCATAATCAATCACCTGATCTTCTTGGATTCGGGTGACGGAAAAATAGCGAGCCTGTGGGTGTGCTAAGTACCAGCCGCTGACTGCGGCAGTTGGCAACATTGCGAAGCTCTCGGTAATTGTCATGCCTGCGTTCTCGCCAGGTTCCAGCAATGACCACAAGGTCTGCTTCTCGGTATGATCAGGGCATGCAGGGTAACCGGGAGCCGGGCGGATGCCTCGGTATTGTTCTTTTATCAGCGCTTCGTTGTCGAAGTCTTCCTCAGATTGATAAGCCCAGAATTCTCTGCGCACGCGTTCATGCATGTGCTCAGCAAACGCTTCAGCCAAGCGATCCGCAAGCACTTTGAGCATGATGGCTTGATAGTCATCATTGTCGGCCTCAAACTCCGCCACTTGTTGCTCTATTTTATGCCCGGTTGTGACGGCAAACGCGCCTATATAGTCAGCAATATTGCTGTCTTTTGGCGCAACATAATCAGCTAGGCAGAAGTTTGCTTGGCTGCTCTTTTTCTTGTCTTGCTGGCGAAGATGGTGAAGTGTCGTTCTGATTTCAGTTCGACTTTCATCTGTATATACTTCGATGTCATCACCTCGGCTGTTGGCAGGGAACAGCCCAATAACTCCGCGCGCCTCCAACCAGTTTTCGTTGACAATGCGATCAAGCATCGCCTTACCTTCAGCAAGCAATTTTGTGGCCTCAGCGCCAACCACCTCGTCTTTGAGAATTCTTGGGTAGCGGCCCGCCAGCTCCCAAGCGCTGAAAAAAGGCGTCCAATCGATTCGCTCTACCAATCTCCCAAGATCATAGTCGTCAAACGTTTTAAGGCCTAGGAAAGCGGGTTGATCGACCATGCTTTGATCCCAATCAATCGCCACTTTGTTTTGTCTTGCTTCTGGCAAAGTCAGCGTTTTATGAACTTTGCCATGTTTGGCGCGTTCAACGCGAATTCGCTCGTATTCGTCTCGAACACCTTCAACAAAACCAGGTTTATTGTCTTTTGATAATAGACTTTGTGCTACGCCAACTGCGCGCGACGCATCAGGTACGTGTACCACTTGGTCTCTGAGAAGATTGGGTTCAATCTTGAGCGCGGTATGAACCTTAGACGTTGTCGCGCCGCCGATCATGAGCGGAAGTTCAACGCCTTGGCGTTCCATTTCTTTTGCCATGTGCACCATCTCGTCGAGCGAAGGGGTGATCAAGCCAGATAAACCGATCATGTCACAATTATTGGCGATGGCTTCTTTGAGTATCTGTTCAGCTGGCACCATGACGCCGAGATCGATGACTTCAAAGTTATTGCATTGCAGCACCACCCCGACAATGTTTTTACCAATATCGTGTACATCACCCTTAACCGTGGCCATCAAAATTCTTCCATTGCTGTCCCCCGCTTGTTTTTCAGCTTCGATGTAGGGGAACAAGTACGCCACTGCTTTTTTCATTACTCGAGCGGATTTAACCACTTGCGGTAAAAACATCTTGCCAGAACCAAATAGGTCGCCAACGATGTTCATGCCATTCATCAAGGGGCCTTCAATAACGTGCAGAGGTTTTTCCGCTGCGAGTCGAGCAGCTTCGGTGTCTTCTTCAATAAATTCAGTAATCCCTTTTACCAATGCATGCGCGAGTCGCTTATTGACCTCCCAACTGCGCCACTCCTCATCTTCTTTATTGTCTTGCTGCTGTCCATCACCGCGATATTTATCGGCGATCGAGAGTAAATCCTCAGTGGCGCCAGGATGAGAATTAAGAACGACGGCTTCGACCTTCTCGCGTAATTCCTCTGGTAAGTCCGCATAAATGGCGAGTTGACCGGCGTTCACAATCCCCATATCCATACCGGCTTCGATAGCGTGATATAAAAATACCGAGTGGATTGCCTCGCGCACTGGGTTATTGCCACGAAAAGAAAAACTCACATTGGAGACACCACCAGATACTTTTGCTCCTGGCAAGGTTCGCTTAATCTCTCGAGTCGCTTCGATGAAATCTACGGCGTAGTTGTCGTGCTCTTCGATGCCGGTGGCAATGGCAAAGATGTTTGGATCAAAAATAATATCTTCGGCTGGGAAACCAACTTGCTGCGTTAGGATGTTGTAAGCGCGCGTGCAGATCTCGACTTTGCGTTCTTTTGTATCGGCTTGGCCTTGCTCATCAAATGCCATTACGATCACTGCAGCACCATATCGCATTACCAGCTTGGCTTGAGCTATGAAGTTTTCTTCACCCTCTTTAAGCGAAATAGAATTGACGATGCCTTTGCCTTGAATGCATTTCAGCCCAGCTTCAATAACTTCCCACTTGGATGAATCAATCATTACTGGGACGCGAGATATGTCGGGTTCGGACGCCATCAGATTTAGAAAAGTGACCATAACGCTTTCAGCATCGATCAGCCCCTCATCCATATTCACGTCAATAATTTGTGCGCCGGCTTCAACTTGTTGGCGAGCAACCTCCAGAGCTGTTTCGTAGTCTTCTTCCTTGATTAACTTTTTAAAACGCGCGGAACCAGTGACGTTGGTACGCTCACCAACGTTCACAAACAAGGTATCCGCATCGATATTAAACGGTTCTAAACCGGAGAGTTTTAAACTATTTTGCTTTGACATTTTTGATTTCTCTAGGCGCTTGTTTGGCAACTGCCGCGGCGATGGCCGCGATGTGGTCTGGCGAAGATCCACAACATCCGCCCACGATGTTTAAGAAGCCCTGCTCAGCCCACTCTTCTATGTGTGCGCTCATTTCATCGGGGTTGAGGTCGTATTCACCTAGTTCATTTGGTAGGCCTGCGTTGGGATGCGCAGACACACCACTTTCGGCGATGCGAGACATTTCCTGCACATACGGGCGCAAGTCGTCTGGGCCTAGTGCGCAGTTAAGGCCAATGGTTAGAGGTTTGGCATGACGAAGGCTGTTGTAAAAGGCTTCGGTTACCTGGCCAGTTAGGGTGCGGCCCGATTGGTCAGTGATTGTCCCTGAAATCATCAGTGGCAATTCGACATCATCCTCATCGAATACGGTTTGTACAGCAAACACGGCGGCTTTGGCGTTTAAGGTATCGAAGACAGTTTCGATCAAGATGATGTCCACGCCACCATCTATTAACGCTCTAGTTGCGACTGAATAGTCTGCGACCAGTTCATCAAAGGTTATGGCTCTTGCTCCCGGATCGTTTACATCGACTGATACCGATGCAGTTTTTTGATTCGGCCCTAGTACTCCAGCGACAAATCTTGGTTTATCGGCTGAGCTAAATTCATCTGCACAGGCGCGCGCTAGTTGGGCTGCGGCGGTATTTATTTCAACCGCATAATCTTCCAAACCGTAGCGCTTAAGATCGCTCGGTGTGGCATTGAAATTATTTGTTTCAATAATGTCGGCGCCAGCTTCGAGGTAGTCGCGATGAATATCGGCAATGAGCTTCGGTTGCGTGAGGACCAATAAATCGTTCATGCCTTTCAAGGGCGTTGGCCAGTCTGCAAACTGCTGTCCGCGATAGTCTTCTTCCTCTAATTTGGCGCGCTGGATCATGGTACCCATTGCACCATCGAGGATCAAAATTCTGTCCGCTAATAACGATCGCAGTAGCGAGGATTTATCAACCTTGTTCATAACCAACCGCCTGGCAAATTTGTTTAACCGGTTCGACTTTATTCAAAGAATAAAAATGCAAGCCATGGACACCGTTTTCTAGAAGATCGAGACACAGATTTGCGACAACATCGAAGCCAAACGCCTTGAGAGAAGCCTCATCATCTTGGTACTGGCGCAATCGAGCCTTTATCCATTGTGGCAACTCCGCACCACAAACATCCGAGAATCGGACTAGCGTTGCGTAATTGGTGATTGGCATAATTCCTGGAACAATCGGTGCCTCTATGCCCATTCGAGTTGCTTCATCAAGAAATGCAAAATAGCTATCGGCGTTATAAAAGTACTGAGTAATCGCCGAGTTCGCGCCCGCATCGATTTTGCGTTTGAAGTTCTCCAGCTCACTCTGTGGGCTTTTGGATTCCGGATGAAAATCGGGGTAGGCCGCCACTTCTAAATGGATATCGTTACCAAACTCGTCGCGGATAAAGGTAACTAAGTCACTGGCGTATTTGAACTTCCCACGGTCAACCATGCCACCCGGAAGATCGCCTCGAAGAACAACCAGCCGGTCTACGCCTAAGTCGATATAAGATTGAATGGTTTCCTTTATGTAATCGCGTGATGCGCCCACACAGGTAATATGTGGAGCAGCATTAGAGCCGCGGCCTCGCATTTCCTTGATGGCGTCGTAGGTGCCCGCTTGCGTACTGCCGCCGGCACCGTATGTCACGGAGAAAAAATTTGGTTCAAATTTGGCCAGTTCAGTATGAACAGCCGCAAGTGTTTCTGCGCCTTTTGGAGTACGGGGCGGAAAAAACTCAAAACTCAGTTCGGGTGATTGGGTCATCGTGTGCCTCTCTATTAGGTGCGCACGGCGGCCTTAGCCATTCACGCTGATTGTCTCAAGCGTGTTGCATGATGATGTTCGTCATAACGGCAGGCGCGGCCGACGTCGCATTCTGATCAAAAACCCTGCGCACCAAATCGCCTCGGCACGCAGGTTTTTCTCGAGCCAGTATTGCTTTACAACACTGGCCAGCTCTTTGTTTAAGAAGGTTTAGCAGTTCAACAAAGGTGCTGAACCCTCAAATTCCTACAAAGGCTTAGTAACGGTAGTGATCAGATTTATAGGGGCCTTCAACAGCAACGCTGATGTAGTCGGCTTGTTCTTGGGTCAATGTAGTGAGCTTGGCACCAATTTTATCCAAATGCAGCCGTGCAACTTTTTCATCGAGGTGCTTAGGTAAAATGTAGACGTCGTTTTCGTACTCGTCGCCTTTGGTCCACAACTCGATTTGAGCCAATGTTTGATTGGTGAAGGAGTTCGACATAACAAAGCTTGGGTGACCAGTCGCGCAGCCAAGGTTCACTAAGCGGCCTTGAGCCAACAAGATAATGCGCTTGCCGTCAGGAAAGATTACGTGGTCAACTTGGTCTTTAATATTTTCCCATTCACAGTCAGCAAGGCCGGCCACATCAATCTCATTGTCGAAGTGGCCAATGTTACAAACAATCGCTTGGTCTTTCATCGAAGCCATGTGATCGCGAGTAATGATGTTGAAATTACCAGTTGTGGTGACGAAGATATCCGCATCGGCAACCGCGTCTTCAAGGGTAACAACTTCATAGCCTTCCATTGCTGCTTGCAGTGCGCAAATTGGGTCGATCTCGGTAATTTTTACAATTGCACCTAGGCCGCGCAATGAAGCCGCTGAGCCTTTGCCGACATCACCATAGCCGCAAACAACTGCAGTTTTACCAGCGATCATCACATCAGTGGCGCGCTTGATTGAATCGACTAAGGACTCACGGCAACCATAGAGGTTGTCGAACTTAGATTTGGTTACTGAATCGTTTACATTGATTGCTGGGAACGGTAGTTCGCCTTTTTTGACCAATTGATAGAGTCTCGCAACACCGGTCGTTGTTTCTTCCGTAACACCCTTAATTTCGGCGAGACGACGTGAGTACCACGTGTTGTCTTTTGCCAAGGTTGCTTTGATTGCAGCGAACAAACATTCTTCTTCTTCGCTGCCAGGATTGTCTAGCACAGAAATATCTTGCTCGGCTTGTGAGCCCAGCATTAACAACATGGTTGCGTCGCCGCCATCATCAAGAATCATGTTCGGACCTTTATCACCGGGCCAGTCCATGATTTTGTGCGTGTATTCCCAGTACTCGGTCAAAGTTTCGCCTTTGAAGGCATAAACAGGGATGTTCTGCGCCGCAATGGCAGCAGCGGCATGGTCTTGAGTTGAGAAAATATTACATGAAGCCCAACGTACTTCAGCACCTAGCGCCACAAGTGTCTCGATCAACACTGCAGTTTGGATGGTCATATGTAGCGAGCCGGCAATTTGTGCGCCTTTAAGAGGCTGTGCAGCGCGGTACTCTTCGCGAATTGACACCAAGCCTGGCATTTCCGTTTCAGCAATCGCAATTTCCTTGCGGCCGAACTCTGCTTGGTTAATGTCTTTGACGTAATAGTCAGAAAAATCTGGGATAGATGGATTAGCACTCATCTTTCATCTCCGGGTTATGGTTAAACGAAAAATGAGCGTCGTTGCAAATTGTGGCTGGACTGGTTACCAGCTAGAACTCAAGCCTCATAAGCCACTAGACGGGCTCATTGCAACGCTCCTCAAGTTCTGAGGGCGCGATTATAGACACGGGTTTGATGAATTTCTAGTCAATATAGCGCTTTTTAACGCAAATTATTGATGGACGCCGAGCATGATTTGAATGTCTCGCCGTCCTAACATGGAGACCAGTTGCAGATCTTCATGTTTTAGTTTGCCCGGCGTATGAATGTGGTTTTTGATCTCCGCCGCTAATTCTATCGTTGGCGAGTAGTAAAGACTCGGATCAGTCTTCGACAGCTCAGCAAGAATGCCGTCGATGATCTTGCGCTGTTGCACGCCTTTGAGATCTTTTCGTTTATCTTCCACGTTATGTAAGCATACGCCATTTATAGGGGCAGAATTGAGCTCTCTCGGCCGTCTTTTTCCGTCGCAATTTTGAACGCATCGCGTGCTTGAATTCGCTCAACCCAGGCCGTGCAATTAGGCAGGTCTTCTAATGCGCCTCGCTGGTAAAGACCTTCCATGGGATAGCTCATTAGAATATCCGCCAAGGTAACGTGGTCGCCGGCGAAGAAATCGCGCGTTGCTAAATCACTCTCTGCTTGGGTCAAGAGCGCGTTTAGACGCGGATTAATGAAGCCCTGGTTGGCGCCAGCGCTTATCATTTTTATCATCGGCTTGAGAAAAAAGGGCACCCGCTTTTCCATAATTCGAAACAAGGCAGACATCAGTGCTATTGGCATTAAGGAGCCCTGCGAAGCATGAAACCAAAAGAGGTATTGAGCTCGATTAGGCGCTCCAGCATTTGGTCGCATTTCAGCATTTGGATGCTGGTCCAATACATAGTCAAGAATCGCACTGGTTTCAGCTAAGGTGACATTCCCGTCTGTGATTACGGGTGCCGTTCCCAATGGAGATACCGCTTTGTAATCATCAGGCGCAAGCATGGTCTTTTTATCTCGATCATAAAGTTTTAGCGCGTACTCGATGCCCAGCTCTTCGAGCATCCACAACACGCGAAAGGATTGAGAGTATTCAAGATGGTGCAGAGTAATCATGTTTTATTCCTAATGGCTTACTACCAGGTATTGCGCAATTCTCGGAGTTTGAGAAAGACTTCTTCTGCAGAAGGACTTTCTGGCATTGCAGGATACTGTTCGCGCAAAATTCTCACTAAGGTTTCGCTATCCAGCCGAAAAAAAGTATTGATAGCCCGTTCCATCGCAATATTGGAAATGAAGTGAGTCTCGCCAGACCATTGTTTCATGGCTTCAAGCAAACTCAGCGCCGCTTGATTGTCTGGTTCCCGACTGATTGTAAATTCCAAATTGTTAACAATATAGTCATGACCCGGATAAACGCGCGTGGCATCGGGTAATACAAAAAGTTGCTCCACGAAGGTTTGGTACATCGTTTGTGGGTCACCGCCATTATGGCAGTTGCCAACACCGGCATTGAACAGGGTGTCACCGCAAAAAATCGCTGGTGTGGCTGTTTCGCTGCCCTCGTAATAGAGGCAAGTATGACAGAACGTGTGGCCCGGTGTATCTAGGGCTAACAATCGTAGGCTGCTGCCTACATGCACAGCGTCTCCTGCCTGTAGGCCTATATCAACATGGTCGATTTTGTCGACGGCAGCGTGATGCGCGTAGAGCTTCGCTCCGGTCGCGGCGATAACCTGTTCATTGCCGCCGGTATGATCGTGATGCTCGTGAGTATTAATAACACCGCGGATTGTCCAGCCTAGCGATTTGGCTTGCGATAGGCACCGTTCGTGATCGAGCGGATCAACAGCAACGGCTTCTAAAGTGTCTGGGCATGCAATTAAGTACATATAATTGCGCAGGCTATTGTTTACCGGAATTTGTTGTACAAGCATAAGCAGCGAAAGAGTGGCGGCGGTGATACACTGCGCGCGATTAGATAAGTCGTTGCTCGAAGTATAAACATGGCACTCCTCTCACTCAAAGATATCAGCATTAGTTTTGGCGCAGACCCGCTGTTAGACGGCGCGAATTTAACGATTGAACCAAACGAACGTATTGGTTTGATTGGTCGCAATGGGGCAGGCAAGTCGACCTTGTTGAAGCTTATCGATGGTGAGCTGCAACCAGACACTGGTGAACTGCGTGGACAGCAAGGCGTTATTACGGGGCGATTGATTCAGGAGGTGCCGAACTCGCTGGATTTGAAAGTTCAAGACGTAGTGGCGCTTGGGGATGAGCAAAGAGGTGCAATCCTGAGTAATTTTTATCAAACGGAGAATGACGCCCTACACCCTGAACTCAATGAGGCTGACGCTTGGCAGCTCGATCGTCAGGTGAAAACTCTGTGCTCCAAGTTTGAAATCGATCCAAGCAGCGATTTTGATGCGCTCTCTGGCGGTATGAAGCGCCGTGTTTTGATTGCTCGCGCTTTGGTCAAAGAACCTGACATTTTGTTGCTCGATGAACCGACCAATCACTTGGACATAGACACGATTATTTGGTTGGAAAACTTATTGCTGGGTTTACCAATCACATTGGTAACGGTGTCGCACGACCGGAGTTTTATCGATAAATTGTGTACCCGAATTGTGGAAATTGATCGAGGGCAGATTACTTCTTGGCCAGGCAGTTATCGCAAATATCTATCAGGCAAGGAAAAAGCCTTAGAGGAAGAAGAACGACACAATGCCAAGTTTGATAAAAAGTTAGCACAAGAAGAAGTATGGATTCGGCAAGGAATTCAAGCTCGGCGAACCCGTAACGAAGGCCGTGTTAGAGCGCTGAAAAAAATGCGTGAAGAGAGACGGCGACGACGAGAGCAGCAAGGTCGAGCACAAATAAAACTTAATGAAGCTGGCAAGTCTGGGCGCATTGTCATAGAGCTCAAAGGTGTAGCGCACGGCTTTGATGGCAACAATGTGATTGACGATTTTTCTTGCCGGATTCAACGCGGAGACAAGGTTGGCATCATTGGTCCAAACGGCTGTGGTAAATCGACTTTGGTGAAGATTTTGACTGGTGAGTTGCAAGCACAAACCGGTTCTGTGCGCTTAGGTACCAATCTTGAAATTGCCTACTTGGACCAACATCGCAGCGCAATACGAGATGATTTAAGCGTGCAAGATAATGTGTCGGGTGAAACTCAAATTACCATCAATGGTCAAAGCAAACACATTATGGGGTACTTGCAGGACTTCTTGTTTAGTCCAGCGCGTGCTAGAGCTCCAGCAGCTAAGCTGTCTGGCGGCGAGCGAAATCGGTTGATGCTGGCCAAGCTTTTTACTCAACCATTTAACTTGCTGGTTTTAGACGAGCCAACCAACGATCTTGACTACGAAACACTCGAGCTGCTTGAACAGATTCTGATCGACTATCAAGGCACACTTCTTCTGGTGAGCCATGATCGAACTTTTCTTAACAACGTAGTGGGCAGCACTATTGCTTTTGAAGGAGCAGGCAAGGTGTATGAATACATTGGAGGCTACGACGATTGGTTGCGCCAACGAGACAAGCCAATAGTAGCAAGTGAAAAGGACAACAAAGCGGAGAAGCCGCAAATCAAGGCTTCTTCCCAAAGCGGTACTGCGGTCAAGAAGTTAAGTTACAAATTCCAGCGTGAGTTGGATATGCTGCCGAGCAAGATTGAGAATCTGGAATCGGCGCTTGATGAGCTGCAAGCTGAAATGGCGGAGCCAAGCTTCTATCAACAAGATGCCGAAGCCATTGCAGTGGCCGGTACAAAACTAAAAGATATACAGGCTGAGCTTGAAACGGCCTATCGTCGTTGGGAAGAACTTGAAGGTTAACTACTATTGAGTCCTCTCACACTGAGTTTTCATCGAAGTGAAGAAATAAAGCTTCAGTTTTCAAC
>CALJJR010000221.1 GCA_937973905.1 uncultured Arenicella sp. | reverse complement strand
TTCCGGTGCGCTACCAATCGAGATGGACGTCACCAAAATGGAAATGGGTGATGTGATTGACGTCTACCCATATGAGGGCGTAGTTAAACGCCACGGCACCGATGAAGTCATTTCTGAATTTGAATTGAAAACAGAAGTCTTGCTCGATGAAGTGCAAGCTGGCGGCCGCATCCCATTAATTGTGGGGCGGGGTTTGACGGCGCGCGCGCGCGAGTCCCTAGGCCTTGAGCCTTCAGATGTGTTCCGCAAGCCTGAAGAAATTGAAGCGAGCAGCAAGGGTTATACCTTGGCGCAAAAAATGGTTGGGCGTGCCTGCGGTATCGAAGGCGTTCGCCCCGGTCAATATTGCGAGCCTAAAATGACCACCGTGGGCTCACAAGACACCACCGGCCCAATGACGCGTGATGAATTAAAAGATTTGGCTTGCCTCGGCTTTACCGCCGATTTGGTAATGCAGTCCTTTTGTCATACGGCCGCGTATCCGAAGCCGGTTGATGTTGAAACTCACACTAATCTGCCTGACTTTATTGTGAATCGCGGTGGCGTTTCACTAAAACCGGGTGATGGCATCATTCACTCTTGGCTAAACCGCATGCTGTTGCCAGATACTGTGGGCACCGGTGGTGATTCACACACGCGTTTTCCAATCGGAATTTCGTTTCCAGCCGGTTCAGGCTTGGTTGCGTTTGCGGCTGCGACCGGCGTTATGCCGCTCGACATGCCTGAGTCAGTATTAGTGCGTTTTAAAGGTAAGATGCAGCCTGGTATTACATTGCGTGATCTGGTGCATGCGATTCCTTACTATGCAATCAAAGAAGGGCTGTTAACGGTTGAAAAAGAAGGCAAGAAAATTATCTTCTCCGGCCGCATTTTAGAAATTGAAGGTCTGCCAGACCTGAAAGTAGAGCAAGCTTTTGAAATTGCCGATGCATCGGCTGAGCGTTCTGCCGGTGGTTGTACGATCAAGCTCAATAAAGAGCCGATTATCGAATACATCACTTCTAATATCACGATGCTCAAATGGATGATTGCCGAAGGTTACGGTGATGTGCGCACTATTACGCGCCGCATCAAAGAGATGGAAAAATGGTTGGCTAACCCCGATTTGTTAGAAGCCGATGCCGATGCCGAATACACCGAAGTTATCGAAATCGATCTAGACGAAATCAAGGAGCCCATTCTGTGCTGCCCGAACGACCCGGATGATGCGAAGTCACTCTCAGAAGTGCTCGCAGCTGGTGAAGTCGGCATCGATGAAGTATTCATCGGTTCTTGCATGACCAATATTGGCCACTTCCGTGCGGCGTCGAAATTGTTTGATGAGATGGGCAAACCAGTGCCAACTCGTACTTGGATTGTGCCGCCAACCAAAATGGATGAAGCGCAACTCACCGCGGAAGGTCACTATGCAGTGTTTGGTAAAGCCGGTGCGCGCACCGAGATGCCAGGTTGCTCTTTATGTATGGGTAATCAGGCGCGGGTTGCGGCGAATTCAACGGTGGTTTCTACATCAACCAGAAACTTCCCGAACCGACTGGGTGACGGCGCTAATGTGTATCTGTCCTCAGCTGAACTCGCGGCGGTTTCGGCGGTAATGGGCCGTTTGCCCACCGTAACTGAATACTTAGATGTGGCGCAAAACTTGGATATGGTTGCCGATGATATCTACAAATACTTGAACTTTAACGAGTTACCCAAGTATCAAGATGTCGCTGATTCTGTTGATTTAGAATCGGCCGCTTAAGTAAGCAGTTCATTCCAGCCAAAAAGCCCGCGCAGCGATGTGCGGGCTTTTTTATGCCCGGCGCAGCATCACGCGTTTTAATCTCAACGGTGATAATATTGACCACTTAACGGTCTATCAATATAGGTTCTTTGCGACAATTAACATGACGCAGAATTTTTCCTCATCACGACGTAGATTCGTCACGGGCTTGGCCTCAACCACCGCTTTGAGTTTATTAAGCTCTGAAGGTTATGCCGTGCCTGCAAAGACCGCTACCAGTGACGCGCCTGAACTGGTAGGTAAGAATTTCCATCTTAATATCGGCTATCAAACAGTTAACTTTACCGGGAAAGCTCGGCAAGCTTTTGCTGTGAATGGGTCAATCCCTTCACCCGTATTGCGTTGGCGAGAAGGTGACCGGGTCACGCTTGATGTCACTAATAATCTGGCTGATGACAGTTCAATACATTGGCATGGTATTACGCTGCCAACTGGTATGGATGGGGTGCCCGGCCTGAGTTTTGCAGGTATTAAACCAGGCGAAACATTTCGCTATCAATTCGACGTCAATCAAAACGGTACGTACTGGTACCACAGTCATTCCGGCTTTCAAGAACAGCAAGGAATGTATGGCGCGATTATTGTCGAGCCGCGCGAACCAGTGCCTTATCATTTTGATCGCGAGCATGTGGTCATGTTGTCGGATTGGAGTGACGAAAACCCTCTGGACGTCTACGCCAGCTTGAAGAAAAAACCACATATCTACAATGTGGATGAGCGTACTTTGAGTGACTTGGCCAAGGATGTGAGTAATAAGGGCTTGTCTAATGCCTTAAATCAGCGCGCCATGTGGAACAATATGCGCATGTCAGATACGGATCTCTCTGACGTTACCGGCAAAACCTATACCTTTTTGATGAACGGTCAAACGCCAGCGCAGGGGTGGGTGGGCGAGTTCAAGCGTGGCGAAAAAATCTTACTCAGGATTATTAACGCTGCGGCGATGACTTTTTTCGATGTGCGCATTCCGGGGTTAAAAATGACGGTGGTAGCGGCCGATGGTCAATACGTACAACCGGTCACCGTGGATGAGTTTCGAATTGGGGTGGCGGAAACCTATGATGTGATTGTTGAGCCTAGCAATGAGCAGGCGTACACACTCTTTTGTCAGGCCATTGACCGCTCAGGTTACGCTCGTGGCACGCTGACTCCAGATGCGTCACTGGTGCCAGATGTGCCCGAGATGGATGAATCGCCGGTGCTCACGCATGCTGACATGGGCATGTCGCATGGCTCGGCCTCGCATGCTGGTCATTCGGCCGTCAGTGGTTTAGTGGTTGAAGATTGTTCTCCTGAACATGCCGCGATGGGGCATTGCGAACTCAGCGAGCCCGCGATGGATTGCAGCCCAGAGCACGCCGCCATGGGGCATTGTGAAATGCCGGGCAAAGTCATTCAGGAGTTTGCTACGGGTAAAGCGGGTTACGGCACCGTTCGTCAGCCCTCGTTCGACCTTATAAAGATGGGGCCGCATATTGATATGCTGGCCGATGGTGCGCGTTACCGTTTGGATGACCCTGGAGTAGGGCTGCGTAACAATGGCCGGAAGGTGCTCACCTATGCCGACTTATTTAATCTAAACCCCACTCCCGATCCACGCGAGCCTGAACGCGAGATCGAGCTGCATCTTACCGGTAATATGAGCCGTTACATGTGGTCGATCAACGGCGTGAAGTATCGTGATGCCCAGCCATTGCTTATGCGCCTTGGTGAGCGGCTCCGCATCACGCTGGTGAACAACACCATGATGAACCATCCGATGCACTTACACGGCGTATGGAGTGATTTGGAAACTGGCGATGGCGCCTATATCCCGCGTAAGCACACCGTGATAGTGCAGCCGGGTGCAAAAATATCTTATCTCGTGAATGCCGACACCGTAGGTCGCTGGGCATTTCATTGTCATCTGTTGTATCACATGCCCAGCATGTTTCGTGAAGTGCGAATTACCTGAGCATGATAAATCGAGCTATTATTTTTCTGCCATTCTTGCTGATGCTCGGCTGGAGTAGCAGCGCAATCGCTATGTTCAATGATGACCCTTGGCTGACCAAGATCATGTCTGAG
>CALJJR010000220.1 GCA_937973905.1 uncultured Arenicella sp. | reverse complement strand
CACCCAGTTCACTTTGAGAAAAGGCACGGCAGCCAAGGCAAAGCCTAAAGCTAAACCCATCATCGCAACAATTGTTGAACCCAGCCTTGGCGATGTTTTTTTAAAGTTGAACATGCGTAAGGCGAAGTTGAGCGCAAAGAACGACATCATCAACATCAATGCCATATTCATCGGGTCATTGAGTTGCGGTTGTTCAGGCCAAAGGTACTTAAAGGTGTAACCATCGGCGTTAAACACATAGGCCATACCAGCAACTATATAAATGCAAAAGCTAAGGCTTAGACTCCAACCAATGGCCGCGCCAATTAACAAGGCAAAAGCAACCATGGCGAGCAGCGCTCCGTTCATCAGCGCGTTAACTTGATGTTCGTTATTGTGTTGCTCGTTGACCGCCTGTGGCGTGCCAATACCGATTGGTAAATACGTGGTGCTATTAGAGCGATAGCCTACATAAATCTCGGCGTTCGTGTTCGCCGCCAATTCGAAATCCACACCCAGCAAAGCATCTTCCAGTGGCCGCGCTGAAAACGGCATGTTCTCGGTATTGTAAAGAATGCGTTTTGGCAGTTCATCTTCAACCTTTAAGTGAACCTGTATTTCAGCGTTGTATTGGCGGTTTATGTCCATGCGCCATACGCCGGGTTTTGACTCCTTGTTTGCCAACTCTACCCGCAGCCAGACTCGCGCTTCGGTTAGTCCAAAATCAATGTGTGGTGTCGCTACTGGTTCAAAAAGTTGAGCTTGCTTAGATAGCTCTTTTGCCTCCAGGCGCAGTGAGTCATCAATAAGATAGGAGGTGTAAGGTTGAAGAGGTAAGTAAAATGTATCGCTATCTTGCAAAGACACGCGCGCGAGGGTCGTAGTCGTCGCCAACAATGCCGACAGCAATATGACTATTGATACAGTTCTTTTAGACCAAGTTATACGGGTTTTATCTTGCATACATACAAGATAATCATGGCAAATGGCGACAATGTCTATGGGGGAAATACCCCATTTGCGGGTTTGATCTATTTTTTGGAATTCACACGGTGAAACAAACATCCTTAGTCTGTCTATTCGGCCTACTTTTATCGTTGGCATCTGAATCGGCTGGCGATAACATTGGCGCTTTGCCGCCTGTGATTGATTTGTTGCTCTCAGTACCGACTGTAGATGGCACTGCGTTCGCCATTAATGCACAGACCGTGAAATTCACATCGGATGTAAGCGAAGAATCGCTACAGAGCTTGGGCGCGGCGCAAATCGAAGTCAACGGACAAAGGATTTACATTGGCACCAGACAGGTAGCTGCGCTTAACCAAGACCCAATTATCAAATCGTTTGGATCGCAAGCCTGGACAAGCACCAACTTAGAAACAAGTGGCGCCGATGGTCGAGGGGTCTCACTGTTTTGGTCTGGCGAGCAATTATTTGCCAGTTTCACAATCGATGGAACGCAAGGAACCGTAGAGCAGGGCTTTGCTCGAGCGGCACTTCAAGCGGAACAAAGCTGGTTGGCGTCTTATGGCCAAGGAGGTGGGGCGCAAGTTTCGGTCATTGGTGAAATAGATCTCGCTAATGGCGAACTGCTGAGAGCTGTTTTTATTAGCGCGCGCTTATCAAACGGCAACAGCAATACATTATTGGTAACTAATATAAGCCTAGGCAATGCAGAAACTCTGCTGGTAGAAGCGGACAGCTTTTTTTCACCCAGAGGTTTGGATGGTTTGGCCCTACCCAGAACTACGAGCAACCCCAGCCCATTTTCTTATCAACTGGAGTTATTGCCCGACTTGACTCGCGCTATTAAGGCCAGCGCCGATGATTTTTGAGTGCTGTCTTTGACTTATTGAGTTGCTTCGCTGGCAAGTGTTTGCAACAAGCCCGAAATTTTCTCTAGTACTGGATCACAACCTTCAATGTTATGCAGTTCTTTAAGATAGTTTGGGTTGGGGTACGCAAGGTAGGTATCCCCAGCTGAGTCTTCCCAAATCAATGCTTTTTGCGGCAAGTCTATCGCCACCGTCGGAGCGCATTGCATCAGTTTGGTGCCAGCATTGGGGTTACCGAATAAGATGAGTTGTGTGGCCGGTAATTCCATATCAACGCCAGCTGCGTTTGCTTGGTGGTCGATGCGGTTGAAAAGAGTTAAGCCCTTCGCTGCAATTAGGTCGACCAAACGATTGGCCGTTTCTTTTACGGAATGCTGACTTTTGAGGCTGATTAGATGATCGTGTGCAAAACTTGGCATGATGAATGAGTTGAGTAGAAGTAAGCAAAAGATGGTTTTTGTAATTCGCATGTGGATCTAGACCGAGGTGAATGAGGATTGCTGACAAGCCCAGCAACTACTACGCCGATTGCTTGTGTTATTTGATGAGTTTTGTTTCAGGGAAGGCGGCATGCCATCCGAACCAAAATGCTCGTCGATATGGCAATCGAGCAAGAGTGGTTTTATCGTTCGATATAAGGCTCTCTTCACTCAGCAGCCATTTCCTGCCCTGTTTGTCGGTGACCGTACTGTCGCCGTCGAATGCGGTGAATTGGATATTGCCGGAGTCATAAACTCGATTGGCGCCGGTCTGGTCGGTGAAAACCACAAAATTCTGTTGACCAATTTTATCTTGGTACACCGGGTTAGAACTTAAAAACTCAGTATCAATTGCGAGCTGTTGATCAGGCGCCGCAGGAAAGCGCAGCGCGAGAACCTCTTGTTTGTTGGCGAGCCGATCGTCAGCAAATGGCGTGTTGAACATTAATCGGTCGTTGTTAAAGTAGTCTTGATAAGCGACCCCTTCGCCATAGTCGCGTCGATGGCCGGTTTTTAGAGACAACACGAGGGTCTTAGGATGACGACGTTTCCATTCGCCCCAGGTTGTTGTGACTACGCCCTCGTGTTCAAGTTCTATGCCTTGATCTACCAAAGGACCAACAACTGGCACCCCTCGTGTGGTGCTCCACAGTGATTGAGTTGCTTGATCATACATCAATTTGTTCGACCGATAGAGAAAGCCGCTGGTGCCTAGGTTATGCTTTGTTCCTTTGTGCTCGGTACGAAAAGGAATCACTGTTCCGCACAAGGTGCAATAAACACCGGCAATATCAACACCGCCAATCGTGTCGGTAAACATTTCATGCCAAGCCAATATTCGCTTTGGGTAAGCCCGTGCATCCCCATTCAGCTTGATGCCAAAGACAACGTCATCATCGTTTAAATAATTTGCTCGCGATGCAGATATCATCTCAGGGTTGCGTAACGGCGGAATGCCATCTTGCAGTACACCGCCCCAGCGAATTTCATCGAGCCGAATTTTGGCTTGTTCGCCGCGTTGTCTGAAGTACTTTTCGAACAAGGGATCAATATTACGGTATAGCGCTGCTTTGAAGTCATCATAGCCAGCGACGGGTTGGATCGACTGGTTCCAGAGCCAAAAGTACCAGTCATTGGATTGATCAAAGCTCTGACCCGTGAGTTCTTGTAGCGTTTGGTTGATCAACTGGTATTTGTCCGCAGTTCGGCTGAAGTTCATTACTTCTAGTAGCGGCGCAATCAAACTATCGTGCCAGTTCTCCTGTAACTTGTTGAGAGCAATACTGGTTTCTAAGCTGTCTTCTACTACCAGCAGCTCAAACAGTAGTTCCGTAACAGCAACCGATGGGTTTTCTGTTGACTCTTTTGCTTGAAGGTTGAAGCCTGCGAACAATATGCAGACGAGTAGAGCATGGAAAACGAATCTATGATTGTTTGAATTGGTCATACTAGTTATTCACCGATTTCGTTAAGTTGCCAGTTGTAGTCGTACTCTATGGCGCCGTCATAGTCGGCTAGATTTTTGGCAAGCTCTTGCGGTAAATGCTTGCTCAGTGTTGTAAGTACTTGTGCTTCAGAGTTACCAAAATCTTCTGCATACCAGCTGAAAATACTGCTCAATACCAATTGATTTGGGCTAAAGTTCAAGCCGCGCTCGTGATTTAGATAAGACTCGGATGCTAGATTTAACAAAGCCTCGGTATTGTCAGCGGTAAACGCCTCAGCTTGTAAATCCGGGCAACCAATGCTGGCGCAGTTCACCGCAAAATGGATCCGGTAGTCTTGCCAGATGGGCCGCAGAATGCTGTGTTCGATATGGTTGAGCGTTAACGATTGCCCAGCGATATTGATGGCAGGGTCGTTCCACGGCCCAACCGGGAGTGGCGAGCTGCCAATCTCTTTGATAGAAGCGACTGGATAGCTGGAAATCACCACCTGAACCGTCAGTGCGTTGTATAGATTCACCCAATAGGCAAATTGTTCAGCTCGGTTTAGTTGCCTAGGGTCAATTGCCTCGAGTTGTTCGAGGTAGCCATTTAGTTCTTCTGAGCCGTCATCCAATAGGCCTTGATAATCAAACAGCGCCACTCCTGATGGATCGTCGGTTACTAGATAATTATCTAGCACGTCTTGCCACAATTGGTGGTCGATGGTTTGCGTGCTTTGTGAATCAGCAGCCGACCAGAACTCAGTAACGCTGTTATCTTGGCGAGGCGCAAAAATAAAATACGCAATGGCGATAGCTGCGCCAGCCACTAAGACTAAGATGGTTAGAGTTCGCGCAAAGCGATTGCGAAATAGAGCAGTCATTATTTAAGCCGAGAGTTGTTATCGATATAGCTCGTCGGTCAGCTCGGCACTTCGTGCCTGCCACCAGAGCCAAAAAATGGTCGAGAAGATGCCATAGGCAGCGCCTATGGTGCCTCTCACGGTACCGCTGATTTTTGAGCGGCCACGTCGGCGTCGAGTGGTAACCGCAACTTCGGAGTAAGGAAGCTGCCGTTGGATCGCCTTTACCTGCATTTCGGTGGTCCAACCAAATTTCTCGTCTTGCATGTGCAATCTAAGTAGGTCCCGATAGTGAAGTGCGCGAAATGGCCCGAGATCGGTTACTGAGATACTCCAGATTAAGCGAATTAACGCACTTGCAACCAGGTTTCCGGTTCGTTGATGAATCGACATAGCGCCACGCTGCATTTGATGCGCTTTGCGTGACCCAACTACCAGGCCGTTATGGTCCTCAAGTTGTTTGATTAGCATGTCTATCTCAGGTGTGAATACTGAGTGATCGCCATCA
>CALJJR010000219.1 GCA_937973905.1 uncultured Arenicella sp. | reverse complement strand
TCCGCGCTGACCACCTCGCCAGTCGCTGCTTTGACGAGCGGCGGGCCTGCCAAAAATATCGTGCCCTGCTCTTTTACGATAATGGCCTCGTCTGACATGGCTGGTACATATGCACCACCCGCCGTGCATGACCCCATAACGACGGCGATTTGAGGAATCCCTTGCGCCGACATATTCGCCTGATTGTAAAAGCTGCGGCCAAAATGATCGCGATCGGCAAACACGTCTGCTTGCCGAGGCAGGTTAGCGCCACCGGAATCGACTAGATAGATGCACGGTAAATGATTTTCTTCGGCAATTCGCTGCGCTCGGGTTTGTTTTTTGGCGGTCATTGGGTAGTAGGTGCCGCCTTTGACTGTCGCATCGTTAATCACGATCATGCATTCGAACCCTGCGACGCGACCGACGCCGCAAATCAAACCCGCAGCAGGCACTTCCTCGTCGCCATACATCTCGAAAGCTGCGAATTGACTCAACTCCAAGAAAGCCGAACCTGGGTCCAACAAGGCATCTAAACGTTCACGTGGCAATAACTTGCCTCGCTGCTTTTGCCGTTGTTGGTTTTTTTCTCCGCCGCCTTGTAAGATTTTTTCAACCTTTGCATACAGATCATCCACCAAAGATTGCATGTGCTGAGCATTTGTTGAAAACTCAGGCGAACGGACATTAATTTTGCTCTTTATGACTGACATTAGGCTGTCTCTGCAAACAGTTCGCGGCCTATCAACATCCGGCGAACTTCTGAAGTGCCCGCACCAATCTCGTAGAGTTTTGCATCTCGCAATAAACGGCCGGTTGAGTATTCGTTGATATACCCATTCCCGCCGAGTGATTGAATCGCTTGCAAAGCCATTTGCGTGGCATTTTCTGCGGTATATAAAATTACTGCGGCGGCGTCTTTGCGGCTGTCTTGGCCTCGATCACACGCTTTGGCAACCGCGTACAGATAAGCTCGACTAGCACTTAGTATGGTGTACATATCCGCCAGCTTACCCTGCATTAATTGAAACTCGCCAATGCTTTGACCAAACTGCTTGCGGTCATGCAGGTATGGAACCACAACATCGAGACAAGCCTGCATAATGCCGACCGGCCCGCCCGACAGTACGGTCCGTTCGTAATCCAAACCACTCATCAATACGCGCACACCCAAGCCTTCTCCGCCCAGCACGTTCTCAGCAGGCACACGGCAATTTTCAAAGACCAACTCACAGGTATTGGAACCTCGCATGCCGAGCTTGTCTAACTTCTGCGCCTGCGAGAAACCCGCAAAACCGCGCTCAACGATAAACGCAGTAATACCTTTGGAACCACCGTTAACATCGGTTTTCGCGTAGATAACATAGGTGTCAGCATTCGGCCCATTGGTGATCCACATCTTATTCCCATTGAGAATATAGCCATCGCCATCCTTGTCCGCTCGAAGCTTCATGCTCACCACGTCTGACCCGGCGTTCGGCTCAGACATCGCCAGTGCACCCAGGTGTTCGCCCGAACACAGAGGTGGTAGATATTTTTCCTTCTGCGCTTGGTTGCCATTCTTATAAATTTGATTGACGCAAAGATTCGAATGCGCTCCGTAAGACAAACCCACAGCAGCAGAGGCCCGGCTCAGCTCTTCCATTGCTACGGCGTGGGCTAAATACCCCATATCTGAGCCACCAAACTCCTCAGAAACGGTGATTCCGAGTAAACCAAGATCACCGAACTTGCGCCATAGATCATGTGGAAAATCGTTATCAACATCAATTTGCGCCGCACGTGGAGCGATCTCCTCGGCCGCAAAACGAGCCACGGTCTCACGTAAGAGGTTAATGTCTTCGCCTAAATCGAAATCGAGTGATTGATAGCTTGGGTTCATAGTTGTATTCCAACGAGTTGGGGGTTAATTCTTAGCCAGAGCATCAAGATAGCGTTGCTCCCAGCTTTGTAAGTCGCTTTGCATAGTGCGCAGGTCAGCGAGTTGGTTTTCCAGCTCGGCCTGCTTTTCTCGGATTTTGCCAAGCACCGCATTGAGTTGTTTGCGGTTACCAGATCGAGGTTGGTACATATTGATAAGCTGCAAACTCTCGTCCAAGGTAAACCCCAGTCGTTTGCCGCGCAATATCAACCGCAAACGGCTGCGGTCGGCAGCTGAATAGATACGGTTTTGACCGTCGCGACGCGGTTGCAACAACCCTTTCTCCTCATAAAACCGCAGGGTGCGAGTGGTAATTTCAAACTCGGAAGAAAGATCACGAATACTGTAGGTTGGCGCCATTCAATCATGATAAGTGTAGTTTACGTTAACGTCAACGTTAATCAATTAATACTAATAACTGTTAGGGTGAACAATCCCGAGGGACGTCCGAGTCAGAACACGTTATTAGCAAGGTCCAGATGCTCAGCGCATTGCAACATCGACTGGTATTAGTCGCGCTAATGTTTGCACCTAGTTGTCAGCATGTTTTAATGCAAACGGGAAGACTGCTTCCCTTAGCACATAAAAAATAAAAACAAAGGTTTATATGCAACGTCACAATGCCCCATCGCTCGCCATTCACACTGCCAGCAGCGGTTTTTATGAAGGCTTTAATAAAATTGTCGCGCTTACACCAAAGTTCCTGATTGGTGCACTCATTTTATGGGCTGGCTTGTACCCACAAGAAGCCGGGCGAATTTTACTTAGCGTGCAAGAATGGACCAACAGCAGCTTCGGTGGTTGGTACGTTTATGTCGCAGCCTTTTACTTGATCGTTTGCTTGCTCATGGCGATTCTTCCAAAGACCGCAAAAGTACGGCTTGGCCAACCAGGTGAGCCACCTGAGTTTTCTACTTTCTCTTGGTTCGCGATGACCTTCAGTGCTGGTTTAGGGGTTGGAATGTTGACTTACTCAACGGCCGAACCCATTTTTCACTTTGCAGAAAATCCCGACACATTGATGGGGTTAAGCACAGGTCTAGCAGCTGACAATGTCAGAGCTGCTTATAAGTGGTCTTTTCTGCACTACGGACTCACACCTTGGGGTTGCTATGGCATTGTCGGCCTGGCTTTAGCTTACTTTAGTTTTAATCGTGGCTTGCCATTGACCATTCGCTCTTCACTGCAGCCCTTGTTTGGTGATCGAATCTCTGGCCCTTTGGGGCATCTGGTAGACATCGTTGCGATACTAGCGACCCTGATCGGCGTTGGCGTCACCATTGGTTACGGGGTTTCTCAGTTTGCCTCAGGTGTGTTCAATATCACTGGTTTTGCGTGGATGGCGGAGGGCGGCGGCAAACCAACGCTGGCTGCGCAACTGCTCGCCTTAGCAATAATCATGCTCGCATCTACATGGTCGGCGACGTCGGGAATAAAGCGGGGAATCAAATGGTTGTCCAACCTCAATATGGGCTTATCTTTTTTTCTGTTAGCGTTTTTTGCCGTTATGGGCGCCACTCTGTTCGCATTTAAATCCTACTTTATCGGCCTTTGGGATTATTTGTTATTACTACCCCAAGCTTCATTCACTGTCTGGCAGGACGACGGTTCCGAATTGAGCAAACAACTGGTTAACTGGCAGCGAGCTTGGTCGATTTTTTACTGGGCGTGGTGGATCGCATTTGCACCCTTCGTTGGCCTGTTCCTTGCGCGTATATCGCGAGGAAGAACAGTGCGCGAATTTGTTCTTGGTGCCATGTTTGTGCCCTCACTGATGTGCTTCGTATGGTTCGCTCTAGTAGGAGGCACGGCCATTGATTTGGAGCTGAGCGGGGTTGCCAATGGCGCGATCGTCAATGCGGATATCTCAGCCCGTTTATTCGAAACCATTAACCTAATTCTCTCGCCACAACTAGCTATTGCGATGTCGGCAGTTATCGTAGTGTTACTTTCGACCTACTTGATCACATCCGCCGACTCGGCAATTTTAATAATAAATACCTTGGCCTCCGCCGGTAACCAATCGCCAAAACACGCACGTCATATCATGATCTGGGGTTTCATTTTTACGCTACTGATTGCGACCTTGCTCACCGCTGGCGGCCTCGGAGCCTTGCGCTCAGCGATGATAATCGGTGCCCTACCCTTTTCTTTGGTCATGGCGCTCATGGCAATATCTTTATTAAAAGAACTCGCGTTCAAACCCCAGGAGTAGGTTTCACTCGCAGCCAGCGTATGCGTCTGCGATAATCGCGGCACCCGTTTTCATGATTTGGAGAGCGGAAACCTAAAGACGGCGGATTTCTCGGGCCGCCCTGAATTCTGTATGCCGATAGCTAAATCATAAAACCACATGGTTTTCTCGTCTCCAATATTTTTGTTCTACTTTCTTCCGATACTGATTGGGTTGTACCTAATCACCCCAAGAATCGGCAAGAACATTCTCCTGTTGAGCGCGAGCCTTCTATTCTACGCGTGGGGAGAAGGCTTTTACCTTTTGCTGATGCTGGCCTCAATAGCCATCAACTTTTGTTTCGGCTTACTAATCAGCCGCCGCTTAGACAAGAACTGGATTCTCGTTTTAGGAGTCACCGCAAACTTAGGCATTTTGGTCAGCTACAAATATGCAAACTTCATCGTAGACAATCTCAATGCGGTTCTAACTGTTGCAAACATCAGCGCGCTTGATCTAGCTCCGGTCCATCTGCCACTTGGTATTTCGTTTTTCACCTTTCAGGCCATCTCCTATCTAATCGATATTCATCGGCGCGAGATACCTGCGCAAAGAAACCTGATCAGCCTAGGGCTGTATATTTCCATGTTTCCTCAGCTGATTGCGGGGCCGATCGTACGCTACAAAACGATCATGTCCGAGATAGATCAGCGCCAAGTCTCGGCGCAACTCTTCGCGTCTGGTGCAGAACGATTTATTCTCGGTTTGGCTAAAAAAATGCTCATTGCCAACCCGCTTGGCGCAGTTGTCGATACCATCTTTGCATTGCCAATTGAGAGCGTACCCACGCATGTCGCTTGGCTTGGCATAGCCTTATACGCACT
Source organism: uncultured Arenicella sp. (assembly GCA_937973905.1). Taxonomy (GTDB): domain Bacteria; phylum Pseudomonadota; class Gammaproteobacteria; order Arenicellales; family Arenicellaceae; genus Arenicella. The sequence goes on along the minus strand of CALJJR010000219.1, from coordinate 14,120 downwards.
GCAAATATTTTTCGACTTCTCGGGCTATTCAGATATGGCGATTGGCCTCGGGCGAATGTTTGGTTTCCGGTTTTTGGAGAACTTTAACTTCCCCTATATGGCGCAGTCGCTGCAAGACTTTTGGCGGCGCTGGCACATCTCGCTGTCTACTTGGTTTCGTGACTACCTCTACATTCCTCTCGGCGGCAATCGTGTGAGCCCGCTGCGCACCTATTTCAACTTGTTTGTGGTTTTCTTTCTATGTGGGCTATGGCATGGGGCCAGTTGGAACTTTCTGGTGTGGGGTGCTTTTCACGGCGTAATTCTGGCCCTAGAACGAGCTGGTTTCAGCCGCCTGATCAGCGCCTTGTGGCGGCCAGTGAGACATGTTTACTTGCTTTTCGTAGTGCTGATCTCATGGGTATTTTTTAGAGCTGAAACACTCAACGACGCACTTGCCTACCTAGCTACGATGTTTTCCCCAGAGTTTGGGAGCGTTCCATTTGAACTTTTGGATGTGCTGAGTATCGAGGTGTATGCGGCTTTACTGGCAGGCGTATTTTTTTGCGTAAACTGGCTTGGTGATCGTGATGAAAACAGTATCGCCAATATCAAAACATTGCCAAAGGCCTTGTTTCGATCAGCAGCATTGACATGCTTATTGTTTCTTTCTGCGATGCAACTCGCGGTGTCCACCCACAATCCCTTTATTTATTTCAGGTTCTAAAGGATGGCAAGGCGAACACTTAAGCTGTCTGGGCTATTTGCAGCGCTGTTTTTCACTGCGCTAATGACAACACTACTGGTGAGCATTGCAACTCCAGATGTCGATGTCTCAGAGCAAGAAAAAAGAACCCTACAGACTTGGCCTAAGTGGTCTGAAAGGGAGTCGCTCAAGGCTTACTTGAGGCAATTAAGCGACTACGCAAATGACCAATTTGGTTTTCGCGAACAGCTAATAAAACTTTACAACAAAGCCAGCTGGTCGCTGGGTGAATCTCCATCGGATACCGTTATAAGAGGCAACAACGATTGGCTGTTTCTAAAAATCAAAGATCCGATGTTGAGCCAACACAAATACAGCCGCACCACGGTTGAAAATATAATTAAGCGGCGGGTTGAGTATATTCGCAAGATGAAGAGCGAACTCGAAGCTCGAGGAATCGTTTATCGACACATCATCGCCTCCAATAAGATGAGCGTCTATTCAGAGCACCTTCCGGCAATCTATGCCCTAACAAATATCAATGCGAGCTTGGAGCATTTTAAATCCCTGATCGACCCAGAACTCGCCCCCTTGCAAATCTACACGGACGAGATTGTGAACGCTGTTAAGCCCACTGAGCCCGAGTTCGATTTATATTTTAAAAATGATTCTCACTGGAACGATTACGGCGCTTATCAAGTATTCATGGAAGTATTACGCAGTTTAGATCAGAAATCTTCAAAGCTGGCTCTTGACCCGATTGCACGCGAGTTCAAGGTGTTTGAGAAATTCTCAGGCGATTTAGCACAGTATATTGGTCTCAATGATCAACTTATGGCGATGGAACCCTACACCGAATTTTTACCGTGCGCTCAACCAGACAATCAACAATCGGTGCGCTGGGATCTAGGCCTCGCAAAGTGTGACCGCAACGAGACTAAAATACTGATCATCGGTGATTCCTTTTTAGTCAACTTCTACCCGTATTTTGCCGAGTCCGTTGGCGAGTTGTACGTGATCAGACAAAAGACTTCGCGCACCAGATTGCTGCAACTCATAGACGCTTATCAACCAGATATTGTTCTCGAAGAAATCGTCGAACGCAATTTGGCGCAACCGATCCCGCATTAACGGCAGCCACAAAAGGTTAAATTTTTGTAGGTGTCGCCGAAGCGCTTGCAGGCCAGCCCACCATAGGCGAGTATCGAGTGTTCGCTGACCGCTAAGTGCCTAAAAAATATGAAATATTCCCTGCTTTACAAATGTTTGATCCTGGCTAGCGCCAGCCTACTCACAGCCAGTGCTAATTTCGCGATTGCCAAAAGTGAGGTCAACAGCTTTCCTGCACTAAGCGACTCCAATGTGGCTGTTGGTTTTGATACCCAGGGGTTGCAAAACCTCAGGGATCGAATTCAACAATTCGTCGCTGATGGTGATACCAAGGGTATCGCAACACTGCTCGTTAAGGACGGTAACGTTGTTAACTATACTCAAGCCGGCATCCGCAGAGCCAGCGACAATGCACCGATCGAGCAAGATACGATTTACCGCATCTACTCAATGACTAAACCAGTAACTGGCGTGGCAATGATGATGTTGTTCGAGCGCGGATTATTTTCACTCGGTGATCCAATCGCAAAATTCATCCCAGAATTTGAAGATCTACAGGTTGTTAAGAGTTACTCTGAGGATGGCAGCGTTGAACTCGAGCCATTGCAACGTCAGCCAACCATGCAAGAGCTTATGAGTCACACCGCAGGGTTCGCATATGGGCTCTATGGCAACGACCCTTCGAATCGCCAGTTCATGAAAGATCAAATATTGGCAGCACCCGACCTAGATACATTTATCGATAAGGTGGCAAAGGTTCCTCTGATGGCGCAACCGGGTAAGCAATGGTTTTATTCTGCCGCAGTGGATATTCAAGGCGCCATTGTCGAACGTCTTAGCGGCATGTCTTTTGGAGAGTTCTTACAGAAGAACTTGTTCCAACCCTTGGCTATGGAAGACACCGGGTTCTTTGTACCCGCAGCCAAATATGACCGTTTTTCAGATGTTTGGGGATACCATCCTGAGACTAAAGAGTTTCAACAAGTACCTTTTCCTGAACCCAAATACAATCGACTCGGCGATGTGTCTTTTAAAGCCGACATACCTCGATTTGAATCAGGTGGCGGCGGTCTACTATCTACCATCAGCGATTACGCGCGCTTTTGTCAAATGCTCGCAAACAAGGGGAAATTTAACGGGCAACGAATTCTTTCAGCTGAATCGATTAAATTGATGCGCACCAACGTGTTACGAGATGACCAGAGGGTTTCTATCTCTGGCACCTTAAGTGACTCAGAATCAAAAGCCCTCGGCTTTGGTCTTAATTTTGGCACCATTAAAAATACCGGCGATGGCGGTTTCAAGCTTGGTGACGGCAGTTATTTTTGGGGTGGTGCTGCTGGCACTTGGTTTTGGATAGACCCCGTCAACAATCTGTTTTTTATTGGTATGATCCAACGCTTTCCTCAAGGTGGTCCGGAAGTAGATTTCCGGGGCGTATCTCAAGAATTGGTGTATAGCGCGCTGAAATAGACTGGTCGAGCAACGCTCAAACAGTCAGCGTTTATGTGCCTTTGCATTAACACCAATATGCACCGTCTACTTCGTTGGATGTTGGTCGGCTTAGCAAGCCTATGGTCTGTACACAGCATCGCACAGGGCCCACTTGACGTGTCCGTGTCTGAGGGCTCGCTCATTCATGATGCCTCATATTTACCGCGACCATCGTTTTGGCCTCCTGAATGGACTTGGGATGGCACTGGCTTGAATGACGATACGTCTTATCGCTACGGCCCAGCTCTTATTCGCTATGACAATGACAACTTGCACTTCTGGGCATGTTCAGAGGGCGATGCCAATGTCGCAGACTACATTCGTTATCGTAACTCCAGCAATGGTGGCCGTACATGGAGCGATGATGTCATCGCTTTGGCGCCAACGATAGGCAGCCCCGATGGCTGGGCAATTTGCGATCCCAACGTTATTAAGTATGGCGGGTATTACTATCTAGCTTACACAGCTACGGACAGCAGCTTTGGCGCGGGCTTAAACAATCAAATCTTTGTGGCGCGTTCCTTGCAAGCAAATGGTGGCTTTGAAAAATGGAACGGTTCAGGCTGGGGCGGCGCTCCACAACCGATCATCCAATACAGCGGCCCAACCAATCAGTGGGGGTTGGGCGAGCCGAACATGGTGGTTAAGGGGAATACCCTCTTCTTCTACTTTACTGAAGACGAGGGCGTCGCGCGCACCAAAGTTGCAACAGCCTCAATTAGTGACCCCAACTGGCCCCTTCGTCTAAATGATCGCGGCTATGCAATCGCCGATCGCGACTGGGCTGAAGACCAAACTGATGTTAAATATTTGCCAGAGATTGATCGGTTTATGGCGACCGCTGTTGCCAGCCGCTTCACGTCTTCCAGCTATATCCACGTTTGGCAATCCGCTGACGGGCTCCGATTTGAACCTGTTGTAAATGACAATATCACTGAAAATGTACAACCATTTGCGCACAATATGGGCGTTTCGGGCAGCGAACTCGGCCATGCTGCTATGGGCGAAAATGAATACATTGCATACTCATATACTGGTCCAGACGGCGGTTGGGGCCGTTGGAATACCTGGTTAAGCAAGCTTGATATAGGCGCGGCGGGCTGGATTGCTAGCAACTCCGCTACCCCTCCAGATATGCCGATGATGCCAATTATATTGATACTACTTGATGAGTAGCGACGCTACACAAGAGTGCTGGCAATACCAAACTAAGCACTGACCTGAAAATTAATAGAGCGAGTGGTCTGAACATTAAGAGCGTAGCTGCTGTTATTGTGGGCTCGAACGCTTAAATCTACAATTTTGACATCCAAATTTCTGTTTCTTTAGAAGAAGCATACGGTGTACTCAAGCCGTCACGTGGAGCTACCAGGATCCTCGACTAAGGTAGTATTCACCGAGATGTAATAGGCTCGAATCAAACCCTAGGTACAAATGAAAAAGCCCGCGTTGAGCGGGCTTTTCGAAGATTGATCAGTTGAGATACGCAGATTAAAGCTGTCTCACCTAATTCAATCGGCTTTATTACTGTCTTATTTAGGCAGCCGCATCTTCTTCTTCAAAATCCTCTTCAGCGTCTTCGAACAGCGCGGCGTGTGCATCTAGATCGAAGTCAACAAGCTGGATATACGCCATTGGAGCATTGTCGCCAGGGCGGTTGCCGCATTTTAAAATACGGGTGTAGCCACCAGGACGATCTTTCATACGTTCACCGATTACATCAAACAGCTTTGCAACGATGTCACGATCACGCAATTTCGCGAAAGCTGCTCGCTTATTAGCTAGCGAGGGTTCTTTACCCAGTGTGATGACCGGCTCGATAAAACGGCGTAGTTCTTTCGCTTTAGGGACGGTAGTCTTGATCTGCTCGTGTTGCAGTAACGACACCATCATATTGCGAAACATCGCTTGACGATGGCTAGTATTACGATTGAGCTGTCGACCTGATTTTCTATGTCTCATGACAGAAACCTTTTCTTAATATTTTAAAAACTGGCTGTAACTATTTGCTTAGCTTTCGTCTACACGAAGCGCGGCAGGTGGCCAATTTTGTAATTGCATACCCAACGACAAACCGCGTTGAGCCAAAACGTCTTTGATTTCGGTAAGTGATTTTTTACCAAGGTTCGGAGTCTTCATCAACTCAACCTCTGAGCGTAGAACCAAATCACCGATGTAGTAAATGCTCTCTGCTTTCAGACAGTTAGCCGAACGAACCGTAAGCTCTAACTCGTCAACCGGACGCAAGAGAACAGGATCAACTTCTGGTTCTTTCTCTTCTTGCGTAACAGCCGCAATCTCTTCCAAGTTAACAAACACTTGGATCTGCTGACTCAAAGCAGTCGCTGCTTTACGGATGGCATCTTCAGGATCAATGGTGCCATTGGTCTCAATGTTTAAGGTCAATTTATCGAGGTCAGTACGTTGTTCAACACGTGCATCGTCGACGGCATATGAAACCTTAAGAACTGGACTGTAAGTTGCGTCCAACTGCATCAAGCCAATTTCTTTATCTTCAGTGTCACTCTTTCGAGCTTCAGACACTTGATAACCGCGCCCGCTTCTAACCGTTAGTTCAGCGTGAAACTTGGCGTCCTTAGACAGATGTGCGATCACATGCTCAGGATTAGCAATTTCCACATCTTGAACAGTTTGGATGTCGCCAGCTGTTAAAACACCTTCGCCTTTTGAACTTAGCGTCAGTGTTACAGACTCGTCGAATTCCTTCTTGATGGCTACGCCTTTGAGATTAAGAAGAATGTCAATCACGTCTTCTTGCACGCCTTCAATTGAAGAATACTCATGCAACACACCGTCGATCTTCACTTCAGTAATCGCAGAACCAGGGATACACGAAAGCAGAATGCGACGCAGCGCATTGCCCAAGGTGTAACCGAAGCCGCGCTCAAGCGGCTCAATAACGACTTTTGAACGAACACCGTCTTCAGTGTTTACATCTACGAAACGCGGCGTTAGCAATTGTTCAATAGTTTCTGACATGGTCTTTTGTCTCCGGTTTTTGCTTTGCGCTCGCAGCGCAAAACAGGAATAAATTGTTTGGTATCGTATCCAGTTCGCTTGCTTGCAAGCGAACCCAACTAACTAGCTGGTTACTTGGAGTAAAGTGCGACTACCAGTGCTTCGTTGATATCAGCAGAAAGCTCGCTTCGCTCAGGCGTTGCTTTGAAGAGGCCCTTCTTGCTGGAGACATCTACATCGAGCCAGTCTGGAATGCCGATTTGCTCTGCAATTTCCAGTGCTGATCCAATACGAAGTTGCTTTTTAGCACGATCTCGAATTTCTACTTGATCACCGGCCTTAACATTGAATGATGGGATGTTTACGATCTCACCGTTCACTTTAATGGCTTTATGGGTAACCAATTGACGAGCTTCCGCGCGAGTTACTGCGAAGCCCATGCGATACACCACGTTGTCGAGACGTGATTCGAGCAAGGTCAACAAGTTTTCACCTGTAGAACCTTTGATTCGGGCCGCTTCAGCGTAATACGCGCGGAACTTCTTTTCCATCACGCCGTACATGCGACGTAGCTTTTGCTTTTCGCGTAATTGCGTGCCGTAAACGGTGGTACGAGGACGACGAGACTGGGCATTTTGACCAGGCAGTTTGTCGATTTTACACTTTGACTCTAGAGACCGTGCTGGGCTCTTAAGGAATAAGTCGGTACCTTCGCGGCGCGCCAACTTACAAGTTGGGCCAAGATATCTTGCCATGATTAGTAAACTCTATTTATGGGTCTAAAAAAACGAACTCTCGAAACGGCGTAGACCACGCCCTAACGAACGGGTTATACGCGACGTCTTTTAGACGGGCGACAACCATTGTGTGGGATCGGAGTGACATCAGTAATCTGAGTTACTTCGAATCCGCAATTATTTAATGCACGAACGGCAGATTCACGACCAGGGCCAGGGCCCTTAACGCGAACTTCCAAGTTCTTCATACCGAACTCTTGGGCCATTTTTCCACATCGATCGGCCGCTACCTGCGCAGCAAACGGTGTGCTTTTACGTGAACCACGAAAACCAGAACCACCGGCAGTTGTCCAGCACAGCGCATTGCCGTGACGATCACTGATCGTAATGATGGTGTTGTTAAAAGATGCTTGGATGTGCGCAATGCCATCCACGATATGCTTTTTAACTTTCTTCTTAGATTTGCTAGCAGTTTTAGCCATGTCTTTTCTCTATCAAAAACTCAATTAGCGTTTGATTGGTTTACGCGGTCCTTTACGAGTACGCGCATTCGTTTTAGTGCGTTGGCCACGTAATGGCAGCCCGCGGCGATGGCGCAGGCCGCGGTAGCAACCTAAATCCATCAAACGCTTAATATTCATTGATACTTCACGACGAAGATCACCCTCTACTTCAAAGCGAGCGACTTCTTGGCGCAGTTTCTCGGCGTCAGCTTCACTCAAAGCGTTAACTTTGGTCGTGCGCTCAATTCCTGCCGCATCACAGATCGCCTGTGAGCGAGTTTTACCAATGCCAAAGATCGATGTTAATGCGATCTCAACATGTTTGTGTGAGGGTAAATTAATACCTGCAATACGTGCCACTGTGTGTCTCCGAAAAAGCTTTTTTAGCCTATTTTTGCTGTCTTCAAACACCCCTTCTGAGGGCGCCGTAGGATACTGTTATGACTGCTATAAATCAACTATTTAGAGGTCGATTCTCACTAGCAATTGTCGTAATAAATTCGTGTGTTTTGCGTTGGTTCAGTTCGATATTTTGTCTTTGACTAGGCGTAATCGCACGGAAAAGCGGAGCGTACTGAAGTACGTGAGCATTTGAGTACGATTACAACAACGTCAGAGGCAAAATAGCGGGCTGTAACAATGCAAAATTAGCCTTGTCTCTGCTTATGTCTCGGATCCGTGCATATAACGCGAATAACACCTTTGCGACGAATCACTTTGCAGTTCCGGCAGATTTTTTTAACTGATGCTCTAACTTTCATTTTGTTTACCTTTAATTAGGTCGCGACTCGACAACGCAATTAGCGTCGACGCCGGCGGCCACCCGAAGACTTACCAGTCAAGTTAGTCTTCTTCATCAAACTTTCGTACTGCTGTGACATTAGATGCGATTGCACTTGACCCATCAGGTCCATAATCACAACAACAATAATTAATAGCGATGTACCACCAAAATAAAACGGTACGTTGTAGTTCACGATCAACAATTCTGGCAGCAAACAAACCACTGCTAAATAGATCGCGCCAACGAGTGTCAGTTTAGAAACAACACCATCGATGTAACGCGCTGTTTGCTGGCCTGGGCGAATACCGGGGACAAATGCGCCTTGTTTTTTTAAGTTTTCCGCAATTTCTTTAGGGTCGAATACCAACGCCGTATAAAAGAATGCGAAGAACAAAATCATGCCGACATACAACATTGTGTAAACCAATTCACCCGGCTGCATGAGCGTTGAGATATTTCTCAAGATTCCCGCTACGCCTGTGGCTGAATCAGAGCCGAAAAAGCCGACTAAGCTAGCTGGGAACAAAATGATGCTCGAAGCAAAAATCGGCGGAATCACACCAGCCATGTTCAGCTTTAACGGAAAGTAGCTGCTTGGCGCCTGCATTACTTTATTGCCACGCTGTTGTCGAGCATAGTTCACGGTCAATCGGCGCTGACCTCGCTCAACAAATACTACAAAAGCAGTAACTAGAATTGCAGCAGCCAATAATCCGAACACAAACAAAGGCGAGAACTCACCGTTACGGGCCAGTTCGAAGGTACCGCCAATCGCCGCAGGCAATCCAGCAACAATACCAGCGAAGATGATCAATGACATACCATTACCGATTCCACGATCAGTAATTTGCTCACCGAGCCAAACCAAAAACATGGTGCCGGCAACAAGCGCCAGAACGCAGGTGATCGTGAAGCTAACACCCGTAATAAGAGTTACTGGAGCGCCATTCACGCTTTGGCTTTGTACCGCGCTAGCAATACCAAAAGCTTGAAAAGTGGCTAGCACAACCGTGGCGTAGCGAGTCCACTTTTGAATTTTACGTCGCCCTGCTTCGCCCTCTGCTTTGATTTGCTTTAAGCGTGGTTCAACTGCAGTCAACATCTGCATGATGATGGATGCAGAGATGTATGGCATGACACCAAGAGCCATGACTGACAAACGCGACAGTGCACCACCAGAGAACATATTGAGCACATCGAGGATTGAGCCTCGCGTCTGTTCAAACAATGCAGCAATCGCAATCGGGTCAACACCCGGCACCGGAATGTGGGTGCCAATGCGATAGACAATAAAGGCCCCCAACACAAAACCAATGCGTTGCCAGAGTTCCTTAAGTTTGCCCGAGCCCGCTAAGGCTGCTGCTTGTTCTCTTGCCATGGTTACAACTACTCGTATTAGTCTTCTACTTTGCCACCAGCAGCTTCAATTGCTGCTTTAGCGCCTTTAGTGGCGCCAATGCCACGCAGAGTGACGGCTTTACTCAGTTCACCTGAAAGCACAACTTTTGCGCGCAAATGACCTGCATTAATGAGTCCTGCTGAACGTAAGGCAGCCATATCTGCGACTTCACCTTCTACCAAGTTCAGTTCGTGGAGACGAATTTCAGCCATATTACGTGCCATTGCAGAACGGAAACCACGTTTTGGCAAACGGCGTTGAATAGGCATTTGACCGCCCTCAAAACCGATTTGAACTTTGCCGCCAGAACGAGACTTTTGACCTTTATGGCCCCGACCTGCAGTTTTTCCAGTACCTGAACCGATGCCGCGACCCACACGTTTACGTGCGTGCTTTGAGCCTTCAGCAGGTTTGATTGTATTTAATCGCATGATTACACTTCCTCAGTTTTCAAGAGGTATGAGACTTTATTGATCATGCCTCGATTCTGGGGCGTATCAATTACTTCAACAGTGTGGTGCATACGGCGTAAACCGAGGCCTTTTACACAAGCCATATGATTTTTACCGCGACCAAACATACTCTTGACTAGAGTAACTTTGATTTTCTTTTCGTTTGCCATCGTCTTGAACCAGTTAGCCGGTATTTTTAGCCGGTAATTTCTTTAACGGATTTACCGCGCTTCGCTGCAACCGAAGCTGGGCTGTTGATTGAGCGCAAGCCTTTGATGGTCGCGCGTACAACATTTACCGGGTTAGTTGAGCCAATACATTTGGCCAACACATCTTTCACACCCGCTGCTTCGAACACGGCACGCATAGTGCCACCAGCGATAATTCCAGTACCCTCAGAAGCTGGACGCATGATTACGGTTGAACCGGCATGCGTGGCCACCACTGGGTATTGCAAAGTGCCATTTACTAAGTGGATCTTTTTCATCTCTCGACGTCCGGACTCCATAGCTTTAGACACCGCCAGAGGTACTTCTTTAGATTTGCCACGGCCAATGCCGACTGCACCTTTTCCATCACCGACCACTGTCAATGCTGAAAAACCAAAGATACGACCACCTTTAACAACCTTAGCAACGCGTCGTACGTTGATCAGCTGTTCTAGACTTTCATCTACTGGTTCACGATCGTTACGATTATTTCTTTTTGGACCTGCCATTTTTATCTCCTAGCGCCTACGGCTGCTCTACACGTTAGAGCTTGAGGCCAGCTTCACGAGCGGCCTCGGCTAATGCTTTTACTCGACCGTGGTAACGGAAGCCCGAGCGATCAAATGCAACTTCTTCAACACCCGCTTCTTTAGCCAACTCTGCAACGCGTTTTCCAACCGCGGAGGCAGCGTCACAGTTACTGGTGGTTTTGACATCTTTCTTAATTGCCGCATCCAAAGTTGATGCCGCAGCTAATACATTGGCACCGCTCTCATCAATTACTTGCGCATAAATATGCTGTGATGTGCGGTGCACGCTCAAACGCTTTACACCTTGACGAGCGATTTTGGCGCGTAATTTTTTAGCGCGACGCAAACGTGATTGTTTTTTATCTTTCATGTCTATTACTCATTCAACATTGAGTGGGAATCAAGCTCTATTTCTTCTTAGCTTGCTTGCGCAGCACATACTCGTCTGCATAACGAACGCCTTTGCCTTTATAAGGCTCGGGCTTTCGATAAGCACGAATTTCGGCAGCCACCTGACCAACTTTTTGTTTGTCGATGCCGGTAACAATGATCTCGGTATTGCTCGGCGTTTCAACTTTTACACCAGCAGGCACTTCGTAGACCACAGGGTGGGAGAAACCAAGCGTCAAGTTCAGCTTTTGACCTTGAGCTTGAGCACGATAACCAACACCAATGATAGTAAGTTTCTTCTCAAAGCCATCGGTCACGCCAGTGACCATATTGTTGACCAGAGCACGCGTTGTACCAGCCAGTGCGACGGCTTGCTTACTGCCGTCATTGGCAGAAACTTTAAGCTCAGCCTCTTCCTGTTTCACAGTGACAAGCTCGTGGACATTCCACTCCAGCTCACCTTTTGAACCTTTCACCTTAAGCGCTTGTCCATTTAACGTCACTTCGACGCCACCGGGCAGGCCTACTGGTGCATTTGCAATTCTCGACATATTATTTTCTCTTAATGCAGCCTATTGGATGTTGCCATCCTCAGCTTACTTAATCGTTTAAAATTTTTTTAACTCGTTAAATTGGAGCCTTCAGCTCGGGCTGCCGAGGCAGCCACGAATAAAAAGTTAGCTAACCGAACAAAGAACTTCACCACCAACGCCGGCACTGCGCGCCGCACGATCAGTCATGATGCCTTTACTAGTAGAAACGATCGCGATACCTAAACCACCGTTTATTTTGGGTAACTCTTCAGCGCTCTTGTAGACACGCAACCCAGGCTTGCTAACACGTTGAAGTTGTTCTATGACGGGCTCACCTTCGAAGTACTTGAGCTTAATGGTCAAGCTTGGCTTGCCTTCGGCTTCTGCAGCTTCAAAACTCTCAATGTAGCCTTCATCTAGTAACACCTTAGCAATCGCAGATTTGATCTTTGAGCCTGGCAAGGTCAAAGAAATCTTCTCAGCATGGTGTGCGTTGCGGATTCGCGTTAAAAGATCCGCGATAGGGTCTGTCATCATGGTGCTATACCGTTCTATCTATCTGTTGTCTGAATGGATCAAGTAACTGAATTACCAGCTGGCCTTGACCACACCCGGCGCTTGGCCTTTTAGAATCACTTCACGTAGCTTGTTACGGCTCAAACCGAATTTCCGGTAGTAACCGTGCGGGCGCCCTGTTAAGGCGCAACGATTACGCTGACGAGATTTACCTGAATCGCGTGGCAACTTTTGCAGCGCCATCATCGCATCCCATTTTTCGTCGTAATCAGATTCTTGATTGCTAACAATCGCTTTCAACTCTTGACGACGCGCGTGCAGGCGGTTGTTGAGTTTTTCGCGTTTTGCTTCACGAGCTACCATTGATTTTTTAGCCATAGCTGTTTACCAATTCTCTATTTAGTTTTCAGAGGAAAGTTGAATCCACGCAACAGCGCTTCAGCTTCCTCATTGTTTCTTGCAGACGTGGTGATGGTCACGTCCATTCCACGCAGTGCATCAACTTTGTCGTAATCAATCTCAGGAAATACGATTTGTTCCTTAAGACCGAAAGTGTAATTTCCGCGCCCATCAAAGGACTTGAGGTTTAGTCCGCGAAAATCTCGAATTCGTGGAATCGCAATTGAAATCAAACGATCCAAAAATTCATACATGCGGTCACGGCGTAAATTAACTTTCGCACCAATCGGCCAACCATCGCGAATTTTGAAACCCGCGACTGACTTACGTGCCAAAGTAACAACCGGCTTTTGCCCGGTAATCGCTTCAAGATCAGCAACAGCGCTTTCAATAATTTTCTTGTTACCTACTGCTTCACCCAGCCCCATATTGATGCTGATTTTGGTAATGCGAGGCACTTCCATTGAACTCTTGAAGTTAAATTTTTCCTGCAATTGAGGAACTACGTTGCTAGCGTAATGTTCTTGCATTCTGGTCATAATTTTTTACCTTTATTCGGGCTACTCAGAGTTGACGCTTAGGCGTCAACGCGCGAGCCGTCCGATTTAAATACGCGGTGCTTGTCTTTGCCTTCACCTTCGATGCGAACTTTGTCCGCCTTGTCGGTAGCAGGGTTGTATATCGCCACATTAGACAATTGGATTGGGGCTTCTTTTTGTAAGATGCCACCAGTCACGCCAGCCATTGGATTTGGCTTGGTGTGCTTTTTCACCAAATTGATGTCATTCACCAAAGCACGGCCATCAGCCATAATTTGGAGAACTTCACCAGTTTTGCCTTTGTCACGACCGGTGATCACAATTACTTTGTCACCTTTTTTGATCTTGTTCATAGTTCTTCTAATCTACTGATCTTTCGATCTGATTCGTCATTCGTTAGCGTGCTTGTACGTCTTATACTTACAGTACTTCAGGCGCCAGCGAGATGATTTTCATAAAATTGTCGCCACGCAACTCGCGCGTCACTGGGCCGAAAATACGAGTGCCAAGGGGTTGACGTGAGGCGTTCAAAATAACCGCCGCATTTTTGTCAAAACGGATCAATGAACCATCTTTACGACGTACGCCCTTACGGGTACGAACGATGACTGCATCATAAACCGCACCTTTTTTAACGCGCGAATTCGGCAGCGCTTCTTTTACGCTCACTTTGATGACATCACCAATGCCAGCATAGCGACGCTTGGAACCACCTAACACTTTGATACACATAACTTTACGTGCACCGCTGTTGTCGGCTACTTCCAAAATACATTGCATTTGAATCATGGCTTTACTCCAATTCTATTAGTGCTGATCGCAAGCAGATCTAGACGACAACCGCCTTCTCTACAACTTTGA
>CALJJR010000218.1 GCA_937973905.1 uncultured Arenicella sp. | reverse complement strand
TTGCTGCGGTGAACGAATATTTGGGCAGTACTCGAATACGCCACCAGCGGCACTTTCTTGCACCAAAATACTGACGGTGAAATCGTTACCATCAAAATGCCAAGGGAAATAATCTCCATCATGCATCACGCTGTAGGGGTTGCGGCCCAGCGGATCGGCCCAGCGGTAGATCGGGCCGACATTCAGACAGTCAGCAAAAAAATGCACCAGCACATCACAATCGTAAATCTTACGCAGCAGAGAATCTGCTTCGAGCAAATCGGAGTTGATAAACGATGATGTTCGAGTCTGAAAAAAACGCTTGGGATGATCTGCTTCAAGAGACGAATCTTCGGGCAGTAGATACGGATTAATTCGATCATCCGCAGGGCGCGCATCGGCCATCAGGCGTGCCGCTTCAGCTCGCATGGTTGCCACGGCACAGCTGCGGATAAAATTTGGCACATGGCTGCAACCCACACTCTGCAAATCAGCGCGGCATTGCTCAACCAAAGCTGTGCGCCGCGGGTCGGTGAGATCGTGAATTGGAAATTCGTCCAAATCCAAAAACTCTTCGATACGAATTTCTGCGGCAGCATACGCACTCGGGCCTCGCTCAATTTTGCGATCTAAATCTACTGCAGATTTGGAGCTTAGGTCATTCATCAAAGGTGATCAGTGCTTGTAAGAAGGATCTAATCGGTCGCACAAACGCTTTAACGCGGGCCACTCGTATTGCCCGGGAGGGAACGCCTCGTATTGCTTGGATGCCACTGCCCATAACTCGGGATTACTGGTTTCCAAGGGCGCTTGCGTTGCCAGCGCCGACAACGCCACTTCGCACATGCGAATCAAATAGTACATATTCATAAAGCACTCACCTGCAGTTTCACCTACGGTGAGAAAGCCATGATTGCGCATAACTAAGCACGAGTGACCTTGCAAACGCTCGGCAATACGGAATCGTTCATCCGGGTCAACCGACAGCCCTTCCCACTCGTGATAAGCCACTTTGCCATACAACATTGAAGAATCTTGGACCAAAAAAGGAATCTCTTTGAGCGCGGTTGCAGCGATGGCAGACGGTGGGTGCGCGTGGAAAACGAACTTACTGTCAGCATGGTTGAGATGCACGGCACTGTGAATAATAAAACCCGCTGTATTAACGTCCGACGGCCCGGAAATTACTGAACCTTCTTCGTCAACCGTAATCAAATTTGAAGCATTGACTTCGCTGTAGTGCAAACCAAAACGATGCATATAAAAATGGTGATCACTGCCTGGCACCCGGGCAGTAATGTGGTTCCAGACGGTATCGTCCCAACCAAAATGATTGGTCAATCGAAACATGGCGGCCAGATCGATTCGTACCTGCTCTTGCGCAGACTCCAGTTCTTGTTGCTTCATAATTGCGGTTCCAAAATATTCAGGTCATTCGATGAATGGGGGATGGCGCTTCGCCACGCTCCATCTTGTTGATGTTCTCCACCACGACCAGCGCAGCCGAGCGCGCGAAAGTTGCGCCCGACATATGCGGTGTGACGTAGACGTTTGGCATATCCCAAAGTGGTGAGCTCTCGTTGAGAGGTTCTTGCTCAAAACAATCCAACGCAGCGCCGGCGATCTGACCAGCTTGCAAAGCATGGGTGATGGCTTGTTCGTTGACCACAGCGCCGCGACTAATATTAATGAGATATGCAGAATTGGGCATAACCTTAAAACGCTCGTCGTCTAAGAGGCCTTTAGTTTCTTGGTTAAGTGGCAAGCAGTTAACCACGACATCTGAGTTTGCCAATACATTGTCGAGCTGATCATAACCGGCAAATACCTCAACCCCTGGCAGCTCTTGAGGGCTGCGATTCCAGGCTTGTGAGACAAAACCAGTGAGCCTTACTTGTTCGGCAATAAATCGCCCGATACGCCCCAAACCCAATACAGTGATTCGCCAGTCACAGGCACGAGGACGCATTGTACGGCCCCATTTTCGCGCTTGTGACTGATGGCGATAGAGCTCGTAATCACGCTGAAAATGCATCGCCCAGTAAAGAGCGTAATGGGCCATGTCGATGCCCACATCTGGATCAATCAAGCGCACTACTGGAACGCCGCTTAGATGCTCCAAAGCCGGGTCTTGATCGATGTGATCAGCGCCCGCGCCGAGATTCATAATCCCTTTCAGATTGGGATAACGCTGCAGATCGTTATATGGGTGTTGCCAAATCGCCGCATAAGTAATCTCTGCGGGGTCCTCAACTTGGTGCGGTTCAAGCACTTTGAACGTAGGTAACTCACGCTGCAGAACCTCAACCCAAGGGGCATTCTCATAGCCAACTACGTTGAGCAAAATTGCCATGAACTACAAACCTCTAATGAACGGATAAATAGAATAATTCGCTAAGCTAATCTTGTAAATCGAAATCTAAATAGGGTTAAAACCAATTATTTTTGATTAACCAGCCTTCAAAAATGCCTAGACGAGCTTATGCAATGACGCAGTTAACTCGGAATAACAACGGGTGTTCCGGTTTCAGGGTGCGCAACAATTTTTGCCTTGATGCCGAAGAGCTTCTCGATTAACTCTTCAGTGATGATTTCGGAGCCAGTGCCATGGGCAACGGTTTGGCTACAAATCATGGCCAACAGCTTGTCGGCATAGCGAGCGGCCAGATTTACATCGTGCAACACCATGACCACGGCAACGCCCTGTTCAGCGAATGAGCTCACGGCGCGCAACAAGTCTTGTTGATGGCCTAAATCAAGCGCACTGGTTGGTTCATCGAGGAGCAGCAAGCGCGTGCCATTTTCAGCGTCTTCTGCACGCCAAATTTGCGTGAGCACGCGTGCTAATTGCACACGTTGCTTTTCACCACCTGACAGCTC
>CALJJR010000217.1 GCA_937973905.1 uncultured Arenicella sp. | reverse complement strand
GGCAGCCAACACCACGCCCTTAGTCGCTTTGACCCGACAAGCTTGGCCGTCTTTTTGGATCACCGCTCCGACCACTCGCCCATCATCGACGATCAACTCAGACATTGGTGAGTTGAGCCATACAGGGATACCTAACTTTTTCGCTGATAAGTACAAGCGCGCGATACCCGCACTGCCACAACACAGTCGTCGCGAGATTCGCGTTTTAAGGCGCCACGGTAAATCAGTGATGTAATCCCACACCATCTTCAGCAAAATCTTCATGTGTCCGGGCAGTTTCAGCATCAAAATCTGTGCTTCAACTTGAGTGAAATGAATCACGCCGAACATGCGTATCATGTGATGGGTGTAGGTAAGCTTACGAAAATCTTCCCCCAACTCAGAGGCCATAATCGGCCTTGGCTCAAGCGAGCGGTGCCCGGTCTTAGCCCCAGGCAAAGTGGTGTAGTAGTCTGGATAGTGATCTAGGGACTCATAGCGTACGTCGGTGTGGTCATGCAGATAACGCAACATTTTTGGGCCATTCTCAAGATAGCTACTCACTAACTCAGATGGAATGCCCTCGCCAGCAAGGGTTTGATCCAAGTACTGTTGCGCCTCACCAATACTGTCCTCCGCGCCTGCCTCCTGTGCGTAATGGCTGCAAGGAATCCAAATGCCACCGCCAGAGGTGGCTGAAGTGCCCCCTACTTTGTCGCCCTTTTCGACTAACAAGACCTTGCCAGCGCCCATTAGCTGCGAGCAAAGTGCCGCAGTGAAGCCGCCATTGCCCGTACCGATCACGAGCACATCAACTTCTTCATCCCAGACTTGTTGCTGATCTGCCATCTTCGCTTATCCGTCCAGCTCGACCATAGGCGGTGCAGCTCGATCATAAATCGACTGGTGGTATGCACGCATCGCCTCATCAATCGCCGGTGGCAACGGCATAATCCAAAAATCATTATTGCGCAGGCCTGCCAGCGCCGTTTCGGCTACTTCCTCGGGTTGAGTAATTTCAACTTTGATGCCGGCTTGCTCCATCATGACCTTCATATCCTGCGCAGTCTTCATACCAAAATCTGGCTTCATGGGATTGTTAGGTAAGTCTTCAGGGCGGTTGCGTCCGGAATCAAAAATACCCGTATCAACCGAATGTGGCCCCGGCATCAAGGCATTAACTTGCACGTTTGAATCAAGTTGCTGCATTTGAAAATAGAGGTTCTCGGTAATTGATTGCACCGCTGCTTTGGTGCACGTATAGATCGGTGTATAGGGCAATTTCACCACCGCACCATTAGCCGAGCCGGAAATAACGAAATGTGACTCCACATTGCGCTCGGCGAGCAGCGGCATAAAAGCCCGGATGGTATTTATCACACCCCAAACATTGACATTGAAACCCCAATTCCAATCGTTGTCATCGTAATCCCAGAGCATGCCAAATTCTCCAGCACCAATCCCAGCATTGGCAAACACCAAATGATAATCACCATACGCATCCACCGCTTGTTGTTGCGCTGCCTTCATACTGTCGAGCTTGATAACATCGGCTTGTACGCCGATGGCTTCCGCACCCAAGGCCTGAATATCCGACACGGTTTTGTCCATGGCACCTTGTTCGATGTCAGCAACCACAATCTTGGCTCCTTCGCGCGCTAGCGCCAGGCCGATAGCACGCCCTACTCCGCCTGCACCACCTGTGATCACTGCAACTTTATCTTTGAAATTTTTCATTCTTGTCTGCCTTTAACTCGGAGGTTGTTGTTAGGATTGCACGCTTAGCTCGTGCTTCAATCCGGAAATAATTAATCGTAAGCCCGTTTGCAGCCTAGGCTCTAAGTTGGAATGCAGGGCTTTGTCTTTGGCACTGAGACTCTGATAAAACGCGTTATCCATAATCGCGCAACCAATGACAAAACCGTTTAGAGTGCTCGCGGCTTGCGCCGCTCTTTCACGCGAAAAACCCGCCGCCTCCATCACATCCAAAGACTGGGTCACCACGTCGGTGGCGCCAGCACCAAAACGCGACCCACTACTCAGATAGGGGTATACGCTTGGCATGCTCTGCAAACCATCGTACATATTGCTGTAAGTGCGCTCCAACCAACCGGCCCAATCTTTCCCAGGCACCCCGTGATTGCAGATATCTTGCTCTTGCACAAATCGATCAAGCACGGCGTCAATCAAATCAGACTTGTCTTCAAAATGCCGATAAATGGCCATCGGGGTAACCGCCACAGCCTTCGCCAGCCGTTTCATCGTCAGGTTTTCCAGCCCTTCTGTGCGGGCGATCTTGAGGCCTGCGATGGCTAGTCTCTCGCGTGACAAATGACCACGCTGATGCTTCGCGGTTTCGACTGCAGCTGGCGGATTCATGGAGGTCATTGAGGATGGATACAATTTAAGTATATGCTGTATACTAAATTAAAATTCCTCGAAAAAACAACTTTATCCTTAGCCATGGTCTTATCGAATTTAAAACGGAGATGCCGTGTTTGCAGATAAATTATTTGGGCCAGTGCGGCAATGGGGGTATTTGGTTAAAGACTTGGATGAGGCTATGCAAGCCTGGGTCACCCAACTTGGAGTTGGCCCGTTCTGGGGTTTTCGCAATGTCGCATTGTCATCCCACTTCGACAATGTCGACAGCGAGATAGTCATAGATGTTGGCCTGGCCTATCAAAACGGGGTTCAAATCGAGCTGATACAACAACAAGACCCAAGCCAAGCATCACCTTATGCTGATTTTTACCAAAGTGACGCCAAGCAGTGCTTTCAACAGGTTGCTTATTTTTGCCAAGATATCGACGCAGCTGTCGCGATGGCAAAATCAAACGGTATGCGCCAACGAGGCTATGTTGAGAGCGCAATGCAATCTCGCTATTACTATTTCGACGCCCCGGCACTTGACGGCATGTTGATTGAACTCATGGAAGTGGATGCCGACATGATCGCTGCCTTTGAGGCCTGTGCGCAACAGGCTGACGATTGGGATGGCTCTGATCCGTACCGACTGATCACCTTTTAAACTGTCATTTCGAGTTAAATATCTGTGCTGAAATCCCTAGTCAAATTTCTCTTCTTTGCTGGCGCAGCCTTAACCTGGGTTCTGCTAATCGCCTGGTTGGTTTTTGGTGATCGATTTGAGCGTCTTTTAGACGAACGACGTGCCGAAGCTGTGGGCGCTCTGGCCGACCGTTATATTGCCAGTCAAACGCAATCTACCTCACAAACTGAAGTTAAAACGGTAGCGGGGCTGCATGATATTGAGATAGAAGTTGAGCAGCTCGCCAACAACATATTTCGCGCAACCGGCGTGGCTAATTCATACTTGATCCAAACTGCTGCCGGCAACGTTTTGTTTGATACTGGCCTAGGCACGCAGGCGGCCAAACACAAGCGTATTTTGCAAGCTGCCGCACCTGGCCCCATCACGCATATAATTCTATCGCACTCGCATGCCGACCACATTGGCGGCACCAAGTACTGGAAAGCCGAGTTCCCTGCCGCCAAGATCATCACCCACCGAGGTTTTATCGACGGGCAACGCTATCTTTTGGATCTGCAAGATCACTTTTGGAACCGCAATCGCCTGCTCTATACGTTTATGCCCGAGCAGCCGCCAGCGCCCGATGCGATGTTTGCCTATGGCGGCATCCAGCCAGATGAATTGGTTGATGATTTCAACCAAATGCAATTCGTGGTCGGCGGCGTTGAGTTTGTAGTCATGCCTAGCCCCGGCGCCGAAGGCGATGACAACCTCGTGCTCTGGTTGCCAGCACAACAAACCTTATTCAGCGGGGACTTTTTCGGCCCCCTTTTTCCAATGTTGCCGAATCTCTTTACGCTGCGCGGCGAGAAGTTTCGCGACCCCATTGCCTATATTCGCTCTCTGGAAAAGATTATTGCACTTGAACCAGAACAGGTATTGCCGAGTCACTTTGATCCGGTGATAGGGAAATCGGACATTAACGAGGCACTCGTTTTGATGCGCGATGCCACGAGATATGTGCATGACGAGACCGTGGCGGGAATGAATGCCGGCAAGTCAGTCTGGCAGTTAATGCAGGAGATTAAACTTCCACCCGAACTCGAAGTAAGCCAAGGCCATGGCAAGGTATCGTGGAATGTACGATCTATCTGGGAGTATTACTCGACTTGGTTTAAATTCGAATCAACCACAGAGCTTTACGCCGTCCCCGTTCGAACGTTATACCCCGAACTCGTCAGCCTGATCGGCGACACCCAACCCTTGCTCGATCTGGCGCAAAGCAAGGTTGAAAGCCAGCAACCTGAACAAGCTTTGCACTTAATTGAGCTCGTGCTCGCAGATTCTCCTGACTCCACTCAGGCATTACAAATCAGGTTGCAAGCTCTGGAGTCATTATTGGAACGAGCCTGGCAAACCACCAGTAATTTCAGTGAAACCGGCTGGCTACAAAGCCGAATTGCGAAAACCGAACAACAACTAGAAAACTTAGTCACCGAATAATTATGAAACGCCTTCTCATCACGCTGATTACTTCCCTGCTTCTTATCTCAACAGCAAAGGCGGAAGATTCCCCGAATGTGATCATTATTGTTGCTGATGACTTGGGCTGGGCCGACGTAGGCTTTCACGGTGGCGAAATAGATACTCCCGCGCTCGACCGTTTGGCGCGTGAAGGTACTGAACTGGATCGCTTTTATACCACGCCCATTTGCAGCCCAACACGGGCGGCCTTGATGACGGGTCGCGACCCAATGCGCTTGGGCGTCGCTTATGCGGTCTTTTTGCCGTGGACCAATGCCGGGGTTCACCCGGACGAGCACTTTATGCCGCAATCATTCCAAGCTGCGGGTTATCAAACAGCGCTAATCGGCAAGTGGCATCTCGGTCATGCGCAAGAAACCTACCATCCTAATCAGCGTGGGTTTGATCACTTCTATGGTCACCTACATACCGAGACCGGCTACTTCCCGCCGTTTGGTGTGCAAGGCGGAAAGGACTTTCAAGTTAACGGAAAAACCATCGACCCAGAGGGCTACGAAACATTCATCATGGCCGCTGAAGCCGAGAGGTATATTAAAGAGCGCGACAAGAGCAAACCGTTTTTCATGTACATGCCTTTTATCGCGCCCCATACTCCGTTGGAAGCACCTCAAGAGCTGGTCGACAAATACAGTGACGTTGAGTTTAATCGTGAGCCAGCGCGCAGCCCCAGCGACACTACGCATACCATCAGCAAAGTCATGCTGCGCCCCGATGCCAGGCCGATGTTCTCAGCCGTGGTGGACGCCATGGATCAGGCGATAGGCCGCGTCTTGACCACGCTTGATGATGAAGGCATTACCGACAACACCATCGTGATGTTTTTCAGTGATAATGGCGGCGCGGTTTACTCGGTTGGCGGCGCTTACAATGCGCCGTTACGAGGCGGCAAAGGGGAAACGTTTGAAGGCGGCATTCGAGTGGTTTCAATGATTCGCTGGCCCGCAAAAATTCCCGCCGGTTCAAAGGTTGAGAGCGTTATGTCGGTAATGGATGTATTCCCAACCATCGCTGCCGCAGCCGGTGTAACGCCACAAAATCGGCGCAAACTCGATGGCCGCAATATGGTGAAGGCGGTGATCGACGATGAGTACATCCCGCTCAAAGGCACGTTAAAATTTGCCTCGGAAACACCCATAAAAGGCAACATTGCAGTCACCGCATTCAATGAAGAATGGAAACTCGTACAAGAAATCAAAGAGGGCTTTCTTTCTGCCGACGTCACGAACTATTTGTTTAATATCAAAAACGACCCTAACGAATACAACAACCTTGCGCAAAAGCACCCTAAGCTCGTGGCCCGCTTAGCCAAGGAAATTCATGATTGGCGCATGTTATATCCGGTCAATGGCACCCGCAGTAACTTGGTGCCCCCACCCGGCTGGCGCGCGCCAAAAGATTGGGCCAAGAGTATGCGTAAACTGGAAGATCTTAACGACGTACCCGCGCGGGGAATGCCACCAGAGTTCGCTAAAAAATCACTGGATATCATGCACGGCGAAAACGGCCGCTTGATCTACGATTGTGAGCCAAAACCTTGGTTAGCCGGCTGGTGTGTTGAAAATGAAAAGTGATTTCTCAACCAGAGACATTGTTGCTATCCCGCCTGTGGCACACTCCCACCTCCATGCACACCGGTGAGGCGCGCAGTACCGCGGCCCTGAGCTTGTTTAGGCAGCCATGAGCTTGATTAAATAGAACACGTACTAAACAACGCCGAAACCAAAAGAACAGTCTGACTCGCGTTCATTGTCTCGGCGCCATCTTAAGCCCTCGCGCCGGAATCGAGCGCCCAATCAACCCGCCAACCATCAATCATGCTGAGCAAATCACAACTCGTAGATAGCCGCTTCTTCATGGTTTTTGTCGCTGGCTTAGCGGCGCTTGGCGCGCTGGCGGTCAATATGTACCTCCCGGCCTTGCCCGACATGGCGAAATCATTGCGCAGTGATATGGCGGCCGCCAATCTAACCGTGAGTACCTTTTTAATTGGCATGGCCTTTGGTCAGTTCATTGGCGGCCCCTTATCCGACCAACTCGGCCGTAAAACCATTGGTGTTGCGGGCCTGATCATCTTCATCCTTGCTTCGATTGGGATTGTGCTGGCGATGAATATCTACCAAGTCCAATTGCTGAGAGTGATACAAGCAACCGGCGCCGGGTTTGCCTCCGTCGTTTGCATGGCCCAGGCGCGAGATGTGTTTGCCCGCGATGTGGTTATGCTCAAATACGCAAACATTCTGGTGGTGATGTTGCTCGCGCCTATGCTTGCACCCACTCTCGGCGCTTTCCTAACACCGCTGGGATGGCGGGCGATATTTTTTGCATTGATCGTTTTCGCCACCATGATGGTCTGTCTCTATGTCTTAGTCATTCCCGAAACACATACCTCTCGCAGCGGCAGGTTAAATGCATCATTGTTGGTAAGTGGATACGTGGCTGCAACGATGCGCCGAACCGATGGCCGATTGCTGGCACTTCGGTACGTCTTATTTACAGGGTGTAGCTCGGGCATTCTGTTCGCCTACGTTACCAATGCTTCGTTTATATTTATCGAGTACTTCGAATTCACACCGTTGGTTTTTTCCGTCGTGTTCGGCTTGATGGCGGGCCTAATGATGATCGGCAATCGCTTAGCAACAATTGCGGCCAAGAATCTTGAACCACAACAAATTCTGCACGTGGCGAATGGTTGCCAAATAATCCTCGCGCTCGGTCTCGTTGTGCTTTGCGCGATCGACATGATCAATGTGTGGAACATTGGTATGGGCCTAGGGCTAATTATCGTCGCCAGTGGAGCGATTTCTCCGATTGCCAGCGGGTATTATATTAGCCTGCACGAAGATCATATCGGCAGCGCGGCATCGCTCAACTCATCAATCATGTTCGCCTTTGGCGCCTTTATTGGTGCCCTCGCAGCTATTCTTTCAGCGGGGCAGCTACTGCCGGTTTTCGGCATTATGTTGACTTCAGCCATAATGGCGCGACTCATTTTTTGGTCGGCTAGCCGACAACCCTTGAACGCATAACAACAGAGCAATTTTATGTGGAAACAAGCCCTATTCTTAATTTTGACCGTATTAGTAGTACCGAGTTTAGCAATCTATCTGGAGCCTCCGCTTGACGCGCAAACTAAAACAGTACTGATAAGTCTGGTGCAAATTTACATTGCTGCAACCGTGCTCTGTTTTGTGGTTAGTACGGTCGCTAGAAACTACAGCCAAGTAGACAAGCTCTGGTCAATAATGCCAATCATCTATGCCTGGGTCGCTTGCGCAATGCTCGAGTTCGATCCGCGCGCGATATTGATGGCCGTACTGGTGAGCATTTGGGGCGCACGACTTACATTTAACTTTGCACGTCGCGGCGGGTACTCATGGCGCTTCTGGGAAGGAGAAGAAGATTATCGATGGGCCGAAGTACGTAAACGCCCTGGTTTCTCTAACCCGATCGCGTGGAGCCTTTTCAACCTGGTATTTATCTCGTTCTATCAAATGGGGCTTATCTTGCTCTTTACCCTACCGATTGTTAAAGCCGCCAATGGCACCGGCTTGGGCTTTGCTGATGCAGGGCTTGCCGCGCTGTTCTTATTGTTTGTCTACGGCGAAGCCGTGGCCGACCGCCAGCAATGGGACTTTCAAACCGAGAAGTATCGACGCTTAGGTCAAGGCGCACCTTTAGAAGAGTACGCGCACGGGTTTGTGAACCAAGGCTTGTGGTCAAAGATGCGCCACCCAAATTACACTTGCGAACAAGCACTTTGGCTAACTTTTTATCTATTCACAGTGGTTGCTACTGGCCAGTGGCTCAATTGGACGATCACCGGTTCAGTGCTGCTGCTGGTCTTGTTCTACAACAGCTCTGGGCTAAGCGAAGAGATCTCGTCGTTGAAGTACCCTGAGTACAAAAGCTATCAAGAGTCCGTGCCGAGATTTATCCCTTCACTTCGATGAGCGTTGCGCTGTTGGTGGTGTTTATCCGAACATGCTCTGCAGTACCACATGCTGATCGCTTAAAGGTTCGACAAACTCAAAAGTGCGTGAATAGCCGGTTAAGCTAATCTTCCACTCACCGGCCTCTTTGCGATATTCGTCTTGATAAACTGCCGCGCCATACAAGCGAGTCTTGCCGATAAGATCGATCACCATATCTTGCAAATACCATACTCCGCTCGCGGTCACTCCGTCAGCGTTGAGACTAATCTCAGGATGATGCCCATGGTGCATTGTGATGACGTTGCTGGCGGATAAATTTTCACGCATAAATTCAACCAGCGGCTCCTTACCATCAAAACTGAGTTGTCCATCACTATAGCGACCCTGAACATCGTCCGTCATGGTGTCGCCAAACAAATCCCAGTCTTTGGTATCCAACCCGCGGAAATATCGAGCCTTGGTTTCTTTGATTAGTTCTTTTTCGGCGAGTTCTTCTAATGTCATGATAAGCTGCCCTCCTAGAGGATTTTAGGGATGATAGCGGTGCGCTCTTGTGGGTAGTCGCTGAAGTGCTTGTTGAACCATTTGTGAGTAACCAGCGCTCGCGGAATCAAATTCCCAGCCGTCACTAACACCACGAATACCGCACCGAGATTCCATGTCATTACCGCAAGGCCAACGAAGGAAATGATTTCGCCCAGATACTGCGGGCACGTCACATACTTGAACATGCCGCCGTAAGGTATCTTGTAGCGCGGCTCATCTGGTGCCGGTGTCTTGGAGCGCAAATTTCGAAGGATCGAATCGGAGTACACGTTCAAGGTAAACCCAAAAGCGTAAATAAGTAGCCCGAGCACAAAGCGCGGGTCAGAAAACCAACTGCTGTCGTACTGCGTTCCGTACTCGCTGATATAGGCTGCGTTAAGATAGCTGTGCAGCGCCAAAACAATCCACCCCCAAACCATCACACTAGGGTCAAAAGAGTTTTTTGAACCTGGTGCGGTGCGCATCAGCATCGGATTTACGATGGCGCGATTTAAATAATGGAAGGTCCACAAGCAGAGGAAAAACAGCGGTACAGCCTGCATGGCATTTTGCCCCATAAAGAAGACAATGGGGAACACAATCAGCGCCGGCAGTTCCATCAAAATCCAGCCAGCTTTTGAGCTTAGACGAAACGCGCCTTTTTTGCTTTCGCCAAATCGCCCACCGTATTTGGCAGTGCCGTACTTATTGCCGAGATAAATTAAGATTGCCACCACGAGCCCAACAATTAGCAGGCTGTCGTAAAGGGTGTTTCCGGTGTACCAACTCATAGTAACCTCCGCTTCAAAGCGATATTAAGAATGCGCCAATCGCAGCGCATTAAGTTTTTCTTCAGTTAAGTCATAGCCGATCAAAAACAAACAACTCGCGAGCGCCAGCATGGCTGGAAGTACGCCCACGCACAGATAGATAGCCTGTACCGCAGACTCAGGTTGCACCGCGCCACCGGTGGTGGAAGACACATACCCTGCCATCCCCAAAATCAAGGCTGAAACCGAACCACCTAAGGCAAAAGCCAGTTTCTCAGTGGTGGTATATAGACCTGAATAAACACCTTCACGGTTCAATCCGGTGGTTAGGGTTTCGTAGCTGATTGTGTCTGGCAACATGGCTTGTGCGGTCATAATCATCGCGCCTGCGGTCATGCCAAGAACCGCACCCCTGATGATAATCAAACTGACCGGCTCATTAGCATCGACCAATAACCAGCTCACCATAAACAAGGTGTGGATTAGCGCGGCGATCAGATACAAGCTGCGTTTATCAAAACGGTGCAGCAAACGTAAACAAATATATGGGCCGAGCATGGTGCTCGATGCTGCGATCAAGCCGTAGACCCATAAAAATTGATAATCTTTCTCCAGCACGTAAACGACGAAATAGATCAACATGGTTTGATTCATGGCTACGCTGCATAGCTGAGTAAGCTTGAGCCCGATAATGCGCATGAAGGGTTTGTTTTGCCAAAGTAAGGACCAACTCTCAACCCAACCTATTTTGTTCTCGACCGAGGGCGCCGACTGTTTCGCGTCGGCGGTCATAAAAAAACATGCCGTCATACTGAGAAAGACGAGTGCACTGAAAATCGCTGCCATGATGAGATGACCATCTCGTCCACCGCCAAAATACGCCACCAGTGCCGGGCCCAGGGCTAAACCAACCACCGTGCCTAGCCCCACGCCATAAATTCTGAATGACACCAATCGTGCACGCTCGCGATACCCCTCGGTCATCTCGGGCAGCATCGACATATAGGGCACATTGAAAATGGTGTAGCCGGTCGAGAACAACAGCAGCAATGCCAACATCACCAATAGAGCATGCGACGATTCGGTGACCGCTGGCGCGTGAAACAAGGCATAGAAAGCAATCACGCTGATCACCATGCCAAGCGGCAAGTACACGCGACGACGCCCTAAGGGCGAGCGCGTACGATCCGAAATCATCCCCATCAATGGGTCAGTCACCGCGTCGTACAACTTGGTTAGTAAAAAAATACCCGCCCATGAGACCGCTGCAATACCAAGGTAGTCGGTAGCAAATCGTTGCAGCAGTATCGTAATACTGTTGAACATGATCGACACCCCAAGGGTACCGACCCCCCACCCAACGCACAGCTTGAGTGGTAACGGCTGCTCAGTGACAGTCACGTTGATGGGTTCAATCTTGCTCTAATTCAGCGGCCAAATCACCGGGCGGTGGCAAGGTTTTCAAATGGTGCTTACCATTGACCTTGGCATGGTAGTCACTCGCCACCGCTCGAGAGTTGTAAAACTGTTTGTACCAGATGCGGCCCAAACGAAAATTACCTTCCGCTGGCGTGGCCATAATTTTGAGTGCCGGGCGTTTGTTAGCCCAGATTTGAAAGTCCTGCGCAAACGCCGCCAAGGCACCTTCTTGCGCCATTTTGGCATTCGCTTTGTCCTCATCATTGGGAGGGCTATTAAAGGCTTTGGCAATGTTGTTGTGCCAAGCTTTGACCTTGCCATCTTCAATCGGCGTATTAAAAATAAACTCATAGCCATTGGCGGGCCCAAACCGCTGCTTGGAAATCAATAGCCCAGGGCCGGTGTACCAAGTCAGGGTAGTTAGATACGCGTCGTACATACGATGAAAGCCACCCTGCCGCTGATAGTAAACGTGGTCAATGTATTCGTTTTCAAAGTACTCGCACGGCGCACCGTGGGTAGGGCCCAGGTGATGAGCATCAGCCATATTGTCGATAATTTCCTGCGGATGCATTTCGAGTTCGCCTAAGTGGTCATAACTACCATTCACCCAATCTGGGTCGTCCCAGGCTGGCACATCGGGAAGCTCATGATCGGGCTCCAGACCTTCTGGACAATGCCACATAAAAATGGCGCCCAATTTTTCCACCACCGTATGCGACTGGATATTGCCGGCCTTAGGACAGGGCCCGTCGAAATACGGAATGTCATCCACTTCACCCTTAGGGTTGTAGCGCCAGCCATGGTACGGGCAACGGATCGAGTCGCCTTCGATTTGTTCACCGTTAATAACAATAGAGGCGCTCTTGCTCTCGGCCAGATGGGTACCCATATGCGCACAATACGCGTCGAGTAGAACAACCTGGCCGCTCGCTCCTCGATACAAGGCAAAATCTTGCGAAAAAAAGCGCACGCCAATCGGGCCGTCATCCAATTCATTAGCTTCAGCGATCATGAACCAGCCTCTAGGGAAGGTGAATTCTCCGAGATTAAAATCAGCTGCAGTTGCCATGCGTGCTCCTAGTTTCTTTGCTTTGTTTTTAGTTAGAGAGATGCGCTTGGATTCCTTCGATGGCGTAGCGCATGAAATAGTTAAAGTTAGAATCATTATCCAGATCGTCATCATCTAACTTAAGCTTGTTAAGTGTGGGTAGTCGATCGGGGTCTGACTTCACAGCTTCCATCAGCTTCAGGTAGACCGGCGTAGAGCCCACCAATTGTTGTTGCCGCGTTTGTAGCTCTTGATGCACATAGCCCACCACGTTATTGATTAAAAACGCGTGCGCTCGCACCGCTTCTTTCGCGTCGAAACCAAAACTCATCAACACTTTTGCGGCCTGCTCTAAACGATGAAAGCGAGGGTCCAATGCAGCCTGCGCATACTTTAGCAAGTCCGGATGGTCTAAAAAGGCCGCCCGATAAAAACCGGCAAGCTCAGTAAGCCACTCTTGCCATTCCTTATCGCTGTGGTCTGGTGCAGCACCCAAAGACTCAAAAGATTGTAAGGCGTGGATACGTCGCAGACCTTCCAAGCCGCCTGTATGTCGATACAAAGTGGTGACGTTAACGCCCAGTTCTGCAGCCACCTTATTCATAGAAACTGGCTCAGTTAGGCCCACTTTACGAACTGCTTCCTCGATCAACTCTCGATTGATTGAAGGATTGCGCCCGGCATTACTCTTGCTTACTGGTGTTTGGCTCATATCCTCAGTTTAGCTCAAGTTTAAAACGCAATCACAGAGCTTCATTGCTGCCCCCATAGGCTTGGGACCCCAGGGTCTGATGCAACAATAAATCGCTGTAAAAAATTACGCACATCCGCGACTTCCGCATCATCGAACTCGTCCAAGAGGCGTTGCTCCGCGGCTTTAGAAACGGCCAGTAAGCGCACATATAAGTCGCGCCCCTTAACCGTTAAAGAGAACCGCGCTGCATCAACGGTTTCAGTGATCAAGCCTTGTTCTTGCAAAGTTGTCATATTGGCCGAACTTGGCGCATTCCCGGTATGCTCAAGCCGCGCGTACAGATCTTGATAAGCTAATGCACCACTCATTCCGAGCAGCGTCAGTGACAAATACTCGGCCAAGCCGATTTGCTGTTTCTTGAGTTCCTGATTGAGATCATGGGAAGCTTGAAAATGTGCGCGCGACAGAAGGTAGAGAAAAAAGTTTTCGGAGAAGCTGCCTTCCGATATGTTGACTGCATCGCCGGCCGGCTCTCCAGGACTCTTGGTCTTCGCCGTGGCATAACGCCCTTTGTGAAAAACTAAAGGTGCGCCTTCGCCAGTTTGATAGTCGAGCACTTCACCAACAAAAATAACGTGGTCACCGCCTTCGTACTGATAGGTGGTCTTGCATTGAAACTGCGCCGCGAAGTGAGGGAGCAGTGGTGCTTTGCCGATGCCGGATTGCCATTCCAAACCTGCGAACTTGTCACTGCCGCGAGTCGCAAATCTCTGCGATAATGCTTCTTGGTCGGCGGCCAGTACGTGCACACAAAAGTGACCAGACGTTTGAAACGCGGCTAGAGACCCGGCGTTTTTAGCCAGCGACCATAAAACTAATGGCGGATCTAGCGAGACTGAATTGAAGCTCGATGCGGTAACACCAACTGGCTGCTCGTCTCCATCTATACTGGTGATGACCGTGACGCCGGTGGCGAACTCGCCAAGTGCGTTGCGAAATGCGGTGGTGTCGGTGCGATTCATGGTTGGGAGTAGCGCCCTTTTTAAAACATCCTGATACCCAATGATGAGCGATTTAGATGTGTAGTAGAAAAGCGCTTTGCGTAATAAAAATCGTCTTTAATTTGCGAATTAGTGCAATAATAACCCACAAACAGACCAATTACTTAATTTAGGACTTATATTTTTACGAATATGGGAATTTCTTCTTCATCGAAACTTGCCGGAAAAACCGCCGTGATTACCGGCGGAACGCGAGGTTTGGGCCGCGGTATTGCCGAATATTTCTTGGCTCACGGCGCGGATGTAGTGGTTGCCGCTCGTGCGCAGCCGCAAGCGGATGAGCTACCAAAATTTGCCGACAAATCGGCTTTGTTTAAACAAGCCGATGTGCGTCACCCAGAAGAGTCGCAAGCAATAATAGATTTTGCCGTTGCTGAAACTGGGCGGCTCGATTTTCTGATAAATAATGCTGGGGGCAGCCCCGAAGTCGATTCTGCAAAAGCTTCTCCCAAATTTACCCAGGCCATCATTGCTCTCAACCTCGTGGCTCCAGCGGTGTTAAGCCAGCAAGCTTATACAGCCATGCAAGATTCAGGGGGCGGCGCAATCGTAAATATTGCCAGCGTGTCAGCCACTCGCCCTTCACCAGGTACTTCAGCCTATGGCGCCGCCAAAGCCGGGCTTGCTAACCTGACCCGCTCATTGGCGCAGGAGTGGGGCCCCTCGGTGAGAGCAAACGTGATTATTGCTGGCCTCGCTCGTACCGAAGCCGCTGCAGATCACTACGGCGGTGAAGAAGGTATCGCAAAAATTGAGAAGCGAATGCCGATGGCGAGAATGGCGACCCCTCTCGACATCGCCAAAGCTTGCTTTTATTTATGCAGTGATGACGCCGCTTACGTTTCTGGCGCCACGCTCGAAGTTCATGGCGGTGGTGAGCCACCCGCTTTTCTCAGCTTACAAGACGGATAAACCATTGCTAGAAAAAATTAAAGCACACCCCTTAATCCCTCAGGATTGCAAGGTGGTGTTTGCGCATTCGAATTTTGGTAACGAAGTAGGCTATGCCCATTGCGTCACGGCTGATGAGATTGACAACAATCTCTATTTGCTGGCGCTTGAACTCGGCGAGCGCCATGCCGGCGCACCTGGGCGCGGACACGGGGCTGTAAGTCTAGCTATGTTGGATGAAATCATGGGCCGGGCGGCGTCGCGCGCTGTAAACAATCTGTGCTACACCGCCAGCATGACCACCAATTTTTGCAATGCCAGTAAAGTTGGGGATTTCTTGTTGGCCAGCGCTAGGGTTCGTCGCGCGGGCAAAAGCATGGTGTTTGTCGACAGCGAGCTACATTCTGGAGAGACACTTGTAGCGACCGCAACTGCGACGTTTGCCAACTCGGGCCGACCTATTCCGTTTACTGGCACAACAATTGATCAATGATCAGTGTTTAGCTGCGGCTGTTCAGACCCTATGCAAAAAACCATTGCCTGCATCAAAAACTCGTCATCAGATCGTGACACTTGGAATCTGCGCGTAGCGGAGTGCGCCGAACAAATCTCCAAGACTGCGCACAAATGCAGTTACGCCATCCGCGATCAAGATATTGAACCCGCTAAGCTGTTGGAAATGCGCAATACCGAGCACCCAAACGATGCCATCATTAGCGTTTGGAGCGAGAACACGTATGATCACCCCGAGATCGCGCAGCTGGTTTCAGAACTTGGCGACTTCCAGCTTTATGGCGTGATGGAATCGAGCGCTATTCCATTTAAATTTGAGCTTGGGCGCGCAGCAGGCATGTGCCAAGTGGCATTCATTCGAAAACCAGAATCGCAAACTCGACCCAGTTGGCTTGCCGCGTGGTTAGGAGATCACACCAGAGTCGCAATAGAAACACAGTCGAATTACGCGTACCGGCAAAACGTAGTTGCAACGGCTCTACCCTATGGCGCCAGCAATGGTGAGTGGCCACTGATGGACGCCATTGTTGAAGAAAACTTTCCGGCGCGCGCAATGATAGATCGCGAGTATTTTTTTGACGCCGCTGACGATAATGAAAAGTTTGAACACAACCAACAGTTGATGATGCAAAGCTGTGGTCGTTTTATCGACTTCGGTTGCTTTGATTGCGTGCCCATGTCGATGATTGTTGTTAAAGCCTAGCTGCGAATTCCCTTCACCCTCGCGCAATCAGCTAAATCAAGGTTGTAGGAACATACAGCTGAGCAAGCTTACCGCCATCTACGGGCAGTTCCACGCCGGTGATAAAGCTGGCTTGGTCGCTGGCTAAGAAACATATTGCCGCGGCCACTTCTTCAGGGCGACCGCTACGCTGCATGGGAATCGTTTTATTGATCGCGTCTTGTATTTGTTCATTGCCGGCAACGGCGGCTTCACTCGCTGCGGTAGCCACAGACCCTGGCACAACAGAATTTACCCGTACATTATTTGCCGCCCCTTCCATGGCAGCGCAATTGGAAAAACTGTCCGCGGCGGCCTTAGCTGCGGAATAGCCGGACACACCGATGGTGGCGCGTGAACCACATGAAGATGAAACGTTCACAATGGCGCCGCCGTTACTTTGCTCAGCCATGATCGCCATGGCGGTTTTAGTACCCACGAAAGTGGCGTCTGCGGTTACGCAGAAATTTTTACGCCACAGCTCCAAGGTCATATGCTCAATTGTGCGATGACGGGTCACAGCTGCGTTGTTAACTAACACATCCAATCGACCATGTTGCTCCGCAACCGTTTGAATCATTGCTGAAAAACTCTCGGTGTCTTCGAGATCAAGCACTTGATATTCGCACCGCCCATTTTGCTCACGAATGGATTCAACAGCGGCCTTAAGCTTGTCCTCATTACGCGCACAAATGACTACTTGCGCACCCTCAGCCGCAAACTGCTGCGCCGTGGCCAAACCTATACCTTCACTGCCGCCGGTCACAATGACCACCTTATTTTCGAAGCGTGAACTCATGCGTCTACCTCATCGCGTTGATTGCTGATTGCATCAGGATTACCCAGATATTGCGGTTTATTATCCAATGCATGCAGCGCACTCAAATACCCGAAAGTCATGGCTGGCCCCAGTGTTGCACCTGCGCCCATATACCGCTCACCCATTACCGACGCCGAACAATTACCGATGGCATATAAACCAGCGACGGTCTCGCCCGTCTCATTCAATGCTTGGCCATGCCGATTGGTCAGAATACCACCCTTGGTACCGATATCGCCGGGGTAGAGCGGCAAGGCATAGAACGGCGGTTTGATAATTTCTGCAATGCAAGGATTAGGGCTATGGCGTTCATCACCGTAATAACGCTCGTAGTATTGATCTCCACGTTGGAAATCAAGATCTTTGCCAGTCTTAGCGTATTCATTGTTTAACGCGATGGTGCGCGCGAGACCTTGCGGATCTATTCCGGCGGACTCGGCTATTTCACTGATCGAATTCTTTTTAATGAGGATTTTTTTAACCCGTTTGGGCAGTATCTTATCGGGCGTGCCCCAGCCAGGACCAAGCGGCCCGAAGGGATATTTGTAACGAAAATTGGCGTCAAACACGACCCAAGATGGAACCACATCGGCATCGTACATGGCCTTGCCCGCTTCTAAATAGGGAAGCGCTTCATTAGCAAATCGCTGCCCCTGTTTGTTGACGATAACTAAACCAGGCAATGAGCGTTCAGCAAATAAGCCCATGGGCCGCGGCCACCCTGGAATTTTCACCACTGGTATCCACCATGCGTGCTGCATTAAATCGAGCTTTAAACTCAGCGTTTGCGTAGCCGCGATAACATCCCCCTCATTACTGGTTTGCGACACACTCCAGTCAGGATTACTCGGCTTAGGCAAATACTGATCTCGCAGCGTTTGATTGTGTTCAAAGCCACCTGCTGCTAGCACCACGCCATGCCTTGCAATGATATTAATGGCTTTACCTTGGTGCGTAACTTGCGCGCCTCTCACACGGGCGCCTTCAAGAATAAGGTGCTGCATGGGCGATTCGAGCCACAGCTCACCACCACGCTGTTTAAACGTGTGGTAAAGACTGCCAACCAATGAGTGGCCTTGTGTGAGACGTCGTGACAACTTGTGCTTCAAACGGCCTGGGATATCCAAGTAATAAAGCAAAATGATTTTGAACAACTCAAGACGCCAGCCACGCTGTTGCGTTAAAAATTTTCTCGCCTCTTTAAACGTGAGAGTGAAGCGACCCTGCACCAAAGCACCCGGTTGTTGCGGCCGCATTTTGTACAAATCAGCACCCAATTTTTTACCCTTAAAGACTTTAGGTGCCTGAGTACGATAGCCTTTTTTCGCGCCTTTTAGATCGCTGTAGTAATCCGGGTAGGGAAACGCTTCGTAACGCACCGCACTGTTGGCTTGTAAGTAATCCAACATTTCAGGTGCGGCATCAACATAGGCGCGCAAACGTAGGTCATCAACCTGATCGCCAATCGCTGCACGCATATAGGCGTGCGCCTCTTGTGCGCTGTCGTGCTCACCTAGAGCGCGCGCATTGCTGTTATTTGGAATCCAAATCCCACCGCCCGACATGGCTGAGGTACCGCCGAACAATTCACTCTTCTCAACAACCAGCACCGAAGCACCGGCGTTGACCGCGGTCACTGCCGCTGTCAAGGCTCCAGCCCCAGAGCCAACAATGAGTAAATCAACTTCCCTATCAGCGCTTGGCAAATTTTTCTCCGTCATAGACAAAGTTGCTCTAATTGAGCTGTATCGGTATCGAGTAGTTGCTGACCAAGCATTAAGGCGACCTCATCGGCGCCACCCAAATAACGTTCAAACTGCTTAGCAAATAAGAAGTAACGATGAATCGGATAGTCTAAATCTTGACCGATACCACCATGCAGATGCAATACGGTGTGCGCTGCGCGATGACTTGCTTCTGCTGCCCAATACTTGGCAACCGCGGCTGATACAGCGAAATTATTTGGCTCGTTGGCGTCTTCCAAGGCACGCCAGTAAACGCTGCGTAAAGATTCAAGCTCCATATAAGCATCCGCGGCCTGTTGCGACACGGCTTGGAAACTACCCAGAGCGCGCCCAAACTGTTTGCGTTCTGAAACATAAGTCGCAGTGCGCTTCAGGCCCTCATCCAGCGTACCGACTAAGAGCGCTGCACTCGCCACCCAAGCGCGCTGTTGTTGGGCGGCAAAAAGTTGTGTCGCCTCGTCACCAGCTGCCAGCAACGCAGACGCTTTAAGTTGCACATTGTTAAATTCTAAATACCCAGCTGGCTCATCATTAATCCCATGCTGCGGAAAAACCTTTACACCTTCCGTATCCGCCGCGCAGTAGAGCATGACTGTTTCGCTCGCACTGGAGATGCAGTCAATCACGAAGCCTTGGGCGAATTCAGCATAGGCTACGTATCCGCTGCGGCCATTGAGCACCCAGCCAGCATCACTCTGCTCGGCACACAGAGGCGCGTGATCCAGCAACCCCGAATAAGGGCTGGCAACGCTCAACACGCTATCACCAGCCCCGCAGGCTGGTAAAACATCGTTGATCAACTTGGCATTGCCCGACTTAACTATGCTCATACCGGCTTCTATCAAACTGGGTATCAGCGGTAGTGGCGCCACATATCGGCCCTGCAATTCAGCGATCAAACACATTTCTACGAGACCGAGATCGTCGTCGTTAAAAGGCAGGCCGCAAACCCCAACGCCAGCGAGCTCCTGCCATAGTTCTGAGTGCCAGGGTTGGCCATTTTGTTGGTTTTTTTTGATCGCCTCGTCAGAGCAATAATCTGCAAACACTCGCTGCATCGAGTCTTGAATGCTGACCTGCTCTTCATTGAAAGAAAAATCCATATCTGCTCCTAAGAAACTATCGTGTTGGGCATGCCCAGCCCAAAACTCGCCACCATGCAACGCATCACTTCCAAGACCCCACCGCCAACAGTAGAAATTTGTGCATTGCGATAGTCGCGTTCAAGGTCACCTTCAAACAAGGCATTAGCACTGCCGTGCTTGACCAAGCCGTCTTCTCCAACCAACTGCAAGATATCTCGCAGCACTTCAATCAGCGCCAGAATGTTTTTGAACTTGGCTCCAGAGGCCAATGCCACGTCCAGCTGACCTTGCTCAATCTGTGCAGCAGTTCGCAGGTTCAACAATTGCATGGCCTGCAGCCGACAATAGATGTCCCCTACTTTCTGTGCCACCAAATCATTGGTTCGACCTGCCTTCTGCAAGGCGATCAGCACCCGCTGAAACTGCTTAGAACCAATGATCGTCATAGCAGCTAAGGCCACCCGTTCATGATTGAGCTGAGAGGTAATGATTTTCCATCCGCCATCGACATTGCCCAATATCCGGTCTTGTGGCACCCGGATATTGTCGTAATAAGTCACATTGGTTTCGATGTCCGCCACGGTGTAGATTGGCGCAGCGCTGTAGCCGGGGTCTTTTGCATCAACAATAAACATTGTGATGCCCGCAGAAGGCCGGCTAACTTCTTTGTTGGTTCGGGCGGCTAACCAAATGTATTCACAATCATGCCCGCTACTGGTGTAGACCTTATTGCCATTGATCACATATTCATCGCCGTCGAGTACGGCAGCGGTGCTCAGAGACCCCAAGTCAGTGCCAGATTCAGGCTCTGTATAACCAATCGCAAAAATACATTCGCCGGCGGCAATTTTAGGCAGGAAAAACTCTTTCTGCTCTTGGGTACCAAATGACATCAACGCAGGGCCAACGGTATTAATGGTAACCAGCGGAAATGGCGCGTGCGCAGACCACGCTTCTTCAAACAGTATCAACTGCTCTAGAGCGGTGTAGTCCTTGCCGCCGTATTCGCTTGGCCAACCCAAAGTAAGAATGCCATCTTCACCAAGCTTGCGAATGATCTCTCGAAACTTGCTTCCACCCTCTTTGCCGATCACTTCGGCGACTACATCCGGGGTCATTAGCCGACGAAAGTAATCACGCAGCTCCAGCCGCAAAGTCTGTTGTTGTGAGGAATATCGAGTCTGCATAAGAGGAGCAACTGAGGCTGCATTGGCAATTTTGCAATATTAATGCATAATTGCTGCGAATACCACGTGAACCCAACATCTCGGTGGCAAAGCAGCGCTTTCGCCCAGTTAAATGAATACCGCTCTTAGTGACTTAGAACAAGCGATTGAACCACTGCGAAAACGCTATATCGGTCAACGCGTTGGCCCCTACTTGGCGTGGAATAAGGTAAGCCGCACGCAGATCTGGCAGTGGTGCGCAGCCATGGGAGATACCCACCCGGAGTACTTGGGTGGTGAGACCGCGATCGCGCCTCCCACCATGCTGCAGTCTTGGACGTTTCGCGATGTTCACGGTGACTATGCGCCCGGCTCTACCGATCAAAACACCTATGAAGTTCTCGGCAAATTAGATGAGCTGGGTTATTTTGGTTCGGTTGCAGTGAGCTACGACCAACAGTACCTAGAGTATCTGCATGAAGGCGATCATGTGCATAGCTTCTCCACCATCAGCGATATCTCAGCGTTAAAAAATACCGCCCTTGGCACCGGTTGCTTCGTGACTGAATTGGCGGAGTACTTTCGTCAAGATAAAACGCTGATCGGCACGGCGACCATCACTTATTTAAAATACCAGCCTAATCAAACTTCTACCGGTGCGCCACCCTCGAGCCCGCGAAAAATCGAGCGTATTCGACCCGTTGAAAACACCGACTCACAGCATTACTGGCAGGGGTTACGCGATGGCAAGCTGCTGATTCAGCAATGCTCTGATTGCGACGTTTCGCGCCACCCACCACAGCCGATGTGCGAAGCCTGTCAGAGCATTAATTGGCATACCGTCGAATCAACACGACGAGGGAAAATCTACAGCTTCACATCGATTCATCATCCGGAGATACCGCCCTTCGATTCACCAAATTGCATCGTTCTCGTTGACCTAGATGAGGGCGTGCGGATTGCCGCGCAAATTACTGGCGTGAAGTACGACGAGCTCAAGATTGGAATGCCAGTTCGCGCCAATATTGTCGAAGTCCAAAAAGGGCTTTCACTGCCCATTTTCGAGGTGGAACAATGAACCTACCGCAGCAAGTAAAAGTGGGTGATGAGCTCCCCGAACTCCCCATCCCCATCACCGCACGTCAAATTGTGGCGGGCGCTATCGCGTCCCAAGACTTTGAAGATGTTCATCACGACAAAGCCGCCGCCAACCAAAAGGGGACGCCGGATATTTTCATGAATATCCTTACCACCAACGGCTTAGTCGGCCGCTACCTTAGCGATTGGGCGGGGCCAACGGTGCGCATCCGGCGGATAAGTTTAAAACTGGGCGCACCAAATTACCCAGGCGACACCATGGTGATGAGCGGTCAGGTCACGGCAGTTCAAGACAACGAGCTAGAAATAGCGTTCAAAGGTAAAAACGGCTTAGGCAATCACGTTACCGGCACCGGCTATTTAACTCTGGAAGAATCAGCATGAACTTGCCTGCGGTGGCAATCGTTGGCCTAGGAGCAACGGAGTTTTCAAAAAATTCTGGGCGCAGTGAAATGCAGCTCGCTTGCGAAGCCGCACACGCTGCGGTCCAAGATTCAGGCCTCACGGGTA
The DNA here is from genome assembly GCA_937973905.1 of uncultured Arenicella sp. Classification (GTDB taxonomy): domain Bacteria; phylum Pseudomonadota; class Gammaproteobacteria; order Arenicellales; family Arenicellaceae; genus Arenicella. The sequence continues at coordinate 14,936 of CALJJR010000217.1, read as the reverse complement.
GCGATATCGACGGCATGGCCACGTTCTCAATGGACAACAATTGGGAAATTGAGATCCATCGTCAGATCGGTGGCCAAGAGCTACGGTTTTTCGCTCGTACCGAGTTTGGTGGTGGCGGCGCTCTCGGCCCCTTTGCCCATGCGGTGAGCGCCATCCAAACCGGTCAGTGCCAGGCAGCGATCATCTACCGAGCGATGAACGAGCGTTCTGGTCTAAGATTTGGTAGCGGCGAGATCATGAATATGAATACGCTCAACCCAGACATGATCCATTTCAGTCATTACTTCCCAACTGGGTTTATGACACCCGCCGCTTGGATTGCCATGTGCACCCGCCGTTACATGCATAAATACGGCGCCACCTCCGAAGACTTCGGCCGCATTGCAGTTTCAATGCGAGATTTTGCCGCCAGCAATCCCGCCGCATTCTTTTACCAACAACCTCTGACCCTTGAGCAACATCAACAATCCAAGCTCATCGCAGACCCGTTACGCTTATTCGATTGCTGCCAAGAAAGCGATGGCGCTGTCGCATTTGTGGTGACCAGCTTGGAACGCGCGCGCGATCTGCCCAATACGCCGGTTGAAATCGCCAGTGTTCGTCAGTGTGCGGTGCCAGCATCGCGACAAATCACGCCTTTCTATCACGCGGACATTGCCCACTTCCCTGAATTCGATGCGCTGTCATGTGACCTATTTAGGCGCGCCGACACAGCGCCCAATGAACTAGATTTTGCCTGTCTATACGATCACTTTACGCCAGCAATTTTGCCGCAACTGGAGGCATTTGGCTTTTGTGCGCCTGGTGAAGCTGCTGATTTTGTCAAAGATGGTCATATCTCACGCGGTGGAAAACTGCCCGTTAATACCAACGGCGGCCAGCTTGGTGAGGCTTATATCCATGGTTTAAATGGCATCGCTGAAGTGGTTCGACAAATGCGCGGCACTTCAGCAAACCAACTTGAGCGTTCCGATCAGGCTTTAGTCACCGCCGGTGCCGGCGTACCAACCGGCGCAGCGATATTACGCAAACAGGCCTAATCGGGGCCCAATGTCATTTTCCGCCTTAATAATTGCTGTTTTTGGCCTTTACAGCCGCTAAAAACGTGAAAATTCGTATACAATTAAGCGAAAGATTACGAATTATTCCAAAATAGCCAAATCACAGAGAAATAGTCAGCGCTTAATCTTACCTTGGGTTTTTAGGGTTTGGGGGTTTGCAATCAGAGGTAGAGATTGGCCAGATTTAATCCACACTATTCAGTTCGATCGTAGCCAGTCCACACTCGGAGATGAAATTCATAGCATGTCGGCGTTGAGCACAAATCGTCATTACGCATTGGCCGTGTTGACCTTGGTCTACGTGTTCAATTTTGTCGACCGTCAATTGCTGGCTATTCTGCTGGAGCCGATCAAACAAGAATTCAATGCCAGCGATACCGCAATGGGGCTGTTATACGGTTTCTCATTTGCGGTTTTTTACGCTGGCTTGGCAATACCCGTGGCGCGGCTAGCGGACCGCGGCCACCGCCGCAATATTGTCGCCATAGCTGCGGCACTATGGAGTGGATTCACCGTGTTGTGCGGAATCGCCACTAACTACTGGCAATTATTTCTATTCCGCACCGGAGTGGCGGTGGGCGAAGCCGGTGGTGTACCACCCTCGCAATCCATGATCACCGATCACTATCCGCCCGAACAACGGTCCATGGCGATGGCCATTTTCTCGAGCGCAACGTTTATCGGTTCTTTGGTGGCTTTCATTGGTGGCGCTTGGATTGCCGAGAATTACGGCTGGCGTCTGGCATTTATTGTGGTCGGCGCACCCGGCATTTTGCTCGCGCTGGTATTGCGCTACACCACCAAAGAACCGGAACGTGGCCGCTGGGATGCCAAGCAGCTTGATCAGTCAGAACCCTTAGGGTTTATGACTACTCTGAACGGCATGTGGCGCAGTGATGCCATGCGCTTTATTTTGATCGGTTGCGCGTTTGCCAGCATGGCGGGCTATGCGCTGGGCTACTGGGCGCCGAGTTTCTTAATCCGCGTGCACGGTCTTTCCGTGGTAAAAGCGGGCGCAGCAGTGGGAATTATCGGGATCACTTGCGGCTTGATAGGTTCATTGGCTGGCGCGGCGGTCTGCGATAAGCTGGCCAAACGTAATCGTCAATGGCTGCTGTATGTTCCTGCGCTGAGTCTGACGCTTTCACTGCCGTTGATGTTGGGGTTTTTATTGTGGCCACAGGCCAACACTTTTGCGCTCTCGGAGATGACCATACCTGTCGCTTTAGGATGGTTTGCCATCGCCTCCTTATTGGGTTCTTGGTGGGCGGCGCCTACATATGTGGCGGTCCAAGAAGTTGTGCCGGCCAATCAACGCACGCTCGCCTGCGCCATCCTATTGTTTATGATGAATCTGTTCGGTTTCGGCCTCGGGCCGTTTTTAGTGGGTGTCTTGTCTGACGGATTTAGTAGCGCGCACGGCGATTTTTCAATTCGCTATGCACTGGCGTGGATGATGTCTGGCTATGTCATTGCCATCATCTGTTACTGGCTGGCTGGAAGAAACTTCGATTCTTTCGTCGAACCCAAACCCTTTGTATCGACCGCCGATCAAGAATCCGCTGCGGTGGGCGTCGCCTAGCTGGTAAAAAGAGATGACTACCAATCAATTAATCCAATCATTCACTGCTCCGGGCGCGCCGTTTGAATACGCCAGCGCAGTGGTGGCTGGTCAAGAGGTTCGGGTATTTAAAAATGCGCAACCTTGCCTTAGCCGTCTTTACTCAGGCCTGCAGAATTTCTCAGATTCAGAACTTGCCGTATTCGACCAACGCAGACTGAGCTATGCACAAGCCTATAAACAAGCAGCCAGCCTGGCCAATGATCTGCAAAACCGCTTTGGAATTAGACAAGGAGCACGCGTCGCCATTGTTATGCGCAACTGCCCAGAATGGCTGGTGTCGTTTATCGCCGTAACCTCACTTGGCGCGGTTGCGGCACTCGTGAATAGCCGCGGCGCGGCCGATGAAATTGCTTACTCAGTCAAGTCAACGGGCTGCGAGTTAATTCTGACTGATCATAAAACCGCTGATGGCTTGGAGCTCAATCAACTCTCACCTGCGCACATCGTGTTTGATATACAGCAGAGCTATACGGGCCTCTCTCATACGGGTGAAGCACTTGCGGTAGATGCTGAGGCAGTCTTGCCTCGAGTCGATTGTGACCAGGATGACACCGCGCTGATATTGTTTACCTCTGGCACCACCGGCCGCCCAAAAGGCGCATTATTGAGTCACCGTGGCGTCATGAACGCTCTAAAAGCGAACGAATTTTCTAGTGCCATTATTGGTGCAGGGATGGCCGCAAAGCTCGGTATCGACTTGGCTACGCTGGCCGCCAATGCTCCTCAAACCAGCGTTTTGCTCATGTTCCCGCTGTTTCACGTCAGTGGCTGTTATTCTGTTTTTCTCGCCAATCTTGTGCGTGGAGGAAAACTGGTAATGTTGTCGCGCTGGGAAGCAGAAACTGCGTTGCAGGCCATCGAAACGGAACGCGTTACGATGTTCCCTGGGGTGCCAACCATGTATTGGGATCTCTTGAACTTCGCCGACCGGCAGAACTTTGATCTTAGCTCCATGACATCACTCTCTGTCGCCGGCCAATCGACGCCGGTATCGCTCCTGCGCCAGATCCAAGAAGCCTTTCCCAATGCAACGGTTGGTAGCGGCTACGGTATGACGGAAACCAACGGCGTGATCGCCATGATCATCGGAGATGAATTTCTAGATACGCCAGAAAGTGTTGGCCAGCCGCTGTCGTTGGCAGACATCAAAATCAGTGATGAGCTGGGTAACGCCGTATCGTCTGGAGAGACCGGCGAGATTTGCGTCCGTGGCGCAACCGTAATGCACGGTTATGACAATCAACCAGAAGCGAATTCAAAATGCTTTAAAGATGGCTGGTTTCATACCGGTGATGTTGGTTATCTCGACCAAACAGGCAAGTTGTACGTGGTTGATCGCCTCACAGAAATGATTATTTCGGGCGGGGAAAACATTTATTGCGCTGAGGTAGAGCGGGTATTGAATCAAGCACCTGATGTGATTGAGTTAACGACCTTTGGCTTACCGGACGAGCGGCTCGGCGAACGTCTGGTCGCGATGGTGCGCCTGCAATCAGACTCGAGCACCTCTGAAGACGACTTACTGACATGGTCTGCCAAATCGCTTGCCAGTTATAAGGTTCCCAGCGAAGTGCTGATCATTGATCAGCCGTTGGCTAGAAATGCCACTGGCAAAGTCTTAAAAGTAGAAGCAAAGAAACTATATCAATCGATTACTGGAGTCGTATGAGTAATACAGCAGATACAAATCAAGGCGCGGGTCGTCTAGCGGGCAAAATCGTTTTAGTAACTGGCGCCAGTCGTGGGGTTGGTTTGTGTAATGCCAAACTGATGGCCGCCGAAGGCGCTCATGTGATCATGACTGATATCAATGCCGATACCGGTAGCAAAGCCGCAGCGGAAATCGGCGGCAACACGCAATTTTATAAGCAAGATGTGAGCTCAGAGCAAGACTGGGCCGAGTTAGTTGCAAAGATTGACGCAGAGCATGGGCGACTCGACGTATTGGTAAACAACGCGGCAATTCTGCAGTTTGGTGAGATCAATAACGAATCCCTCGAAGGCTGGCGTCGCATCCAGTCGGTGAACGCCGATGGCGTGTTCTTGGGAATTCATCATTGCCTGCCGTTGATGGAAAAATCTGGCGGCGGCTCGATCGTTAATATGTCGTCGTCAGCCGCGGTTTTTGGCATGCCCTACTTCGTGGCTTATTCTGCTAGCAAAGCCGCAGTTAGAGGCATCACCAAAGCCGTTGCTGTGCACTGCCACCGCCATCAAAATGGCGTGCGATGTAACAGCATTCACCCAGATGGTATTGCCACTGATATGCCAATGGAAGTTGCTGGCGACATGCCAGAGCTAGATAGCAATAAAGCCCTGCAAGCCATGAGTTACACCTGCATGCCTGACGATATTGCTAAGATTGTCTTGTTTTTGGCATCCGACGATTCCGTTGGCATGAATGGCGCGGCCTTAAACGCTGACAAAAGCGCCACCATAACGCCACCCTATTTATAACAACCACTTTTTATTTTTTAACTGGAGTACACGATGAACGCAGCCGAACTATTCGCAAAAATGGATGAGAACTTTAACGCCGATGCCGCCGCCGGGATCGACGCAGTGTTTCAATATGAATTCAGCGATGACGATAACTACTATGTCGTCGTCAAGGACGGTACTAAAGATATCCAACAAGGTGACCATGACGCTCCCACTGTGACGATCTCATCAGACGTGGGCACCTTTATGGGTATTGTTGATGGCAGCGTAAATGGCATGCAAGCATTTATGTCTGGCAAACTGAAGGCAACCGGTAATGTCATCTTGGCGCAGAAGATGAATACCCTATTTCCTATCAACGGCTAACTGCTGGTTGTTAAGGAAATAGCAATGTGAATCTGGTGAGAACCATCAAGATTGGTCCAAGCATAAGCTTTCTGCACGCTGCGAATAATGCGTGCGGAAGGCAGTCGCTTCACGCGAAAATCTTGCTCGTGGCAGCCTGCGTTGCAGCGCTTTTGGTCAGCACACAAAACGTCAGTGCGCAAAACCAACCGCCCACAAACCCCTTTCTCGCCGATTCACTTTATCCTCTGAGCCATGGCGGATCACACCAGCAAGACAGCTTACAAGTTGCTGGCCCGATCGACAAAAGCCGTACCTTAGAAGCAGAAGAAATTCAGTACACCCATACTGGCCCCGCTTTTTTTGGCGTGTATACCAGCCCTGAATACAGCAATGGTAAGCGCGTATTCTGGGGCAATGGGCTGGATCGAATCGTCAAACTCGACTTTGATTCACACCAAGTAATTTCCACTCTGATGCTGGATCATGTTGAGCATTACGACACTGCCAGAGCTGACTCTGCAATAGATTATTTTGATAACAACAACGATGGCTTCTTCGCTACCGTAAAGGCATTTAGAGAAGCGCAAAAGCTGCGCTCTCTGGCGAGTATTTATACACTGCTTGATGCCACCAACACTTACTTCATCGCCAATAAAGCCGGCTTTATCGAAGCTTATGGCGATGCAGACCCCTCCGACCCAGCTTCCGCGATCCAGTTACAGCGTCGCTTTGATTTTCCAAGTGAGATCAGCGGTTACAGCATGGGTCTAAACATGACTTACGACGGCTGGCTAGTAATGATTACCGAGCATGGTTACCTGCTCGCAATGAAGCCAGACTTTAGCGCGTACCGCGTCGGCAAATTACAGCACGCAGCCGGTGCAGAAAATAAAGCAACACGGAGCACCGGCTACGGCTGGGTACGCAATGCGCCAGCTATTGATCAAGATGGCGGCATCTATGTCGCTTCTCAAGAATACATGCACAAGGTGGCGTGGACCGGAGATGGCTTCAGCACGAATCCTGAGGATGGCGCTTGGGCGGTCCCCTACGACAACAGTTGGGGACATGGCAGCGGCGCCACCCCGTCTTTGATGGGCTTTGGTGATGATGCCGACCGGCTTGTGGTGATTACTGACGGCAATGAACGGATGAACCTAGTGGCGTACTGGCGAGATGATATTCCCGACACTTGGCAAGCCCTGCAGGGCCAACCGCGCCGAGTAGCTGGCTTACTACCCGTCACCATGGGGGAACAAAACCTAAGCGAAATTCAATCTGAACAATCGGTTGTGGTGTCAGGCTATGGCGCCGCGGTGGTGAACAATAAGCCCCGCAATAAACCTTGGTATCTGCCGGAACGCGCTGGCAGCTTGCTCATTTCTTATCTTGGTAGCAACCCTCGTCACCAGCCTTATGGCGTGCAGAAATTTGTTTGGAATACGCAGTCCAAGACGCTGGAAGACGCATGGGTTGCAAATTCAATCAGCTCACCAAGTTGTGTACCGATTGTTAGCAACATCAATGGCATGCTTTACCTAATTGGCGCGCGCAACAACAAGTGGACATTAGAAGCGCTCGATTGGCGCAACGGCGAACCTCAGTTCCACTACGTGATCGGCGGGCAACGTTTTAATCCATTTTTTTCCGGCACGCTGTTAGACGAAGCCGGACGAATCCATTACGGCACCCCTTGGGGCCGTGTACGTCTAACACCCAACACACAAAATTTATAAAAATGCTCAGAGAGGGGAGTACTATGTACAAAAAAATACAGTGGCGAGGCCAATTCGGTGACGCCAAAACTGAAGATATAAAATCAACAACCATTAGGAGAAAACCCATGAAATCCAAACTCAAGTTGATTTCTTCCTCCATCATTTTGGGCGGCTTGTTAGGGGGGATTTCTCCTGCCTATGCCCAAACCACGGTACTGGAAGAAATAGTTGTAACTGCGCAGAAGCGCACGCAGAATCTGCGTGATGTAGCCGCCACGGTCAACGTGGTTTCTGGAGACCGTATCGATGAACTTAATATTTTGACATTTGAAGATCTGGAACGGGTTACTTCTGGAGTACAACTATTGCGCCCCAATCCGCGCAACAATACCGTTTCCATTCGTGGTGTTTACTTTGACCCTGAATCCGGCTCTGCTTCTTCGGTCGATTTGTATCAAAACGGGATTACACAACGCGCTGACAATTTATTCGGGGCCCTCTACGACGTAGAGCGAATCGAAATTCTGCGCGGCCCGCAAGGTTCATTGCAGGGTGCAACATCCCCAGCCGGAGCAATAATTGTCAACACCGCAAAACCTGACCTTGAACAGTTCGATGGTTATGTTAGAGCGACTGCCGCTGAGGCTGGTTTTAATGTACAAGGTGCGGTCAGCATTCCCATAGTAGAAGACAAATTCGGTATCCGAATTGCCGCCTACGACGATGAGAACGACGCATCTGGGGTTAGAAATTTGCGCACCGGCAATGATCAGGAGACCGACACCAGCTCATTCAGAGCTTCTTTGCGCTGGACACCAACAGAAAATATTGAACTAAACATTTCGCATCAAAACTTAGATCAAACCATTCTCGGCACGCCGCAAATTGTGGGAACCCGCAACGAGGCCGCTGCGTTTGCTGGTGTTCCTGGCATCCCTTGTAACTTTATCCCCGGTGGCTTACAAAACCTTTGCGTCAGCTTTCGTGAAGAAGACCGCGCTGCGTTTGCTGCCGCCGATGCATTCACCACGCGCGAGGCTGATATCACTACGCTAAACCTCGATATCGGCGTGGGCGAAAACCACACGTTGAGCTACCTATTTGGTAACACAGACAGCGAAAAAATTTCACGTACTGAGAACGATATTTCCAGCAACTTGGAGCTTCAAAACCTGTTCTTCGGCGCTGCTTTTGGTGTGATGAACGATACTGACTTGCGTACTAATCAAGGTACGACTACCACGGTAGACGCTCAAACTCATGAAATTCGCTTCGCGTCCAATGACAATCCGGTTTGGAACTATATGTTCGGCGCGTATTTTCGTGACCAAGAGACGAGCACCGATTTTGAAGCATTCACTCGCTTAGTGCCCATCCCACTCTTTGTGTTTAACGGAGCAGTTCCAGGCGTCACTTTTACTGGCGGTGCAATCGAAGGGATTAACTTCTCAACCGGTGGAACCATCCCTGTCAATGGTGAGACTGAGGCGTACTTTACTTCTCATAGCTTCAAGCTTTCAGATCGCACAACTTTAGAAGCGGCGTTACGCTATCAAGAATTCACTGGTTTTCGAACCACCAATATTTTGTTCGGTGCATTCAACCAACCAGAGCGAATTTCGATTCAAGGCGCTTCGGCCCTCGGTATCCCGGCCTCATTTGCGAATCTGGTCGCAGGCGGCATCCTACAGGGAACGCTGGGTGCTATTAGTGCCACCAATATCGTCGGCATACCGCCTGAATTCCAAAACCTTGAAGATGATGCCACTACGGGAACACTTTCCGTTAAGCATGATTTCAGCGACAACTTAACTGCATATCTTTCGTACAACCGAAGTTATCGCAATGGTGGTATTTCAGTAAATCCAGGCGAAACCTTACCTGTGCAATTCCAACTCTATGATGAGGAAAACTCTGACGCATTAGAGTTAGGCATCAAACGAACCATGTTTGATGGCCGCGCTGAAGTGAATGCCACGCTCTATCAACAAGACTTCGATGGTTACCAAGGCTTTGTACGAGGCCTAACCTATATCAATTCACAAGGTCAGGTTGATCCACTCACCGGTGGCTTAGTATTTAACGGTGATGCCAAAATTCAAGGTCTGGAATTTGATTGGCGATGGGCTCCGTCTGACAATTGGATTGTCGGCGGTACATCCAGCTACAGTAAAGCTGAGTTCGATAACGCAAGCGTGCCCTGTAATGTTAGAGCACCGGGTCAGGTTCTTGGTTTTTGTCAGTCAAGCGGCCGCATCCCAGGTTCAACTGAATTGCAAGCAAGCCTGTTTAGCGAACTTACACTGCCAATCAGTGATGGTAGCGCAATGTACATCCGCGGAAACACCAAGTACAGCAACGGAATTTTATCCACCCGCGCCGTTAACTTTGGCGAAGACGCAGGCGAAACACCTTCGTATCTGCTCACCGATGTTTTTATTGGCTACCGTACTGATAATTGGGATTTCGCAGCTTTTATTAAAAACGCGCTCAACGAAGATGCGGACCTAGATCTACGTAACGCCGGCGATCCTAACTTTGACGTGAATGGTAATTTCAGAGAGGTATTGCTCCTGCCAGAGCGCAGCGTGGGCCTCACTGCAACGTACAACTTCTAAAAATAACTATAAGCAGTTGTTTATGGGCCGGTTCTGCCGGCCCTTTTTTTTCGCCCAGCTTCTCGCTTTTAAAAAGCTACTTAATCATTGTTTCTGTCGCGATCGCCGGGTTACCCATAAACTCTGCATAGCTCTCTGGCTGAGTCCCATCAATATCGGTAACGCCCAAAGATTTAGCCAATTCAGAGTTCCACCAAGACCGCCCACTGAGCGACATCGCTTTTTCTTGCTCTAGCACGGCAAACAAAATACGCCCAGTGAACTCCGGTGATTCCATCCCAGGCTTTAAGACCTCGTATTCAGGTGGCAAGGCATCTGCATCCAGCGCTGGTTGAAGCCTCTCAGTTTTAACGATGCCGGGCCACAGCCCAAAAGCTGCAACATTGTGCTCCCTAAGTTCTTTGGCCATATCCTGCATCATTTTGTCTTTGCCAGCTTTACCGATACCGTAGATCACGGAATGAATGTAGGCACGTGAAGCTGGAGAGGAAATCGTCACAATCGCGCCCTGCCCGGCTTGAACCATCGCCGGTGCCGCGCAATGAGCGGCCACGTAATGGGCGCGCAAACCTAAATCAATCATGGCTTGCCAATGCGCGTTGACCGGCCGTTTCCAGAACGGTTTCCATGCAAGTAAATCATCCGGCACTTGATAGACATTGTTGACCAGCAAATCAATTCTACCTTGCTCATCCAGCACGCGTTGGATTAGCCGCCTAACTTGAGAATCATCTTGGTGATCGCAAATAACCGCATGAGCTTGCGCTCCGCGGGCAGAGGCTTCATCAACGGCCTGTTGCACAAAGCCCGGCAGCTCCGTAGTGTGGCCTTGATGCTTTGAACGGCCCGATAAGTAAAGGATATGACCTTCACGAGCCAAGCCGAGTGCGGTTCCTTTACCGACCCCTCGACTGGCGCCGGTAACAACGATAACCCGTTGTTTTTCAGACATATAGGTCACTTATATTTGATCGATTTACGCCTCAAGAATAGCGCTATTTGCTAAAATGATCTCAGAATTTTTAATTGCAAAAGAAGGCCATAATTTGAAGCAGTGGGAATGCATTGTATGCGGTTGGGTTTACGATGAAGCCGTTGGTGATCCAGACAGCGGGATCGCTCCGGGCACAAAATTTGAAGACATACCGGACGATTGGATGTGCCCCGAATGTGGCGTCGGCAAAGATGATTTCGAGCTGGTAGAACTTGCTACTCCGCTAGCAACATCGGCGGTGGAACAGAATCAAAACTCCTCATCAACTACCGGGCCTATTATTATTGTTGGCGCAGGTTTAGCAGGCTATGGCCTATTAAAGGAGTTTCGAAAACTCAATGAAAGCCAGCAAGTCATCTTAATCTGTAAAGACGATGGGCGCGCCTATTCCAAACCGGCACTGTCAACGGGCTATACAAAAAACACCAGCGGTGCCGATCTCACCCAAGGGTCAGCCGCACAACAAGCGGCTGACCTGCATGCGCATATCCTTACCCACGCCGAAGTTACATCGATTGATACGGCTTCACAAACGGTGACCATCAATAACGGCCAAGGTACCTTTCACTATGCGAAACTGATTTTGGCACAGGGAGCCCACTGCATATCACCGCCTTTACAGGGCGATGCGAGCGAACGTGTTTTAAGCATTAATGACCTCAGCGATTTCGAGCATTTTCAAGCGACTGCGCAGAAACTCAAGGCCAAACGAATCGGCCTAATTGGCGCAGGCTTAATCGGCAGTGAATACAACAATGATTTGCTTAACGGCGGCTTTAAAACCGTTTCGATTGACCCCTTAAATACCTGTCTTAGCTCATTACTGCCCACGGTTGCAGGCCAAGCCGTGCAGGCGAGCCTCGAGGAAATGGGTGCCGAATTTCACTTTGGCAATACAGTAAAAACAATCGAACAGACAGCAGCTGGGCTGTGCATGCGCCTCGACGACGATACCGAAATAATCGTCGATATGGTGCTCTCTGCGGTTGGGGTGAAGCCAAATACGGTACTGGCTGAATCAGCTGGGCTGGCGTTCAATCGAGGCATTAATACAAATCGATTCTTGCGAACCAGTGTTGAGAATATATTTGCCCTTGGAGACTGCGCGGAAGTCGATGGTCTTGCATTGGTTTATATAGCGCCTTTACACGCCTGTGCAAAAGCACTGGCCAAAACTCTAAACGGCGAACCCACTGCAGTGCGTTACCCAGCTATGCCGATCATTGTAAAAACGCCGGCGTGCCCCGTGGTTGTATGCCCGCCTATGAACCAAACGGAGGGCGAATGGCATCTGGTTGAGCAGTCTGGGACGAGTGTACGTACCGACTATAAAAGTCAGACCGGAGAGCTTTTGGGTTTCGCACTCACTGGGAATTGCACTGGCCAAAAATCGTCTCTAGTCGAATCGATTCCAGCTTGGTTGGCCTAGGTGAGACCGACTTCTCGATAGAGTAAAAGCAAAAAAATAAGCCAGCTTAGTTTGAAGGAATATCCTCAAAGGCTATGCCCTTGTCTGCGCGCGGTTCCTGCGGCAAACCAAGAACCTGCTCGGCAATAATATTGCGCATGATTTCATCCGTGCCCCCGGCTAGCCGAATACCGGGTGTGTATAGGATCGCATCTTGAAAATACGCATTCTCGTGCGCTATTTTTGGGTCATGTATTGCACCGGCGGCTCCCATTAGCTGTAGTGTAAATTGCGCAATATCCTGATTCATTTTACCGGCAACCAACTTGCCAATTGCTCCTTCAGCACCCGGCATTCCACCTTGGGCCACTGCGGTAAACATACGATAAAAACCCGCGCGCACACCCGCATCCATACAATGCCATTCGGCCAAGCGATCACGCACCAATGGGTGATTCCGGATAGGTTTGCCATCAAGTTCGGCGCTTCTGACGAACTCAAAGAATTCCGCAAAGCCGTTTGGTACCGCGGCCGTAATCGCCATGCGCTCATTCATAAGCACAAGCAAGGCGGCTTCCCAACCACCGCCGACCGCACCTAGGCGATATTGGTCGGACACCACAGCATCATTAAAAAACACCTCGTTGAAATGCTGACCCCGGTCCATTTGTTTAATAGGTCGAACCTCCACACCTGGTTGACGCATATCGATAATGAACATGGTCAAGCCCTTGTACTTCGATACGGTGGTATCGCTGCGACACAACACCACACCATAGTCACAATGCGCTGCGCCCGAAGTCCAAATCTTTTGCCCATTGATGCGCCACTCACCATTGTCAGCTTGCTTGGCCGAGGTTTTTAGCCCGGCGACGTCCGACCCTGCGCCAGGCTCGCTAAACAGTTGGCACCAGACATCTTCGTTAGCCGCCATGCGTTGGAGCAACTTAGAGCGCAGTGGTTCCTCGGTGAAGTGCATAATTGCCGGGCCACAATTGCCTAAGCCGATAACAAAGTAATCGTCCGGCTCATCATAATGCGCAACTTCCTGAGACCAAATCAACTTATGAATTGGCGTCAGGCCCGCGCCACCATACTTCTTTGGCCATTCCAAACAGGCGTAACCCGCAGCCGCTTTTTTCTTATACCAAGCGCGCGCTTGCTGATAACGTGCACTAAGCTCTCTAACTGTTTCTGTCTCAGTTTTAGGCTGCGCATTCTCTTTCAGCCACGCTCGAATTTGTTCGCGGAACTGGGCTTGCTCTGGCGTATCTTTAAAATCCATAACGTTATTATTCAGCTCGCAGAAGTTCTGTGTTGATGCGCTCTTTCCAGTAAGGAGTGCCGCCTAACACCAAGGACAAATGCTGAGCACGCCGGTAATGCAGATGGCAATCAAACTCCCACGTATAACCCATGCCACCGTGCGCCTGTAAGTTCTCACGACTGCACTCGAAGTAAGCCTGATTTGCGCTCACTCTAGCCGTTGCCGCGGCCAGCGACAACTCAGGGGCTGAGCTAGCCAATGCCCAAGCACCGTAATAGGCATTTGATAACGCAATCTCTTTCGCCACATACATGTCGGCAAACTTATGTTTTATTGCTTGGAAAGTCGCTACCGGTCGACCAAAGGCATAACGTTGCTTGGTGTAACTCATGCCCATTTTGAGGGCGGCCTCGCAGCCACCGACTTGCTCAAAGGCAAAGAGAACAGCCGCCGTGTTGTAGAGCTCGGTTAATGTCTGCGCTGTGCAATGCGCAAGTGGCTCAGCTTTAACGTCGTTGAGTGTCAATGTGGCGAGCGGCCTCGACAGGTCTAAAGACTCAGTGGCTGCTCGTTCACAACCTGCTTGGTCCAGCTCTAGTAAACACAGAATCACCTCGCCTTTCGAGCTCCGTGCTGAGACCAACGCCACCTCCGCTCGCATGCCATCCACCACCGCGATTTTTTGGCCGTGCAAACGTCCATCTTGAGTAATTTCGGTGACCGGCAAGCTATTCGGTTGATCGCCAACACGCTCAGCGACAGCAGTGCAGGCAACGAGCTCACCGCCTGCTACACGCGGTAGCCAGCGTTGCTTTTGCGCTTCGTTACCGGCGATCACCAGCGCTTGATTAAACAGGTAAACGTTTGATGAGAATGGTATCGGTGCCAGCGCACGGCCAAGCTCTTGAGCAATAACGCATAATTCGAGATAGCCCAGACCCAAGCCGCCATACTGCTCAGGGATAGCCAAACCCATCCAACCCAAATCGCGGATGCGCGACCAAAGATCGTCATCGAAAGCTGCATCCTGCTCCATCACTTGGCGCATACGTTCAGGAGGACACTGCTCGCGAAGAAACTTGCGCGCCTCTGATTGAATTAACTTTTGCTGTTCTGAAAAATCAAAGTTCATGATCGACAGATACTTTCATTCTTGAACACTCTTAACCACCCTTGCTCACTCATCGAGCAATTGGTTAGTGCACAGACGCCCGAGAAAAGGGTTTGGATCGCAATTGTAGATAATTCGCCCACGTTGTTTTAGGCGACGATCTAATATCTGTTCAGAAACTTTGCTCGGCGCAATGCTGGAAGTCGGCTCGGCTTGCAGAAGTTCGCTTTTGATCGGATAGCTCGCCCAATCCAAGGGCGCCCGCCAACCTGGGGGAGGAGAAAGCTTAGTGCGCGTACCATTAATTGGATGACGCGCACGCCATTGCAAAATATCCCGCGCCAT
>CALJJR010000216.1 GCA_937973905.1 uncultured Arenicella sp. | reverse complement strand
CTATGGCTTGAGTGTTTCCTCCATTGATCTGGAGCTGCTGCTTCGACACCGAGCTTTGATGTTCGGGATTATCGGTGGATTCGTGCTCTGGTCCGTATGGGTACCTACTTTACAATATGCCGCGCTAACTCTTGCCGGCATATCCATGCTGGGATTTGTGTTGCTTGCTTTGTCGCTCGGATCGGTCAATGCGGAACTGATGAAGATTATGTGGGCCGATATCATCGGCTTATTGTTGCTGACTATTGCAATTGTCCTACGAAACATCTATCCGAGCTAAAATGCCCTCGTGTGTGCGTTACACCACGCTTGTAATGTACTATTTTGCAAGCGATACTTTTTGCATAAAAATATTTGGGCTAGGTAGACAATGAAAGTTCTTGCTTGCAGTAAAAACGTCAGTCACAAATTTGCTCACACGAAGCGTAGACGCAGAAACGGCAGTCACGGGAAATTAATCCGCTCTGCAATTGCAGTTGCAGTTTCAAACGCGCTATTGGTTAGCGCGCAAGCTGCGACCATCACTGTTAACTCTCCCGGTGATGTGAGTGAGAATGACAGCGACTGTACTTTGCGTGAGGCAATTATTTCAGCGAATTCTGATAGTGCTGGTGACTCTGGCTGCGTCAGCGGTGCTGGGGCTGATGTGATCATCTTTGCCAGCGATGTGCGTTCGATAAGCTTCGCTCAAAGCTTAGAGCTTGGAATTTACTCTAATGTCGAAATTCAAGGTTCGCGAGATAATCCGGTTACTATTGATGCCGATGAATTATCGCGAGTATTTGGTGTTAGTTCCGGTAACTCAAGAATTTCGGATGTGGTGATTAGAGGCGGGGAAACGAGTTCAGTCGCTGGTGGAGGAGGAATCAGGCAAGTGGGTGGCTCTTTGGTGCTTGAGCGAACCTCGATATACGATAATTCTGTTACCGCGACTAATGCCTATGGTGGAGGGGTGCGTTTAACGGGTGGGTCATTAAGTTTGATTGATAGCGTTGTGCAATCTAATTCAGCGACAGGAAGAGGTGGTGGGATAGATGTGGTTAGCTCTTCAGCCAGCCTGACAGTGGAGCGCTCGGCCTTCGTAGATAACTACGCAGAGGATCGGAGTGGCGCCCTAAATGTGACTGGTAGTGTTGTGACCCTAAGTAATGTTTCGGTATTAAATAATTCGGCACCTATCGCGGCAGGGATTCGAGCATCGGGTTCTGCGGCCACGGTGGGTATTTTAAATTCGACTATTGTTGGCAATAGTTCCTCAAGTTATGGCAGTGCGCTCACAGCTCGCTTTGACGCGGAGATTCAGCTTTCTAATTCAGTGGTTAGTGGTAATCCTTCGGATTCATCTGTGGAGATTCGCACTTCCGGAGACGCTACAATCACCGCGAACAACAGCAATATTTTTGGCGACGCCTCGATTAATAACCTTCAATTAGCGCCACCCAGTGAATTCATTCCTGGGCCCAACGATCGAGTTGCCACCAGCGATGCTCTTAATTTGTCGCTTGGCGAGATTGTAAATCTAGGTGGTGAAGACCGAGGCTTCCTGACTTTGCCGGAAGACAGTATTGCTCGCAACAATGGCAACTCGACTATCTGTGCAGCAGCACCTGTTGCGAATCAAGATCAACGCGGTTTTTCTCGCTCTAATGATGATCAATGCGATATCGGTGCGGTAGAAATGACGGGGGTTGGCACGATCATTGTTGATAGTAAATCTGATGCGGCCGGCGGAACGGATTGTACTTTGCGAGATGCCTTTATCTCCCTGAATACTTTTGCTGCTTCAGGCGGGTGTAGCGCAGCGGGTGATGTCACTATCTTAAATTTTGACCCCAGTGTTTTCCCATCCAATGCAAATAATGTAATTGCACTGCAATCTTATTTGCCGGAGCTTGATCACGTTTTTGATTTGACGGTGAATGGATCAGGAAATCCTGGCGTCACTCTTGATGGCGCTCATATGATTTACGAGGGACGAATTATCGAGATGTCCGGGACGCGTGCGAGCTTCAATAATATAATTGTAGCCAATGGACCTTCTGGAGGTATAACAGCAAGCAACTACTCGGAGCTTCGGCTTAATAGTTGCACTATCATGGGTAATTCGGGAGTCAATTACGGCGCAGGTCTCTACGTTGATTCGGGATCTAGAGCGACCGTGCAGCAAACGACTATTTCAGGAAATATCGCGAATTCCACTGGCGGCGGTGTGGATATTTATGGAGGTGGCCGATTGGTTCTCCGCAATAGCACGGTCTCGGGAAATCGAATAACGGCTGAAGGTGATGACTATGGCGGTGGTGGCGGCATCACCATTGAAGGGGAGGCAGGAGTGCTGATCGTTGAAAACTCTACAATCACTGGCAACCTTGCGAGAACCTATGGTGGCGGTGTTTATCTTGAAGGCGACGCTGAGCACCGTTTAACGGTGGTTAACAGCATTGTCGCTGGTAATAGCGCCGTGGCGGCACAGGGCCGTGAGCTGTTCGCCCCCGAGGAGGATGTTGTGCTGGATCTACAACAAAATATCTTTGGTTCAGCGCAGTATGATACCGCTACTTCAGTTTCCACTTTCGCCGCAGTCGACACTGCAAATATAATTTTGAGCAATGACCAACCAAACTCAACGCCGTTGTCTGAGATTTTGTCGCCACTGAATCAAAATGGTGGCCGAACACGCACTCATGCCTTGCCAGCTATGAGCCCAGCGATCAATGCCGGCAATAATATGGCGTGTTTGCGCATAGATCAGCTCGGTCAGTTACGCAATGATGGCGCCTGTGATATCGGTTCCTTCGAGTTCGTGGATGAGGCTTGTTTTGTGGTGCCGACTGTGAATTCTAAACTCGTCGCGTTTTGTCTATAACCCTCGGTTTTGCGTTACTAAAAGACAGGTTGGGGTATGTCTCTCTAATTGATGGCGACGTCGTCAAAGTCTGCCAGTAACGAGTCACGAATTTCTTGATTAACCACTAGGTTTTCAATGCGATAGTGCTCGTGATCGATTCCCGCTTGCAGTTGCGCGCCGTTTTGCAATGCGGCAATCATAGTGGGGGCGAATTCATAGCGGAAGAAATGTACTGTGGACGTGCGTTCACCGTCGTCGCGCTCGAGGTCTTCGTTGGCAATTGGAAAAACCTTATCGCAGTCTTCTACTTGCAACCACACCTTACTTTCAATGCCTCTTAGCTCACGGGTTTTGAGTTGGCGTTCGTCCACGTCTGGGAACTCCAGCATAAAAGTGGCTTTCAAGTTCGCGCCATCCGGAATAAGCGGGTTGTAGGCTTCGAGTTCTTCTTCTATGCCCGCGGCATCAAAAGTCTTTTCAACTCGCAGAACTTCTTGGATTTGATATTGAATCGTCAATCTGTTTTCAAAATACAGTCTGGCGTTGTCGCCAAGCGGAAGTTGCCGCGTTTTTTTGTGTTGCATGACAGCGGCACGAAAATCAGGGCGCTTCTCAGAATATTCCTCTAAGCTCATAAGGTCGGCGCGGGTTAGCTTGTTCATAGTCATCATTGGCTTGGTTAGAGTCCGTAGGCTCGACAGAGTAGGGTCATTGGGTGTTCGTTACTGGCGACAGCGTCACCGGCAAGTTTTGCCACGTGAGCGTTCGCCATAGGGCAATCACTGGTGAAATGCTGGGGGCTTTGCTGTTCAACTTTACGTACCACTGGGCGGGCGATTTTTACCGCTTTGTCATAGGTTTCTTTCTTGACGGCGTAGGTTCCATCGTGACCGGAACACCGTTCTATGCGATGCACCTGTGTGCCGGGCACCAGACCTAAAATATCGCTGGTTTTATTGCCGATGCGTTGCACACGCTGATGGCAGGCCACTTGATAGGAGATGTCGCCTAACTCATTTTTGAAATCAGTCTTGAGCGCATCGCCTTTTTTACGCAGCGCTAAGTACTCAAAAGGGTCATAAAAAGCGTCGCGCACTTTCGCCACCTGCTCGTTGTCTGGGAACATCAAGGGTAGCTCTTGTTTATACATCAGCACACAAGAAGGTATCGGTGCCACTAGGTCAAAACCTTGGTCGACCAATGCAGCCAATAGAGGTATGTTTTTCTCCATGCTGCGTTCAACCGACTCAAGATCACCTAACTCCAGTTTGGGCATGCCACAGCAATGTTCTTTGGGCACCAAGCTGATATCAATTTCGTTGTGGCGAAATACCTTGAGAAAGTCAGCGCCAAGATCGGGCGTGTTGTAGTTGCCGTAGCAAGTTGCATAAAGCGCTACTTTGCCGGTGGTCTTGCCAATCGGTTTGGCGCTTAGGGCAGGGCTAGGTAATTCCGTCGTGCTTTTGGCCATGTTCTTGCGGTGGTAGGTTGGGACCGGTGCATCTTTGTGCACGCCAAACCCTTTTTCAAACACCGACCGGAAAGTTTTATTTTTCAGTAAGGCATTGCCAGTTTGATTGACTACTGGAATGCTCATTAATTTGTTCATCGCATCCGTGGCGGTCAGCGTTTTATTTCTAAAGCTGGTGCCTTGTTCTTTGAACTGTTGCGCTTTTGCGCGCAGCATAAGATGCGGGTAATCCACGTTCCACTCATGCGGAGGTACATACGGACATTTGGTTAGGTAGCACAGATCGCACAAATAGCACTGATCAACGACCTTTATATAATCCGCCTTATCAACACCATCAACCTCCATCGTTTCAGACTCGTCAACCAAGTCAAAAAGAGTAGGGAAGGAGTCACATAGAGAAACACAACGACGGCAACCGTGGCAGATGTCGAACACCCGCTCTAGCTCAGCTTCTAAATCTTGCTTATCCCAGTACTGATCGTTTTTCCAATCGATTGGGTGTCGTATCGGTGCTTCTAAACTACCTTCGCTCATGAAAAGTAACTCGTTTGCGTAATGATTGTGATAATGGTTTGGTAGGTCAAAGAAAGGGGCCGCTTGGCCCCTTTCTCATCCGATATGCTCGAAACGATACTAATCGTCTAGCGTATCCAAAGTTTTTTGAAACTTGTTGGCGTGCGAACGCTCAGCTTTCGCTAGAGTTTCGAACCAATCGGCAATCTCGTCGAAGCCTTCATCACGGGCGTCTTTTGCCATGCCAGGATACATGTCGGTGTACTCGTGAGTTTCACCGGCGATCGCTGATTTAAGATTGTCTTCGGTGTTACCAATCGGCAGGCCTGTTGCTGGGTCACCTACTTCTTCGAGGTATTCCAAGTGGCCATGAGCATGACCGGTTTCGCCTTCCGCAGTGGAGCGGAATACGGCTGCGACATCGTTATAGCCCTCAACGTCAGCCTTGGCGGCGAAATACAAATAACGACGGTTGGCTTGGGATTCGCCAGCAAACGCATCTTTCAATGCTTGTTCGGTTTTAGAACCTTTCAATGACATGGTTTTTACTCCTGTTGCGGTTTTGATTTTACGAATTAACATCCGTAGTGTACGGATCGATTGTGAAACTATAATGCACGGCGTACAATCAATCCAATTAATTGTTTTGGTCATATTAATAGATTGAATTGATTGCCGTACCCACCATTAAACAGTTGCGATACCTGTGCGCGCTCGCTGATAAACGGCATTTTGGGCGCGCGGCCGAGATCTGCTTTGTGTCGCAATCAGCTCTAAGCACCGGAATTCAAGAGCTGGAGCAAAACCTTGGTGTGATTCTCTTTGAGCGTGGTGCGCAGGTGATTCCAACCGCAGCTGGTGATGACCTTATTCGCCAAGCACGAGA
>CALJJR010000215.1 GCA_937973905.1 uncultured Arenicella sp. | reverse complement strand
GTCAACGATTCGCAATATCCTTTCCGCCCTCAGCTAAATATTGTTAGTCATTCTTATGCGGTTTCATGCGCGAGTTGTGGTGGGACTACATGAATTGACTTAAACACTGTTAGACTCTCGTCAAAATAAACGCTAACACCTAATACGACTATGCAACGTCAAAGCGCATTCTTCATTTTACTTATCTGGCTTAGTGCCTCACTTTTGCAGAGCGTTCATGCTGAGCAAAAGGAGGACGTAGATCCACGCAAATTCATCTCTGATAAGGTGTTTGAGTTAGAGTTCGCTGCAGGTCCGCAGGTTAGCCCAGATGGTAATAGGGTGATCTATAGCCGGCGTTCGATGGACAAGTTTAAGGATTCGGTAGTGAGTCGAGTTTGGATGTTAGATTTGCGTAAAGGTCTGGATCGACCTTTGTTCAAAGATGATGAGTCGGCTGGTTCAATACAATGGTCACCGGATGGCGAACGGATTTTATACACCTCCTCGAACGACGATAAACCGACTTTGAATGTGCGCTTTATGGATACGGGAGAAAGCTTTGTATTGGCAAAGTTCGAGCAAGCAATTCGCGGCCCGCGCTGGTCACCGGATGGCGAGTCCATAGTTTTCTCGATGTTCGTGCCCAAGGAAGGGGAGTCGTTTGCGGACGGCGTTAAAGCACCAGAAGGCAGCGAGTGGGCGGAGCCGGTAAGCGTGATTGATGATTTGGTTTTCCGCCGTGATGGGCGGGGCTACCTAAAGAAGGGCGTTGAACAGATCTTTGTGATTAGCGGTGATGGCGGTACTTATTCTCAGCTTACTGATGGAGACAATGGCTTTGGCTCGCCGGAATGGTTGAATAATTCAGCTATTCTGGTTGTAGGCAACGATGTGGAATCGCCCGACTTAGATCCTATTGAATCGGAGATTTACAAAATTGACTTGGCCACCGAAGAACGAGTTGCTTTAACCAACCGTGATGGTCCGGATTTCGGTGGCAAGGCCTCGCCCAATGGTAAGTTGATTGCGTATTTGGGTTTTGATGATCAATTAAAGGCCTACCAGCAAACCGACTTGTATGTGATGAATGCCGATGGTACCGAGGTTAAAAATCTTACCGCTGAGTTTGATCGGTCAATCGGAAATATTACCTGGCAAGACAACGGCAGATCAATTTATGCCCGGGTTGATGTAGATGGGCAAACGCATCTTGTCGCTATCAATTTGGCGGGTAAGGTAACCACCTTAGTTACAGATGTCGGTGGAACGAGCATTGGTCGGCCCTATTCGTCTGGGGATTATTCAGCGGCGAAGGGCGTGGTGGCGTACACACAAGCCAAGCAAGGTCAGCTAGCCGATTTAGCCGTGTTGAAAACAGGCTCAGTTAAAACTTGGACTGATTTGAATTCAGACTTAGTTGCGCAAGTCGATTTTGCACCGATTGAAGAATTCAGCGTGAAGTCCAACTACGATGAGCGCGAGATTGAAGCTTGGGTGGCCCTGCCTAAAGGCTTTGAGGCGGATGGTACGTTCCCGATGATTTTAGAGATCCATGGCGGACCTTTTGCAATGTATGGGCCGTTTTTTGCTGCTGAGATTCAACGCTATGCAGCAGAAGGCTATGTGACTGTCTATGTAAATCCCAGGGGGTCGACGGGTTATGGCGAAGAATTCGCACAATTGATTGATAAAGCCTACCCAAGCTTTGATCATGATGACTTGATGTCGGTGGTGGATGATTTAGTGGCTAGAAAATATGTAGATGAAGACCGATTGTTTATAACTGGTGGCAGTGGTGGCGGAGTTTTAACCGCCTGGGCAGTTGGTAAAACGGAGCGTTTTCGTGCCGCTGCCACGATTAAGCCGGTGATCAATTGGACGACGATGGCGTTGGCGGCCGACATCTCAAAATTTGTCAGTCGTCATTGGATGGGGGCACAACCTTGGGAAGACCCCGAGTTCTACTGGAAACAGTCACCGATTTCATTGGTGGGCAATGTGGTGACGCCAACGATGGTGATGGTGGGTGAGGAAGATTGGCGCACCCCAGCCTGGGAAGCCGAGCAATACTACACCGCTCTAAAGGTGCAAGAGGTTGATACGGTATTGGTGAGAATTCCCGGTGCATCACACTCGATTGCCTCACGACCCAGTCGCCTAATTGCCAAGGTGGATAATATTTTGGGTTGGTTCGCTAAATACGATGAGAAAGTTGAAGACGCGGAGGAAGAGGAGGAAAAATAGCGATGATATTCATTGCTTAGCTAGAGTTACCACCATCAAGGTCAATTTTTGGTTCTGCACAGCCAGTTTGCGTTAGAATTGGCTCACACTCGAGGGTCTGACGAGCGGGTGTGGTGATATACGGGGGTGGTCATCGTAAAATTGGGGTGCTGACATGAGGGTGATTTGGGTACCAACACTGAGGCCGGTGATGGCTGGCTAACTTCCAGACTAATTTTCGACGCATCGCTCGTAGTGGGGATGCTCGGGTTTGCTGCGGCACTTTGGGGGGTTCCAGGGCTAAAGCAATTAGGGTTTGCAGCATTGGTTGGTTTAGTTTGTGCGGCCAGTTGTTTCGCCCTACTGTACGGCTGTACTGCCTTAATCAAGCGCAGCAAGCGATCTCGTGTCCCTCAGGCAAACAAGGATGTGCCAAAAAAGAAAGAATCCAGCTACGAGCCACAGCGGATCTATGGTGATCAATACCGCGCCTACCCGATCGATGACGACACGATGAGTGTTAATTCTCTGAGTGAAGACGAACGGACCGTGGTCTCTGGATTTAGACCCAAGCCAACACCTGCTTTTCCAAAAGAATGGAGTGTAGATTTAATTGAAACTCTCGATTGGCAGGTGTTTGATAATCTTTGCGTGGCGTACTGGAAAATGAAAGGTTGCTCAGTGACTGGTCGTTCCGCTGGTTCTGTCTCGGGTACGCATTTTCAGTTGGCAGCGGTTAAAAATAAGCGCTCAAAACTAGGCGTTGTAGAGTCGCGTGGCGCGCAATCCTCACCGGTCAGCGTGGTGGAAGTACATAGGTTGGTTGAGTATCAAAAAGCCAATAAGTTGCCTCTAAGTGTTTTGATGTACGCCGGCAAGCTGTCAAATGTGGTGGTCTCTTACTGCGAGCGCAACAATGTTCGCTTGATTGGCGCGGCCAACATTTATCAAGGTCTTGCTGCGTTGACCGAAAAACAACGCAAAAAGTTGCTCAAGGTTTTGATTCGCCCAGACTACATGATTCCTACCTGCCCCAATTGTAAAATCAAACTCGTTAAACGGATGCGCAAAGATACCCGGCGATTATTTTGGGGTTGTATTTCTTACCCGGAATGCCGTTTTAATATGGATTATGTCGCGCCTTACTAAGCCCCTTTAAGCAAACTCACAGCGTGTGCCTTCACACATTTATGCGATACCCAAATCCTTAAAATCTGTGAATACTGGTAGTCCTTTGTTCTCTAGAGCTGATTACCATGCGCACTATTCTGTTAGTTGTCCTCTGCCTGTTATGCATCAATGCTACTGCGCATAACAAA
>CALJJR010000214.1 GCA_937973905.1 uncultured Arenicella sp. | reverse complement strand
TTTAACGTGGGCCCTTGAGAAAGTCTTCGAGCATAAAGCCGAGGAATTATATCGCCACCAAAATAGCTATAGATCAAGTATTGAGAATCGTTGGTGATCACGAATTGAGCTCGAAAGTTGGTTGGCCCTACATCTAGACGATCTAGTTCTCCGGTTTCTATATTTAAAACATATAAATCGTATGCCGCGAAATTCGACCTCTGTCTGAGTGAAACAAGAAACTTTCCGTCATTCGATAACTTAAAGCTAGAAAATCCTGAGTTCAGCGCAGATATACGCTCACTATTTCCGTTTTCGATATCAGCAGAAAAAACCGCAAAATCAAATATTCCGGAACCTGTTCTCGAGGAGTAGAAAACTCTTTGGCTATCTGACGTCGATTTGAATTCGAAAATTCCTCCGGCATCTTGAGGAGCGTCACTAATTAGATTGTCGCTCCCAGATTGTATATTCACGCTATAGAGATCACCCCCAGCAGCGTAGAGGACCTTTTCGCCATCAGCCGTAAGCGTAGGAAAGCCTGCGCCTACCCCAGGCGAAAACGTACGGCTGAGTTGTCGCAAATCACTGCCGTCAAGATTCACTGTATAGACCTCGGCATCTCTGGTCGTCGATGCCCCAACCCAAAAGACAATCCGTGATCCGTCGTTCGAATAAAAATACAACTCAGCTCCTCGCGCACTGGAAGTTCCTGTCGAAAGCTGGAGCGCACTTCCATCATTTGTGTCTACTACGAATAGATCTTCCAAATTCGAGACGACTATATTCCGGCCATCTGGTGCAAAACTTACGCGGCTCGTAAAGAACAGATTACTATCTGCAGCATTCACCTGTATTCGTTGAGAGGTGCCGTCTACATTCTTACTGAAAACACCAAACCCCTCTTCGGTTGATGCCGCATATATAACCCTAGTCCCATCGAAATTGACGATTGGCGCAATACTTGTTCGCACTCCAGTGTCTACCAACAGAGGGGCAAACTCATCTATTGGAGACGCGTAGAGGCTGCCGGTTTCAGTCCCGAAATCTTGAACATAAAAAAATACGCGTGAACCATCACTTGAAATAGCAAATGGCTGGCGCACGAAAGTTTGGCCTTCCACGGCAGGAGAATTCAATTTAATCGCTGCTCCACGCCCATCCATTCTGGTGCTGTATATTTCAGGGACGTTCTCAATATCCTGATCAGCGACGTAGACGACATATTCGTTCTGGGCACTTATCTGAACTCCATTGCCATCAAAGTTTTGAATCTCGCCACCGGCAACCAAATTGCCACTGATGTTTTTAACCGCTAAACCTTGAGCCGCGACAGGAAGCACAAAATCAAACGAAAATAATCCGGTAAACACAAGGCAAGCGGACAACATGCCTCTTCTAAAACTTCTGCTATGTGGAGTTTTAACGGTATCCATGTACTAATCCTTTAAGTTCCAAAATAATGATTAGAAATATTTTTCTGGGCGAATCAACTAGGATCTAGATCGTACCACCGGCATGTATCGACCGGCCAGTATTAGGATACTAACAAACCCACATATTTGGACTGTGGAAGGAGCCACTGATACTGTTTTTGTATACAAAATTAAATGTATCATGAAAATATAGCCAACAATCTTATCAATTTAAGTGTTTTTGTTGACAATTTCTCGCTCAAACCGCAGGATAGCCAACCTAAAAATCAGACCACTCAGAAATTCATTTGCTAACCCAAGCCCACACCCCTGATACCGACAGCACGCTGTCTGGCACTACGACGATTGCTTTGCGCGAAGCGATTATCACGGGCGTTATTCCGGCGGGTGAGAAACTGAATGAGCCGCGTTTGGCTGAACAGTTTGAGGTTAGCCGCGGCCCGCTACGCGAAGCGATTCGGCGGCTGGTGGCGATGGGTTTGGTGCGCCATGTGCCACATCAGGGTGCGCGTGTTGTGACCCTGGAACTCGACTCTATTATGGAGCTTTATGAAGTGCGCGAAGCTCTAGAAGGCAAAGCGGCGGCATTGGCTGCTGAAAATATGAGCGATGATGACATTGCCAGCCTGCGTGAGCTGTTGGAGATTCACCGCAATCATATTGAGTCGAATTCGGGCGAGTATATGAATGCCGATGGTGACTTTGATTTTCATTATCAAATTATTCGTGGCAGCGGCAATCAATTGTTGATTAACCAACTTTGCGATGAGCTATATCACTTGATTCGTATGTTTCGCTATCAAACCTCGCGCGTAAAAACCCGCTCTAACCGAGCCTTAAAAGAACACGCTCAATTGCTAGACGCCATTGAGCAACGCGATGCGCCGCTTGCTGAAATGGTGATGCGCCATCACATTGCACGCGCCAAGCGCTCTATTCACCAATTTATGACGACAACTGAAGAAAATCATGAGCATTGATTCTGCTGGGCAACGATTTAGGGCTGCCCTGGAAAACCACCCTCCTCTGCAAATACTCGGCACCATCAACGCCTATACCGCGTTAATGGCCACTAACATTGGCCACAAAGCGATCTATATTTCAGGCGGCGCTTGCGCGAATGCATCGTATGGCTTGCCCGATTTGGGCATGACCAGCATGAACGATGTACTTGAAGATGCGCGGCGAATCACGGCCGTTGTAGACACACCTTTATTGATTGATATTGATACGGGTTGGGGCGGCGCATTTAATATTGCGCGCACGATCAAAGAATCTATTCGCGCTGGTGTGGCCGCGGTACATATTGAAGACCAAGTGGCACAAAAGCGCTGTGGTCACCGCCCGAATAAAGAAATCGTCTCACAAGCGGAAATGGTTGATCGGATCAAAGCAGCCGTGGATGCAAAAACCGACGACGACTTCTTTATTTTAGCTCGGACTGATTCTTATGCGATCGAAGGGCTGCAAGCCTCTATTGATCGAGCCAGCGCCTATATAGAAGCCGGTGCAGATGGAATTTTCGCTGAAGCCATGGCGTCGTTAGAAGAATACCAAGCCTATGATGATGCCATCAAAGCGCCGTTGCTCGCGAACATGACGGAGTTTGGCATGTCGCCGCTGTTCACCAAAGAGGAGTTAGCTGGCGCTGGCGTCAATATGATTCTCTATCCTTTGACAGCAACACGCGCCATGAACAAAGCCGCGGAAATGGTATACCGCGATGTGTTAGAAAAAGGCCATCAAAAAGACATGGTCGAGCACATGCAGACGCGCATGGAGCTTTATGATTATTTAAACTATCACGAATACGAAGAGACGCTGGACAAGCTGTTCTCGGAAGGTAAAAACCTCTAACTAAAAAAGAGAAAAGACATGAGTAAAGATCCAAAATTATCAGGCGCTGGACTGCGCGGCCAAGTGGCCGGCGAAACGTCACTTTGCACAGTTGGCACCCAAGGCACAGGCTTAAGCTATCGTGGTTACGACGTAGATGACTTGGCCGACAACTGCATCTTTGAAGAGGTGGCACATCTGATATTAAAAGGTCATCTGCCCAACCAAGCTGAGCTCGATGCCTATCAAGAAAAATTGTTGGCACTCAGAGAATTACCACAAGCTTTACGTGCTGGCTTGGAGCTGATCCCAGCCAGTGCGCACCCCATGGACGTGATGCGTACCGGTGTTTCTTTGTTAGGCAACCTCGAACAAGAAACCGATTTTGCTCAGCAGCAAGACAAGGTAGATCGCATACTAGCTCTGTTGCCAGCGATGGTGGTTTATTGGTATCGCTTTGCACACGATGGCGTACGCATCGACACTAACACCAATGCGCCAACCATCGGTGGCCACTTTCTACACATGCTGCACGGTAAAGCGCCGAGCGATTTGCATGCGCAGGTGATGAATGTGTCGCTGATTCTTTATGCTGAGCATGAATTCAATGCTTCAACCTTCAATGGCCGGGTTGCGGCTTCAACATTGACCGACATTCACTCCGTGATTACCGGCGCCATTGGCACTTTGCGCGGCCCACTGCATGGTGGCGCTAACGAAGCTGCGATGGATATGATTGCTGAGTGGAATTCTGCTGATGAAGCGGAAGCTGGCATTATGCAAAAGTTGGCCAACAAAGAACTGATCATGGGTTTTGGCCACGCCGTTTATAAAGAGCGCGACCCGCGCAATGCGATTATTAAAAAGTGGTCTGAAAAACTCTCTGAAGAAGTTGGCGATGAGGTCTTATACGCCGTCT
>CALJJR010000213.1 GCA_937973905.1 uncultured Arenicella sp. | reverse complement strand
AAAACGGCCGCTGTTGCGGCCGTTTTTATAGCTGCGCGTGATAACGCTGCAAAAGCACATTTTCTTGCGGATGCCGAATATCGCCTTCATAGGTAAAGCCAAGCTTCAACAGGAGCTTTTGTGACGCCACGTTTTGGTGGTCGGTAAACGCATCGAGTTCGGTAAGCTTAAGCTCATCCCGGGCAATTTTGAGGAGCAAATCGCAAGCGCGTTTGGCCAGCCCCTTGCCGAAGAAATCAGGCAAAAATGCGAAACCGATATCGGGAAAATCCAAGTAATCTCGCTTCATCAAGCCCACCATACCAGCCGGTATTCTATGCTCGTCACGAACGACAAAATAACCAAACCCGTGTTCTTTTTGCGAGGCGAAAAAGTAGTCTCGGATATACGCTCTCGACTCATCCAAATTATTAACACCTCGATCCCCAACAAACTCGATATAGCGAGGCGTTTGCATTAAACGCAGCAAAAATTCGGCGTCGTCCATCACCAGTGGCGTTAACGTAACGGGCAAGTCAGATTTCGACAAAACGATTGTTCTCCACATCCTTGCGTACCGCATCGTGCTTAAACACACGTCCATTCATAGCGATATAGATACCGCGCGGGGCCATTTGCGCGGCGGCAACAGCACACCCCAAATTAAAGGTCGCATCGCTGTCTTTAAATATCGCAGGTGCTAGAGCGCCGGTCAGCACAATTGTTTTATCGGTCACATCCGCCAAAGCCATTGCGGTTTGCGCCATCGTATCTGTGCCATGCGTGATCACAATATGATGCTCAACCGCCCCAGACACCGCGGCCTTGATTTCTTCTCTATCGGCGTCGGTCATTTCCAAACTGTCTTTGGCCATGAGCGGTACAACTTGGTAGTCCAGAGCCACATCATGCTCTCTAAGCACTTTGCTTACACTCGGCGCGCCCACTTCGTACTTGCTCTTGGCGTCAAAGTACACTTTGTCGATTGTTCCGCCAACACAAAATATTTTAATTTTCAAAATTTTATCTAACGACTTTTTCAGTAATCATAAGTAATTGAACTCTTTAAGGTCGCTTTTAGCAAGCGCAATGAAAAGCTTATTCTCGTCGTTTGTCAGTTCTGTTTGCCAACGCTGAGTGGACGCATCGTTAATCGGCTGATTAAGCTTTTTGAACGCATCCACGCTGGCTCGTTGATCTTGGCCTATCTCGGCAGCATCAAGCTGCTTTGGATCAACGGTTAAGCCAAGAAAGGTCATTAAGTTTCCCAACTCTTGTTCAGGTTGGCTCACTAAACTCTCGTATTTTACGTGTCGAATTCGAGCTCCTAAGTTGGCCTGAATTGGCGATTGCACACAGCGCGACCAATATTCTGCAAACTTGGTTATTGATTGTGCCTGTGGAATTTCAGCCATTTTTCGAGCCGAACAATAGCAATCGCGGCCATCACGAACAATATGAATGAAACTGGCCTGGGGAAATCGCTTTGACAAGGTCGCAAGCTGGAATACATGCTGCGGTGTTTTTTCTACAAAGCGAGCTGCTGGATTATCCTCTGCAAGGTGATCCAAGCCGCGATCGAAAAAATCTACCACGTCCTTAGATTCAAGAAATAGTTGCTGAATCACATCTGTCGGCAAACCAAAATGCTGCCTCTCTGGCGCAAAAATATTTTGCTTAGTGAACAGCCCAGTTTCTCCTTCGATTGAAAACAAATCCGGGTGCAGACTCAACACACGTTGCAAAAGTGTGGTTCCGCTGCGCGGAGCGCCAACCACGAACACCACCCTTTTTTGGCTGACCGTCCTTGGAAACCTCCAAGTCACATTCTTCACCCAATGCCGCGGGTTTTGATAGCTTTTTATCGCCGCCAAAATAGAGCTAAACAAAGGCTACCTCCATAACTCTACAGGCGTGTGATGCCGTTTGCTTGATTAGAGAGCATTAGTAATTTCTAGACCTCTACGGCCCTTAGCGTTTAACACCGGTATAAACAGAATTAAACGAAATGGCATCAGAATATGGGTTTGAAAATTCCACCAACACATTATTCACCTGGTCGAACACTTCTGACAATCGGGCAGTAAAAGCTGCATCTTCTTTCTCATTGGACCAGAGGCCAAATACCCCTCCGGGAATAATTTTAGTCGCCAGTCTTGATAGCGACTCAACATCGTAAAAACTCTGATTCGATTCGTTCAACCAATGCGAAGGCGAATGATCAATATCCAGCAATACCGCGTGCACCGGTTCTGCAAAACTGAAGGCATTGCTAGACGCCGTGGCCAGAGCGAAGAAATCCGCATGAGTCAGCGTGCACCGGGGATCTTCAGCGACAGCTGTACCCATGGGCAATAAGCCGCGACGGTGCCAATCGATTACCGGCTGCATTACGTCAATAACTTCCAGCTCACATACTGCGTCGTCGGCTAACGCCGCCAGCGCGGTATAACCCAGCCCCAAGCCGCCCACCACGACACGCAGATTCGCGGTATGCCCGTTGTTTTTGAGCTCTGCCAGACAACATTTGCTCAGCTGCTCTTCAGCCTCTACGAACAAGCTCGACATCAAAAACTCGTCTCCTAGCTTCACCTCATACACAAGCTGGTTGTCAGCTTTCGGTTCGGTACGCCGGCGCAAGGAAATCTCACCGTGCGGAGTATTTTGATAATCAAGTTCCTCAAATATGGGCTGCATGGTTTTAATTGGTGGAAATCAGATATTGACGACTATAACAGCCGCTCATTAATAAAGGTATCGGCACCTAATTGGGCAAAAAAAAGCCCGCTCAGAGCGGGCTTTTTTAAACTGGCTTGCAGTCTTACGAGTCGCTATCAACCGCTTTCATTGACAGTCTTACGCGGCCTTGCTTATCAACTTCGAGTACCTTAACGGTAACTTCGTCGCCTTCAGACAAGTGATCCGATACGTTTTCAACACGCTCGTTGGCAATTTGCGATATGTGAACCAAACCATCTTTGCCCGGCAAAACGTTAACAAAGGCACCGAACTCCATGATTTTGACTACTTTACCGGTGTAGACAGAATCTACCTCAATATCAGCCGTGATCTCTTCGATGCGCCGGCGTGCTTCTGCACCTGCTGCACCATCGACTGACGCCACATTTACCGTGCCATCGTCTTCTAGATCAATCGTCGCACCGGTTTCTTCACACAGCGCGCGAATAACCGCACCACCTTTGCCGATCACGTCACGAATCTTATCCGGGTTGATCTTAAAGGTGATAATGCGTGGTGCATGCTCCGACATTTCTTCGCGTGGCTTGTCGATCACTTTGCCCATCTCGTTCAAGATGTGAATACGTGCATCTTTTGCCTGCGCCAAAGCTTGGCTCATGATCTCTTCAGTGATGCCATCAATTTTGATGTCCATCTGCAAAGCAGTAACACCGTCTGGAGTACCAGCCACTTTGAAGTCCATATCGCCTAAGTGATCTTCATCACCCAAGATATCAGTCAATACCGCAAAGTTCTCGCCTTCTTTGATCAAGCCCATTGCAACACCAGAAACCGGCGCCTTAATTGGCACACCGGCGTCCATCAACGCAAGAGAAGTACCGCAGACGCTCGCCATAGAGCTAGAACCATTTGATTCGGTAATTTCAGAAACCACACGAATCACGTACGGAAACTCTTCAGCATTTGGCAACACTGCAGCAACACCGCGGCGCGCCAAACGTCCATGACCAATTTCACGACGCTTGGGAGAACCAACGCGCCCAGTTTCGCCAACTGAGTAAGGAGGGAAATTGTAGTGCAACATAAAGCGATCAGTAATATCGCCTTCAAGCGCATCAATACGCTGTGCATCACGCTCGGTACCCAAAGTGGCTGAGACAACCGCTTGAGTTTCACCACGGGTAAACAATGCTGACCCGTGTACGCGTGGCCAAACTTGGGTGCGCACATCGATCGGGCGAACCGTTGTAGTATCACGACCGTCGATACGCGGTTGGCCAGCGATAATGCGGCCACGAACAATGTCTTTCTCCAGACCTTTGAACGCAGCATTAACCGCGTCGATGTCAGAGACTGATGACTCATCAGAAACCAAGGCACTTAATACATCGCCATGAGCCGCCGAAATTTTAGCCACACGCTCAACCTTGTTAGGAGTTGAGAACGCATCTTCAAGCGCAGATTTAGCAATCTCGCTCACTTTGCTCGCAACCGAAGTGTCTTCAGCCGGTGGCGTCCATTCTTTCATTGGCTTTGCAACGTCAGCTGCAAGCTCTTTAATGGCCGCTATTGCTTTTTGCGACTCTTGATGACCGAACATAACCGCACCAAGCATCACGTCTTCAGGCAAGATGTTGGCTTCTGATTCAACCATCAGTACCGCTTCTTCGGTACCCGCCACAACCAGATCGAGATCTGATGCGTCAAGCTGTTCCATGGTTGGGTTCAGCACGTAGCCGCCATCAACATAACCAACGCGCGCAGCGCCTACTGGTCCATTGAATGGGATTCCAGAAGTGGCCAAAGCAGCTGATGCGCCAACTAATGCAACTACTTCTGAATCGATATTAGGATCAATCGAAACGATTGTGATCACCACTTGCACGTCATACCCAAAACCTTTTGGGAACAACGGGCGTAATGGTCGGTCGACCAAACGGCAGGTCAAAATCGCTTTCTCAGAAGGCCGTCCTTCACGACGGAAAAAGCCGCCAGGAATTTTACCTGCGGCGTAAGTGCGCTCCTCAACGTCAATCGTCAGGGGCATGAAATCTCTTGGTTCTCCGGAAATTTTATTAACAACCGTAACCATAAGGGTGGTATCGCCACAACTGGCGATGATGGCGGAATCCGCCTGGCGAGCGATCTCGCCGGTTTCCAATTTGAACTCGTGTTCACCGAATTGAAAGGTCTTTGTTACCTTTGACATACTTTATTACCTATAAAATAACTATTTTCTCGCACCGCCCTATTGCGGCTGAGCCTTACCTACATGAAATGGGGGTGAATAAATACCCCCGCAAAAATGCGAAAGCCTCGTCATCTGACAAGGCTTTCACTGGATTACTTACGCAAGCCTAAACGCTTGATAAGTGATCGATA
>CALJJR010000212.1 GCA_937973905.1 uncultured Arenicella sp. | reverse complement strand
TAATACGCGTTGCTGATAGTCCTTAAAATCTGGGCCTAAGGCTTCTTTGAAGGCAATGGCTTTAGCAGCAATGACATGCATCAATGGCCCACCTTGAGAGCCTGGAAAAACTCGGGAATTTAGAGCTTTCTCAAGATCGGGGTTGGACTTTGCCATGATCAGACCACCGCGCGGCCCTCTGAGCGTTTTATGCGTCGTGCTCGTAATAACATCAGCGATTTGTACTGGGCTTGGGTATAAACCCGCCGCGATCAAACCCGCAACGTGCGCAATATCACACATAAAAACGGCGCCCACTTTGTCGGCGATATCGCGAAATCTCTGCCAATCCAACACTCTTGAATAAGCACTGAATCCAGCGATGATCATCTTAGGTTTATGTTCGATCGCAAGGGCTTCGACTTGCTCATAGTCCACCTCACCGGTTTCTTCGATCAAACCGTATTGCACGGAGTTATACAAACGCCCAGAAAAGTTTACCTTGGCGCCATGGGTGAGATGCCCTCCATGATCAAGACTCATACCAAGCACTGTATCACCTGGGTTTAATACCGCTTGAAAAACGGCTGCATTCGCCTGCGAACCAGAATGCGGTTGCACATTGGCGTAATCGGCACCAAACAATTCCTTCAAACGCGCGATGGCGAGGTCTTCTGCAATGTCGACGTACTCACAACCACCGTAATAACGCTTACCCGGATAGCCTTCAGCGTACTTATTAGTTAGTTTACTGCCTTGTGCCTGCATTACTGCGGCACTCGCATAATTTTCTGACGCTATCAGCTCAATGTGCTCTTCCTGCCGTTGATTTTCTTCAACAATAGCTTGCCAAATTTCAGGGTCAGTCTGGGCGATTGAATCGCTTTGCTTAAACATCAAAATACTCCGTAACAGCAGTGACGCTCGTTAATAGATTGGTAACAGATTTAAATTTAGAGATTAGAAGTCAGGTGCCGTGATATTACGGCATCAGCATGTCAGGATGTTCAGCACCTTCTTTTTCAACTTCTTCAACAATCAAGTCTTCGGCCTTGGCACCCAGCGCCAAAACAGTTGGGCTCGCAACAAAAATCGATGAGTAAGTACCCACCAAAACCCCAATAATCAAGGTCGCAGCAAAACCTTTAAGCGCATCACCGCCGTAAAAGAACAGTGCGCACAAAACCAGCAAGGTGGTCACCGAAGTCAGCAAGGTACGAGGCAGGGTCTGGTTGATCGAGACATTCATGGTATTCGCAGTATCCGAATCCCGCAGTCGACGGAAATTTTCTCTGATGCGGTCAAAGACCACAATCGTGTCATTTAGAGAGTAGCCGATCACCGCCAATAAAGCCGCCAGCACGGGTAGTGTAAATTCGAGAGCGATGAGTGAGAATATACCCACGGTGATCAGAATGTCATGGATCAGTGCCGCTACGGAACCGAGGGAAAATTTCCATTCGAAACGAAACGCGACATAGATCATCACACCAATAAGCGCGTACACCAACGCCAATACGCCTTTCTCGAAGAGTTCCCGGCCGAACTGAGGGCCCACAAACTCAACGCTGCGAACATCTAATTCTTCACCCGCCTGAGCTTTGAGCACATTAACCACACGCGTGCTAACTTCGGCACTGCTATTGTCTTCAGAGAGTGGAATCCGTACCAAAATGTCTTGATTAGAGCCAAAAAACTGCACCACCGCATCGTCAAACCCATCATTTTGCAAGGCATCACGCACATCTGCAACGGCTACGTCTTGACTGTATTTCAGCTCAACTTTTGTACCACCGGTAAAGTCGATACCGTAATTTAGTCCGGTCGACCATAGCGACCATGCACTCGCGGTCAACAGCAATGCCGACAGCACAGCAGCAACCTTGCGGCCACCAATAAAATTGATCTTGGTTACTTGTTTAAATAATTGCATAGGAATGCCCCTAAATCGCCAAAGACTCGAGGCGTCGATTGCCGTAGATAAAATTGACCACGATTCGCGATACAAAAATCGCCGTAATCATCGAAGTCACAATGCCAATACTTAAAGTAATAGCAAACCCTTGAATCGGCCCGGTACCAAAATTAAACAGCACCATCGCAGCGATCAAAGTCGTCAAGTTGGCATCAATAATGGTTGAGAAGGCGTTGTCATAACCGCGATGAATGGCAGTTTGCGGCGCATTGCCAGCCCTAATTTCTTCCCTAATCCGTTCAAAAATTAGAACATTGGCATCCACCGCCATGCCCACGGTCAGCACCAGTCCAGCGACCCCGGGTAAAGTCAGCGTCGCCTGCAGAAGTGACAACACACCCACGATAATGACTAAATTGAGCACCAGGGCAAAACTTGCTACACCACCAAACACACGATAGTAAATGACCATAAATACCAATACAGCGAGAAACCCGTAAAGCACAGATTTGAAGCCTTTTTCGATATTTTCCTTACCTAGACTCGGCCCAACGGTCCGCTCTTCAATAAAGTAGATCGGCGCCGCGAGTGAGCCAGCTTTTAGAGAAAGCGCCAGACTCTGAGCTTCTTTAGGGCTATCAAGACCGGTGATTTGAAATCGTTTACCGAGCTGATCTTGAATCACCGGCGCGGTCATCACCTCTTCAATTTTCTTTTTAACTATTTGCTCGGATCCATCTGCGCGCAGCTTAGTTTCAAATGTGTTTTCGATATAGATAACCGCAGTACGTTTACCGATGTTTTTGCCGGTGACATCCTGCCAAACCGATTTACCCTTGGCGTCTAGAGTTATATGAACCACGGGGCCACCGCTTTGTGAATCAAAGCCAGAGCTGGCATCGATAATATTCTCACCAGAGAGAATTAACCGATTTTTGAGCAAGATCGGTTGACCGTTGCGAAACAAATACTGCTTGGTGCCTGGCGGGGTGCGGCCACTAATCGAAGATTGAAGATCATTGTCTTCATCCACCATTTTCACCTCGAGCGTAGCGACTTTACCAATCGCACCTTTGGCCTCGCCTGGGTCTTTGACGCCAGGAAGTTGCACCACAATACGGTCGGTTCCTTGTTGCTGCACAATCGGTTCAGATACGCCCAGCTGATCAATTCGGTTACGAATCGCCGTCATATTCTTCTTCAACGCGGCTTTACGCACTTCAGAGATGGTCGCTTCAGAGATTTCAGCGCGAAAAAAGTATCGATCGCTCTGCTGGTACGGCGTAGTGGTCAGTTCTGGATAGGCAATGGATAATTTTTGCAGCGCTTGGTCACGCAATTCTTCAGATCGAAACTTAGCTTGGATGCGACCAGTGCCCTCACGCTTAACCGTCAAGTAGCGAAGCTTATCTTCCTGGTACAGAGTTTTGATGTCGTCGACGTAGTTCTCTTCAGAGCGCAACATGGCGGCTTCCATATCGACCTGCAACAAGAAGTGCACGCCACCGCGTAAATCCAAGCCAAGATACATCGGTTGTGCGCCAAGACTCGCCAACCAACTTGGAGTGGTCGGCATATCAGCCAAGGCCACACCGTACTCGCTGCCGAGTTCCGCGCGCAAGGCATCACGAGCAGTTGACTGCGCTTCATCACTTAGCAAACGCGCCTTCAGCGTGCCGTTCTCAAGACTGATGCCTTTTACTTCAAGATTTCGTTGCTCAAGAATGCTCGTCACTTGAGCCAGCGTGTCTTCATTGACTTCGGCATTACGTACGCCAATGACTTGCACGCCGGGTTCAGCGACGAATAAGTTTGGGGTGGCATAAATTAGCCCAAAGCTAACCAGCACTATTAACACCAGGTACTTCCAGGCGGGATTTCTATTCATAGTAACGCGAGGGCTGCACCCTGAGTGTTTCGCTCAATTGCGGTTTATTTGAAAGTCCCCTTCGGCATCATCGCCTGGACTGACATTTTCTGTATTTTGATTTCCATGTCTTTAGCAATTTGCACGGTAAGAAAGTTATCTCCCACAGCCGTGATCTTGCCAAGCATGCCACCCATCGTGACTATCTCGTCGCCTTTGGTCAGACCAGCCACCATATTTTGATGCTCTTTGCGGCGCTTTTGCTCGGGTCGAATCAGCAGCAAATAGAAGATGACGAACAAACCAATCATCATTGCAATCGAGGTAAATTGCTGGGTACCAGATGGCTGGCCGCCCTGCGCCATTGCATCTGCGATAAAGAAGCCTTGCGCTTGCGCGTCAGCGAGGAAAAAAGAAACGAGGTCCATTTAAGTCACCGTAAAAACTTGTGCGGGGTTGCTGTGCAAATTCAGGGCGCAGATTATGCCACAGCGAGGTCATTTTGACCTCGTTGAGCAAAGAAATTGCCACGAAAATCATCAAAACTGTTGGATTCTATCGCGGCTCGCATTTGCGCCATCAAATCTAAGAAGAAATGGAGGTTGTGAACTGTCGCCAGCCGTGCACCCAGTATTTCGTTCGTTTTAAGTAAGTGTTTTATATAAGAGCGTGAAAACTGTTTACAAGTACTGCATTCGCAAGCTTCATCGATCGGCCGCGTGTCCATTTCATACTTAGCATTGCGAATCTTTACCACGCCGGTTGAAGTATAAAGCCAACCATTACGCGCGTTGCGCGTAGGCAATACGCAGTCGAACATATCGACGCCGTAATGCACCGCCGTGACTAGGTTCTCCGGCGTGCCCACGCCCATCAAATATCTGGGTTTGTCTGCTGGCATATGGGGTGTAAGCGCATCCAACACCTGATACATCTCTTCTTTAGGTTCGCCCACCGACAGACCTCCAATTGCATATCCGTCAAAGCCAATATCCAGCAAGCCTGACAACGATTCGCGGCGCAAATGGTCGTACATGCCCCCCTGAATTATCCCAAACAAGGCCGATTTACTGTCTCCGTGAGCTTTCTTTGAACGATCAGCCCAGCGCAGTGACAGTTCCATTGAACTTCTTACTTCAGCCTCAGTCGCGGGATACGGCGTACATTCATCAAAAATCATCACAATGTCCGATCCTAGCTTAGCCTGGATATCGATGGCTTCTTCTGGCCCAAGAAACTTTTTGCTACCATCAACCGGTGATCGGAACGTCACGCCTTGCTCTGATATCTTGCGCAATTCGGCCAGCGACCAAACCTGGAACCCACCGGAATCCGTCAGGATTGGTTTCTGCCATTGCATAAAATCGTGCAGATCCCCATGCGCTTGAATCACTTCGGTGCCAGGGCGCAACATCAAATGAAAAGTATTGCCAAGCACAATTTGCGCGCCGACTTCTTCTAACTCTGCAGGCGTGACGGCTTTCACCGTTGCGGCGGTGCCTACGGGCATAAAAATAGGCGTCTGAATATCACCACGCGGAAACGACAGCGTCGCTCGGCGCGCTCGCCCATCGGTATTTTTTAGCTCAAATTTCATCGCGCCGAATTATAGGGCCAACGACGACAGTATGATACCGATCTCCTGCGTAAAAAACGCGCGCAGAGCTTATATCCATGTGCACTGAGCAAGGTTTCAATAAAAACATCAAAATTCACCAAGGTTTGCACATCTGGTATCGTCCAACTATAAAACCAATCGATTGTTTATATGAGCGTGGAAGGCTTAATCGTACGATGTAAAGCAGGGGATGAGAATGCCTTTGGGCAGCTGC
This sequence comes from uncultured Arenicella sp., assembly GCA_937973905.1. Lineage (GTDB taxonomy): Bacteria > Pseudomonadota > Gammaproteobacteria > Arenicellales > Arenicellaceae > Arenicella. The sequence goes on along the minus strand of CALJJR010000212.1, from coordinate 10,894 downwards.
TCGAGCTCCAATACGATGCCATTTACGCGATTGCATGGCGTTGGTGTGGTGACGCAGACAACGCTCAAGACATCACCCAGAATGCCTGCTTAAAACTAGCCAAAGCTATTCACCAGTTCGACGGCAGTGCCACCTTTAGTACTTGGTTGTATCGTTTAACCATCAACTGTGCGAAAGATTTTTACAAAAGCCCCAATCAATTTAACCGCCGCGAAGAGAGCCATGATCATCTTGATCGGGTTGCTTACTCGAGTAGCAATAACGAAGCCCGTATGCAAGCCCAACAAATACTGCTCAAAATAGAAGAACTCGCCACGGATCTTGCCGAGACTCTGCTGCTGGTATTTGTACAAGGCTTGAATCACCGACAAGCAGCCAAACAGCTCGGCATCAAAGAATCGACGGTATCTTGGCGTATCCATGAAGCGAGAAAACAGCTAAAGCAGTTGATGGAAACGCCCTCGGCGACGCCGCAAGCCGCCATTGCAGGAGGCCAATATGAGTAATAAGCCTGTTGATGGCCAGTTCGAAGACTTATTTAACGAAACCGTGCCTCCGACTGATCCAAACGCGAAAAAACGAGCCATAAACAACGCCAAAGCAGAATTTCGCCAAGCTTTTGCTCAGTCGCCTCGTCAAAACAGTGAAGGAGAAGCCAATCAAGGCTTTTCATTAACTGCATTTTTGCGGAGGCTTTTGATGAACCCCATTGAACACAAACTTATCTACAGCGCTTTCGGCACCATTGCGGTCGGGTTTTTGGCGTTTACCGTTGTTAGCACTTTACCGACCAACCCAACTCAGCAAGTGGAACTGAATTACCCGGCGGTGGTTGAAAATACGCCTACTGAAACTTCCACCTCTACCAGTAAAGATCATGACCTCGCCTTAGAGGAGGTTGTGGTAACGGCTGCGAAACCTACTCGCCAACGCGAGGAGCACAAAGCAAACACTCGCAGTTCCCTTGATTCTGAGACACTAGTTGCCTCTTCTCCCGAACCTGCGCAGCGCCTAGACGGTGTCGTTCTTCCATCGCCGGCCGTAGACAGCACCATCGCAAAGCCGGCCGCAAAGCTTGCGGAGAGTCGAGCAGCAGGCGTGACGACCGGCAAATCGAAGCGAGAGATCGTGCAACATGAGGGCTTGAGCAGAACGCAGCGGTACGGTACCGCTTATGCTCCGACCGAGCAGCTAACTACCACACCGCCAGCGCGACCAGATTCGGGCGAGCAATACGCTGAGTATCAGCCGAATAAAATCATTCAGGTTGAGGAGCAACCCGTTTCCACCTTTTCTATTGACGTTGATACCGCCTCTTATGCACTCGTTCGCAGTCAGCTGAATAGCGGTTTACTGCCAAAACCCCAAGCGGTCAGAGCCGAAGAGCTTATCAATTATTTTGACTACAGCTATCCTTTGCCTAAATCCAAAGGACAACCCTTTGAGCCCACCATTAACGTACTTGACTCGCCGTGGAATGAGGGTAGAAAGCTCGTCCATATTGGCATTAAAGGGTATGACATTGAAGCCGCGTCGCGACCTGACAGCAATTTAGTGTTTTTATTAGATGTGTCGGGATCAATGGACCAAGCCAACAAACTACCGTTGGTGAGACAGTCGATGGGGCTTTTGTTGGACACACTTAAGCCAACCGACACCGTCAGCATTGTTGTCTACGCAGGCGCTGCGGGCACTGTCCTGGAGCCAACCGAAGCCAAGAACAAGGCTAAGATACTGCAAGCTTTGCAAAATTTGAGCGCAGGCGGTTCCACCGCTGGCGGCCAAGGTATTCGCCTAGCCTATCAGTTGGCTGAGCAGAACTTTAAGAAAGACGCCGTGAATCGGATTATGTTAGCCACCGATGGCGATTTCAACGTTGGGCAATCCAGCAATGAAGACCTGCAAACCTTGGTAGAACGCAAACGCGACAAGGGTATTTTTCTATCGGTGCTCGGCTTTGGCCGTAACAACTATCAAGACGATATGATGCAAACCTTGGCGCAAAACGGTAACGGTGTCGCCGCTTACATCGACACCCTAAGTGAAGCCAAAAAAGTGCTTGTTGATGAAGCATCCTCCACCCTCTTCCCAATTGCTAAAGACGTCAAGCTGCAAGTGGAGTTCAACCCCGCCAGGGTTGCGGATTATCGTTTGGTTGGCTATGAAACACGCGCGCTAAACCGCGAAGATTTTAATAACGATAAGGTAGACGCCGGCGACATTGGTGCAGGCCACAGCGTCACCGCGATTTATGAGGTTACCCCAAAAGATAGTGCTGCAAAAACCGTCGACAGTCTTCGTTATCAGTCTGAGGAATCGAAACCAGCCGCTGCCGCAACGAACGAACTAGGCTTTCTCAAGATTCGTTATAAATTGCCAACACAAAATAGGTCTCGCTTAATTGAAGCCCCCATCATTGATCAAGCAACAGACGCTGAAACAGACATCGCGTTCTCGATAGCGGTTGCCGGTTTCGCTCAGTTGCTGGCCAACAACCCCAACACCGGAGGTTTGAGCTACGACGATGTGATCGAGATGGCATCGAAAAATAAGGGGGCAGACGACTTTGGCTATCGAACCGAGTTTATACAGTTGGCACGCATGGCGAAAATAGCACAACCCTAAAAGGAGTTAAGTGACCGTATCACTCACCCTTGCTTCAAGGTTTTCAACTTGGAGCAAGGGTTTGGCTTAGGCCCGCTGAGCGATGTTCAGGAGTTTATTCCCAATCACATTCTCTCGCCAGCCGCTTAAAAGCTTATCCGAGCGACCATGGCGAAACAGCGACTCAACGTCTCGACGAGTAGCCAATAAACCTTGCGCGATCTCTTGCTGTTGCGCTTGCTCTTTAAGCTCATTCATCATCACCGAAACAACTCCCTTCTGCTGCTTATCCAAGGGGTCAACCTTGCGCCACAAAGCGGTGTTCTCAACCTGTGTATCTCCAATGATACGCGCTGCCTGAGGTGCAAATCGGGGCGCTGAGCGACGCCCGAAAATACCCAATTCGATAATTTCATCGGCACTCGTTGGTAGTTTGGTAGCAAGTTCATAGAGTTTATCGTCGCGCACTACCCAGCTGCGCGGAATGTCTCGGTCTTTCGCCATCGACTCACGCCATTCTGCCAAAGCCTGCAGCACATATTGCTGTTGCAAATTCAGGTTTCCGCCAGACAAGCGCTGGTATGCCTTGGCCGGATCAGCATCGTATTTCTCAACTTCGTAGAGATCTTCAATTTCCTCTTCAAACCATGCGAACTTCCCGGCCTCATCGAGTGCTTCTTTTAGCAAGGCATGCAGTCTGACTAAATGGGCAACATCTTCCGCCGCGTACTCGAGTTGTTTGCTCGTCAACGGCCGCCGTGTCCAATCCGTGCGTGCCTGACTCTTAGATAATTCAACGCCCAATTTTTCGGCTACCAAGGCGGTGTGCCCTAACTGTAGATCCATCCCGCAAAAGGCCGCCGCGAGCTGCGTATCAAACACTGGTTTGGGCAACACCTTTAACGACTGCCAGATAACTTCCATATCTTGTCGAGCCGCGTGGAATAATTTAACCACTGCAGTGTCAATGAACAATTCCTCTAGCAAACTCAAGTCAGCAATTGCCAACACATCAATACAGTATTGATCCTCGCCAATGCCAAGTTGCACCAGACATAATTTTGCGTGATAGGTTTTTTCTCGTAAAAACTCAGTATCTACAGCGAGCATTCCCCCTTCTGCTCGTAGCTCTGTAAACAGTGGTTGTAGAGCGTCCAGAGCAGACTGCTCGTCAATAAGATAGTTCATGAAAATAGTCTCTGTCAGAGAGTACGGAGACGGTCCGAGATGCGGTCGATTTGTTATACTCACATCCTACCATGTCCTTCTGACACACCCCACCGAAGCCGAATGAATATCTTTCAAGAGCTGATGCAGATCATTGTCTTGCAACGGCGCCCTCAAGATTTGAGTTTTGATCAAACTGCGGCCGTTTTCTATTTCGTCCTGACCGTTGGTTTGAACTACATCACATCCGCGCAGGCGGGTGCCTTCACCCAACCGCTGTTAATCAGCGTTATCCAGGGCGCCGCGCAAGCAGGATTGCTGTTCTTATTCTTGCAACTGGCTAATCGAGCACCGCGTTACATACAAACTTGCACGGCTCTATTTGGTATTACGGCAATACTCTCTGCATTGGTTTGGTTGCTGGCGCAAGTGGCGGTACTATCCATTTTCGTGCTGATGTTGATGGCATGGAGTTTCTGCCTCACGATTTTGATCATGCGCGATGCCTTTGATGCTTCACTACTCAAAGCGGTTTTTATCGCGGTTGCGTTGGGCGCGTTCTCAGTGATGATTACCATGCTGGTCGTACCGACCTATATGCAAGAAGCTCAGGCTCTGCTCTCCGCTAACAATGCCAGCTAACAACCCCGATCGTATTCATATAATTGGTGTCTGTGGCACTTTTATGGGAGGTATCGCTCGGTTGGCTCGAGAGCTCGGCATAGAAGTGTCTGGCTCAGATGCGAACACCTATCCTCCAATGAGCACACAGTTAGAATCACTCGGCATTGATCTGCAAGAGGGGTACGCGGCCAGCAACATTCCAAACGATGTCGATTGTGTGGTCGTGGGTAATACGATTTCGCGCGGAAATCCAGAACTCGAACATGTTTTGGATAAAGGTCTAAATTACACCTCAGGCGCGCAATGGTTGAGCGAACATGTACTGACCGGTCGCTGGGTTTTAGCGGTTGCCGGCACGCATGGCAAAACCACCACCAGCAGTATTCTCGCTTGGATATTGCAAGACAATGGCTTGTCTCCAGGCTATCTAATCGGTGGTGTTCCGGAAAACTTTGGCGAGTCAGCTCGTCTTGGAGAAACGCCCTTCTTTGTGATCGAGGCCGATGAGTACGACACCGCATTTAGCGATAAGCGCTCTAAGTTTCTACATTATCGCCCGCGCACTTTAATACTCAACAACCTCGAGTTCGATCATGCCGATATTTTCGCTGACTTGGCGGCGATTCAAACGCAATTCCACCACCTATTGAAAACGGTAGCGGCAACAGGGTTAATTATTCACAACAAACGTTCAGACGCGATTGATGAAGTGTTGGCGCAAGGAGTTTGGAGTCAGACTCAATCCTTTGCTGATAAGACCCAGCCAAATACGGAGTGGCAAGCAACAAGAATAAGCGATGATGCAGCAAAATTCACCGTCACCAAGGGCGATGAGTCTTGTTCAGTATCCTGGCCATTGATCGGCGACCACAATATGCAGAATGCTCTCGCTGCAATCGCTGCCGCGCACCACGTTGGTATTAAGGTTGAACATGCTTGTGAATCACTGGGCAGATTCCGTTCGGTAAAGCGCCGCCTAGAAAAAATCTATGCCGACGAAAATGTGAGGGTTTTTGATGATTTCGCTCATCACCCCACAGCAATTCGAGAGACCGTGAACGCGCTACGTAATCAAGTTGGTGATGAAAAGATAATTGCTGTATTGGAACCGCGATCTAACACAATGAAGCGCGGCGTGCACAAAGACCAGTTGGCAGATGCATTACAAAACGCTAATAAATCAATGATCTATGCCGACGATCAGGTTTTATGGAATGTCGATGAGCTAGCAAGTGACTTAATTCAAACCTTTGCAGCTACTGATGACCTTCTCGCCGCAATTAAAGCTGAGCTTGAATCAAACAAGTCGCAAGAATTTGCAAATCTCAACACATCTCCTGCAACGAAACCCGTTATTATTAACATCTTGATTATGAGTAACGGCGGTTTTGAAGGCCTGCACCAACGCTTGGTGGGTTCGATAAAATCGTAACAACTAATCGTAACAACTAAATGATAAACACTTGTTTAAAACATACCATGAAACTATCGACGACCATTCTTCTTGCTCTGGCACTGATCGCTTGCCAAGGTGAAATTTCCGCACAAACTAATACTGCTGGCGCTGCAGACCCAGAAACCTACACGGTGTTGAGTAGCCCTCTTGAACCAAGCACTGGCGACAAAATCGAAGTGACAGAATTGTTCTGGTATGGCTGCGGACATTGTTTCGCGCTCGAACCCTACGTTAAAAATTGGAAAGCGAACAAACCAGAAAACGCGACCTTTGTAAAAGTACCGGCTATTTTCAGCAAGCGTTGGGAGTTCCACGGCAAGGCTTTTTACACGATGGAAGCGCTGGGTGTTCTTGAAGAGGCCAATGATGCATTTTTTCACCGCATCCACGTCATGCGTAAGCCAATCAACACTCTAGATCAATTGGTGGAGTTTCTCGCTGATTATGAGAAATCTGAGGAAGAAGTAACCTCTGCATTCAACTCATTTGCAGTCGACAGCAAGCTGCGTAATGCAAAGATCCTGACCGCAAAATCTACCGCAAACGGCGTACCTGCCGTACTGGTTGATGGCAAATATCACACCAGCGTGAGCCTTGCAGGTTCGGCTGATAATTTGTTCACGGTTATTAATCAGTTGGTGGAAAAAGCAGCCGCTGAACGCTAAACAAAATACTAAAGTAAAATAAGGCTGTCACATGACAGCCTTATTTTTTTGCCTACAGGAAGACTTAATATCATGGTTGACGCAATTATCACCCCGAAAGGTCAGCTAGACCTGTTATCCAAAAACGAATTAGAGTTATTGCACTCAACCAGCGATAGCACATACAGCACCCTATTCCGCAATTGTGCTCTCGCGGTCTTGAGTACTGGTCTAGACAGCGATGACGGACATGAGCTGCTGGCCCGCCATGCTGATTTTAAAATTGACGTGGTTAGCTCTTCACGAGGGGTGAAGTTGCAGCTTCGCAACGCACCAGAAAATGCTTTTGTGGATGGCCGCATGATTTCGGGAATACGCAACCATTTGTTCGCTGTGCTACGAGATATTGTTTACCTTAAGGATCAGTTTGACTTCTGGCAACAACAAGGTGAATCAACCACAGATCAAGTGTTTCGAACCCTACGTAACGCGCGCGCACTAAAACCACGCAAAAGGCCCAACCTCATTGTTTGTTGGGGCGGCCACTCGATTAATGGCGAAGAGTACGATTACACCAAAGAAGTAGGATACCGACTTGGCCTGCGGGGCCTAGACATCTGCACTGGCTGCGGCATTGGCGCAATGAAAGGCCCAATGAAGGGCGCCACGATTGGGCATGCTAAGCAGCGCCTAGACAAAGCACGATTTATTGGGATTTCAGAACCAGGCATCATTGCGTCTGAAGCCCCCAACGCAATTGTGAATGAACTGATCATCATGCCGGACATTGAAAAGCGGCTTGAAGCTTTTGTGCGCCTAGGTCACGGCATCATCGTCTTTCCCGGCGGCGCGGGCACCGCGGAAGAAATTCTCTATATCCTTGGCATTCTCTTGAATGAGGCGAATAAAGGCGTCGCCCTGCCACTGGTTTTCACCGGCCCCTCGTCAGCCAAAGCCTACTTCGAGCAAATGGATGAATTCATCGGTTTCACGCTTGGCCCAGACGCGCAGGCCTTATACGAAATCATCATCGACGACCCAATCCAAGTGGCAAAAAAGATGAACAAATCGATGCGCGAAGTATATAAAAATCGGCGCGAACTAGACGATGCGTTTTTCTTCAATTGGTCGTTGGCAATTGAAAAGGATTTCCAAGCAAGTTTTCACCCCAGCCACGAAAACATGGCTCAGCTCAATTTAAGTAGAGATCAGGAGGTTGCGGAGTTTGCGGCCAATCTAAGGCGTGCGTTCTCAGGGATCGTCGCCGGCAATGTAAAACCCGACGGCATCGCCGCCATTCAAAAACATGGGCCGTATCAGCTTAGAGGCGACCCGGAAGTGATGGCTGCCTTAGATCGGCTGCTCAGTTCATTTGTCGATCAAAACCGAATGAAGCTATCAGGTGACTACACACCCTGCTATACGCTCACTTCGTGAGCGTGTTGATAGGTTCGGTAAACGGTTAAGCAACGATATCGTCGAAGAACGATTTGATCTTGTCGGCCCAAGAGCTTTCTTCGGGGCTATGCTTGCTGCCGCCTTCTTGAATCGAGGCGTCTAGCTCTTCCAGCAGCTCTCTTTGCTTTTTAGTGAGATTCACCGGGGTTTCTACATGCACTTTGCAATATAGGTCGCCAATAAAACTCGCATTGCGAACGTTTTTTACGCCTTTGCCTCGTAATCGAAACAATTTTCCAGACTGAGTTCCGGCCGGAATCTTAAGTTTTGCGCGCCCTTCCAAAGTCGGCACTTCCAACTCGCCACCCAAAGCCAAGGTTGAATAACTAATCGGCACACTGCAATGCAAATCCACACCATCTCGCTCGAAGATAGGATGTTTTTTGAGGTTGACGGAAACATAGAGGTCACCGTTGATGCCATTGGCACCACCGCTCTCACCCTCACCTGAGAGCCGAATTTGATCGCCAACATCAACGCCAGCGGGAATTTTCACTGACAGTTTTTTGTTCTCTCTGACACGGCCTTGTCCATGACAAGTACCGCATGGGTCAGTAACAATTTTGCCATCGCCTTTGCACTGCGGGCAGGTTTGTTGAACTGAAAAGAAGCCCTGTTGCATGCGCACTTGGCCAGCGCCCTGACAGGTTCCGCAGGTGGTGGGGTTGCTACCTGGTTTGGCGCCTGAGCCGTGACAGGTGTCGCACTCGGACATGCGCGGTACAGTGATATTCACCTCGGTACCATTGACCGCATCTTCGAGCGACAGTTCCAGGTCATAACGGAGATCAGCGCCGCGACGCTGACGTTGGCGCGCGCCTCCAGCAGCACCGCCAAAAATGTCGCCGAACATGTCACCAAAAATATCACCAAAGCCGCCAGCACCAGCACCACCAAAACCGCCGCCGCCCATGCCACCGTTTTCAAATGCAGCATGACCAAACTGATCATAAGTGGCTCGTTTCTCGCTATCAGATAAAACGCTGTAGGCTTCTTTAACTTCCTTAAACTTCTCTTCCGCCGTGCTGTCATCCGGATTGCGATCGGGATGATATTTCATCGCTAAACGGCGATAGGCCTTCTTCAAATCAGCTTCATTGACTGATTTCTCAACCCCCATAACTTCGTAATAATCGCGTTTAGACATATTCTGTAATCTTATGTATTTATTAGCTTTTCCTAGCTTGAAACACTTAGGAAGTATTCTGATTAACGATCAAAGGCAGAGTTCAATCAAACGAACTCTGCCTTATCAAGTGAATCAGCATGCTGATTTTTAATGCAGCTACTCGTTAAGCTTTTTCGTCGTCGTCTTTAACTTCTTCGAATTCAGCATCAACCACGTTGTCATCGGCTTGAGGTTGGTCAGCGTCACCCGCATTTGGAGCACCCTGCTCGCCTGCTTGAGCATACATTTGCTCGGCTAGTTTGTGGCTGGCCTGCATTAACGCCTCGGTTTTGCTGTTGATTGCCTCAACATCATCACCTTTTACCGCCTCTTCGACATCAGCAATAGCAACTTCGATATTGGATTTTTCTTCCGCGTCTAAGTTTTCACCAGCGTCAGTCATGGTTTTTTTGATTTGATTCACCATGGCCTCTGCTTGATTGCGTGCATCGACCAGCGCTCTAGCTTTGGCGTCTTCCTCAGCATGGGCTTCTGCATCTGAGATCATTGCTTCAATCTCTTCATCGCTTAGACCAGAGCTTGATTTGATAACGATCTTATTTTCTTTGCCGGTGGCTTTATCTTTAGCCGAGACGTGCATGATGCCATTGGCATCGATATCAAACGTGACCTCAATTTGAGGAGTTCCGCGTGGTGCTGGCGGGATATCCGTCAGGTCAAAACGACCCAAGGATTTATTACCAGCTGCCATTTCACGTTCACCTTGCAGAACGTGAATGGTCACGGCATTTTGATTGTCTTCCGCGGTAGAGAACGTTTGGCTTGCGTTCGTTGGGATCGTGGTATTTTTGTCGATCAATGCTGTACGCACGCCACCCATGGTTTCGATTCCGAGGGTCAATGGAGTCACGTCAAGCAACAATACATCTGTCACATCGCCGCCCAGTACGCCGCCTTGAATCGCTGCGCCAAGAGCAACCGCTTCATCAGGATTTACATCACGGCGTGCTTCTTTGCCGAAAAAGTTCTTAACCTCTTCCTGCACTTTTGGCATACGGGTTTGACCACCGACCAAGATCACATCATCAATTTCCGATGCCGACATACCGGCATCTTTAAGTGCAATCTTGCAAGGTTCGATGGTTCGGGAAATCAAATCTTCAACCAGAGATTCCAGCTTAGCGCGAGTCAACTTAAGCACCAAGTGTTTTGGGCCGGTCGCATCTGCCGTGATATAAGGTAGATTGACTTCAGTTTGTGAGCTTGATGAAAGCTCAATTTTTGCTTTCTCAGCCGCGTCTTTCAAACGCTGCATTGCCAAGGCATCACCTTTCAAGTCGATGCTTTGGTCTTTCTTAAATTCTTCCGCTAAATAGTCGATGATGCGATTATCGAAATCTTCACCACCTAGGAAGGTATCGCCATTCGTCGACAACACTTCAAACTGATGCTCGCCGTCGATATCAGCAATCTCGATGATTGACACATCAAAGGTACCACCACCCAAGTCATAGACAGCAATCTTGCGGTCACCGGTTTTTTGATCCATGCCGTAGGCAAGTGCTGCGGCGGTTGGTTCATTAATGATGCGTTTCACATCCAGACCAGCGATTTTACCGGCGTCTTTAGTCGCCTGGCGTTGCGCGTCATTAAAATAGGCTGGCACCGTTACTACCGCTTCGGTCACTGTTTCGCCAAGAAATTCCTCAGCCGTTGATTTCATTTTTTGCAGCACTCTTGCAGAAATCTCCGGAGCCGCCATTTGCTTGCCATTGGCTTCCACCCAAGCGTCACCGTTCTTCGCTTTGACAA
>CALJJR010000211.1 GCA_937973905.1 uncultured Arenicella sp. | reverse complement strand
CCTACGGTGAGTTCGTAACGCGCGGTATCAGCAAAGTTGTATTTAAACGATAGAACCTCACCTTGCTCAGTAAACTTGATGCCGCCTTGTACGGTACCGCGAGGTTGGCCGAGGATGGATTCGTGCGTGGGGCCACCACCTCGGCCGATCGTGCCGCCACGGCCATGGAACAATAAGCATTTCAGCTTATGTCGGCTGGTGATATCAACAATGCGTCGCTGGGCCTTGTATAAATTCCAACTCGACGCCAGGATGCCGCCATCCTTACAAGAATCTGAATAGCCGAGCATGATCTCTTGAGATTGATTGGTGAACTCAAGCAGTTTTAGATAGACCGGGGTAGCAAACAGCTGCTGTAGAATGTCTTCGGCCAACTCTAGGTCGCGTACTGTTTCGAACAGCGGCGCAATATGTATCTGGCAATTTATCGCTCCGGACTGATCGACCGTTATCAGCCCCGCTACTTTAGCGAGTAATGCGACCTCCATGATATGACTCGCCGCATGCGTCATTGAAATAATATAGCTGCCAAAACAGTGCGGAGATACCTCTTCGCGCATCTCTCCCATAAGCCGGAAAACATTGATAATTTCCGTGCTTTGTATGGTCAACTGCGCGCTCTCGTAATCGAGTTTCGTGGGCGAGAGAATTTGTTCGCTGAGCCAGCTTAGTCGCTCGGCTTCATCGAACTCTGCATAATCCACCGGGGTCGATAAATTGGCGGAAATTTCGGTTACGGCCTGCGTATGCAAAGTTGATTCTTGCCGTATATCCATCTTGGATAAAAAGAAACCGCAGGAGTCGATCAGCCGGAGCAAATCTTGTAAGCCACCGCGAGTAAGATTGGATTCGTTATTCAGGCTGAGTGACTCATTGATTTGCTCTAGGTCTTGGCGCAATTCAAATTCATTCACATAGGCGAGCGGTAGGGTGATTGAGCGGCCATCTTGCAAGCGCCGTTTAACTTGTTTGATGTTAGCTTCTAAGCGCAGGCGCACCAGCAGCAGTTTGCGTCTATAGGGTTCTTGCGGGAATCGATCTCCAAGTTGCTTGCTAAAACTCGACGCCTCTTCTTTTAATGCATTCGCTAAGTTTGGAGAAAGAGTAACCTGGTCCTCAGAGTGGGTCAGTATCTTGCCAAGATGCCTGACACGACGCAGGTACTCTCGCAATATTTCTAGTTGTTGCATACGCAGAGCCGCGCGCGTTGTATCTACAGTCACGAATGGATTGCCGTCGCGGTCTCCACCCACCCAAGTGCCAAACTGCACAATATTCGGCAGCTCAAGAGCTTTGCCTTTCGCTTCTGGGTAAACATTCTTGATTGCCGCTTCAAGATCACGATAAATCTCTGGTAGCGACGAAAAAATACTCTCACGAAAATAGTAGAGTGAGTTTTCAACCTCGTCGAAGACCGTCGGTTTGCGCGGTCGTACCGCTTCCGTCTTCCAAAAAATTTGAATCATCGCTTTGAGTCGATGACGAATTTCGGTGTGTTCACGTGTTCCTTCCGTGACTTCCAGCGAATCTCGATAGGCGCTGTGAATTCGCTGTAAGGCTTCGAGTACCACTGGCCGCTTTGCCTCAGTAGGGTGGGCCGTGAAAGTTGGGTAGTAGGTGAGGCCGTCGATTAAACTCATCACTTCATCGAGGCTTTTGCCGCGGTCTCGAAACTCTTCAAGGGTTTGCAAAAATGAATTGTCCCAGCCATGCCCTTTAGCATCAGCTTCTCGGCGAGCGGTCTGATTTTGATACTCTTCGGTAATGTTAGCGAGATGAAAGAACGTACTAAAAGAATGAATAACGCGATCCATGGTCTCAAGGTCCATGGCTTCAATTGTCTCGATAAGTTTTGCTTCTCGCTCTGGATCAGCACTTACGCGCTGTTGAATAAAACCTTGGCGCAAGAGTTCCACCGCCGCGAACACAGCCTGCCCCTCTTGTTCTAAAATCACCTCACCAAGTAAATCTGGGAGTAATTTTTCCTTGTCACTTAAGCTAACCTGCGTTGGTGCACTAGCGTTTATAGTGGCCTGATTAGAAGCATTGTCCTGCATGGTCGATTAATACCCTTTATCTGTCTGTAAGTTAGGATGGTCTAAATCTATTGCGATTGAGTTAGAGAGGTTTGGCAAAATTAGGCGGGAATAGCGAGGGCAGCGTAGAATGGCTGCCAGTAATGCTACGTTCACTTAACCGAGTAATTGTAACATTGAGGGTGTTTTTCCGGCAGCTCTCAAGTTTTAACTAGGCACTTTTTTTGAAAGCAGATTTCTACCAACCTCAGATCGCGCGAGTACTCGAAATGTTAAGTACCAATCGCGGCGATCAGTCGAACGAGACGAGCACGCTAAACGCAGCGGACTACCTGGACGAGGATCTGCTGCGGCGTGAAAAACAGATGTTTCGCCGCACACCGCTGATTGTAGGGCACAGTAGCGAAGTGAGTGAAGCGGGGGACTTTATCGTTCGTGAACTCGACAATCGCTCCTGGTTGATCGTGCGTGGAAAAGATGGGCAGGTGCGGGCATTTTTAAACTATTGTCAGCACCGTGGCACGCGCTTGGAGCAACGCGCTGAGGGAAATTGCAAACACCGTTTAGTTTGCCCTTACCACGCTTGGACGTATGACAGTGCGGGCAGCTTGATCGGTGTTCCGCGCGCAGATCTCTTTCCTGGTTTGGATAAATCCACACGAGGGCTGCGTGCCGGCAAAATAGTTGAGAAGTTTGGTTTGCTCTGGCTAACCCAGGAGCCATCAAAGCCAAACCAGCAAGAATCTATTGATGAGTTTTTACTAGACCTCAAGCACGAGTTTGCGGCACTTGGTATGGCCGACATGCACGTCTATTTTGATAAAACACGCGATCTGCAAGCAAACTGGAAGTTCCCAATTTTTGCTTTTTTAGAGTCTTATCACCTGGCTGCGCTGCATAAAGAGTCAATTGGTGAGTTTTTCGTACAAAACGTGGCTCACAGTGAAATGCATGGTCGACATATCCGATCGTTTGTCCCGCGGCAAAACGCCGTTGAATTGGCCGATGCCGATCTGGCTGAGACAAATATTGCCGAGTACATCACGCCAACCAATATACTGTTTCCGAACGTGTGTATGGTTGGGCATCCAACCAGTTTGTCGATTCTTTCTATGTTTCCTGGCGAAACCGCGGGTACCTCAACTTGGCGACATATGTTGCTCACTCCGCATAAGCCAACCACTGAGGCAGAGATAGCGCACTACAACAAGACGATTGCGGTATTGGATAAAATGACCTACCAACAGGAAGATTACTGGGTTTCTGAACAAATACAGGCTGGCGTAAATGCAGGGGCCATCGATGAAATGCTGCTTGGGGCCAACGAACATCTCTTGAAAGTATTTGATAATCTTATAAAATCTCACCTCGAACCGAAATAAGTTGCCGATTATTAAAGTTGCTTATGGATAGCATTAAAACTTTTAATAAAAATGTTGAAAGTCAGGTAGTTATTAGCTCCGTGTTACCATCGTTTCGGTTCGAGTAGCTGCAACGTCTCATATAGAACAACAATAACGATTGCTGCGTTGTTAGACTCGACTGACCAATTTTTTCAGCAAAATCAATAAATTAGACATTTGTTAAATAGTAACGCTGACAATCCTGTCTTGGAAACCCGGTATCCAAGACTGTCCCGCCAAAATCCTGCAGCAACTCTGATTGCTTGCGGGCAACAATCTGTCGCTGAAAACTGCGTGGCTGACAATGAGCTGGAATCGCTCGATAAACAGCCCAGCAAACATTTCTTGAGGTGACACCCATTTCTTGAAACTGATCATCAACTTAATATGAGCTCAAAACCTATACATAAAGAGGAGAAAAGAATGATACAGAAGTCCAAACTGAGCACGGCAATTGCTGTGGCCTTAGGCGCATCAATAAGCGCCGGTCCAGCTCACGCCCAGCTTGAAGAGATTGTGGTCACTGCGACCAAGCGCGCCGAGAGTTCGCAGGATATCCCTGTCGCGATTCAAGCGATTTCAGGCGATACGCTGGATAAGCTTGGTGTAAATACATTTGAAGAGTACGTTAAGTTTTTACCAAACGTTGTACAACAAGGGCGTGGCCCAGGCCGAAATGAAATTTATATTCGTGGGGTGGCGACTGAGCAATCCAACAACACGGTTTCTTCGGTACAAGGCTCGGCACCTGCCGTGGCACTCTATCTGGATGAGCAGCCCGTCGCCTTTGGTGGTCGAAATCTAGACGTCTACGCAGCTGACTTAGAGCGCGTCGAGGTCCTCCCTGGGCCGCAAGGCACACTTTTTGGCGCGAGCTCGCAGTCTGGAACTGTACGTCTTATTACCAACAAACCTTCTACTGAGGGTTTTGATGCTGCCATTAAAGCAGGTTACAGCTTCACTACTGGCGGCGATCCAAGCACCAACATTGAAGCAGCCGTAAACGTTCCCCTATCAGACAAAGTTGCAGCGCGCGCGGTAATTTACTCGGATACTCAAGGCGGTTGGATTGATAACGTAGCTACCGGTTTCGATAACCGTGATCGCGATCTGATTACCGTTATTAATCGTAACCAAATCTTTGGCGCACGAGTCAACCCGGCTGCTAATCTGCCAACCACAACCAATGGTGGGGTGGTTGAAGACAATTGGAATGATGCTCAATACCAGGGTGCGCGTTTAGGCGTTTCTTGGGACATCAACGAAGATTGGAACCTGTTGGTTCAACATACAACTCAGGACTTGGAAACTGAAGGTACTTTCGAATACGCGCCAACGACGGGCTCTGTTGATCAATCACAAAGCTTTACGCCAGAGCGCAACAACGATAACTTTGGTCTAACCACTTGGACCGTAGATGGTCGCATTGGCGCACTTGACGTGGTTTACACCGGTGGTTTTCTAAATCGTGATGTGGCATCAGTCATTGACTACACCACCTACAGCTTCGGTGGTGGTTACCAAGCCTATTACATTGGTGTGGGTGCGTACTCAGCGACCGGTGCTACCGATATTTTCGACTACACCAAGCAGTATACGGATGCCACCGAGAATGAAAGAACGACTCATGAGCTACGTCTACAGGGTGAGATCGGTGAACGCTTCCAATTCACCGTGGGTGGTTTCTTCGACGATGTCGAAACTCAATCAATTGGTCAGTTCCAATATTTTGGCTCTCTAGAAGCGGGTTTGAACACTGCGGTACGCCCAGCTAACTTGGCTGAAGGCAGCCGTACTCGCCGCGGTTTAGTTGAACCAACGATCTTCGTTAACGACTTCACTCGTAAGGAAGATCAAACCGCGATTTTCGGTGATGTGTCGTTTGACGTTACGGATCAGCTCACTTTGAGTGCCGGTTTCCGTTCTTATGACATCGACTTTGAACTGAAGGGAGCAACAGGTGGTTCGTTCGGCTGTCGTTTCGCCGGTGATCCTTTAACGCTTCCAAATGGCGATAATGTTACGCCTTCAGGTCGCGATATTAGCTTTGGGGTTACGCGTCCTGATGGCACGGTAGGTTGCTCTGATAACAGTGGTAATGACGTAACCGCAAGATTGCGTAACCTTGGTCAGTTTGGTGCATTGTCTGAAGGTGGTACACCTGTCTCAGGGCTTGAAAACCTTGACGCGAATGGCGTGGCTAACCAAGACGATACGATTTTCCGCTTTACCGTAGACTACAAACTCGGTGATGACATCTTGCTGTTCAGCACGATCTCAGAGGGTTTCCGTCCACAAACTGTTAACCGTAATGCGGGTACACCGTCCGGTAACCAAGAAGGCCCATTTAATGGCTTCGTGGTTCCAGCGATTGCGCAAACGGATGAGTTGACAAACTTTGAAGTGGGCATCAAAGGTGACTTCCTTGATAACCGACTACGTTTGAATGCAACCTACTACAGTTCGGAAATCGATAACTTACAAACCACTCGATTTGACCCTTCAAATATTGCGTTCTTGGTATTCATCGAAAATGTGGGTGATGCCGAGGTACAAGGTATTGATGCAGACTTCGTATGGGCGGCAACAGACAACCTAACGGTGTCAGGTGCGGTGGCGTTTGTTGATTCTGAAATAACGCGCTTAAACCCGCAATTGGTCGGTATCGCCGCACCAGTGGGTAGCGAATTGCCATACACCTCTGATTTTGGTTTTAATATTCGCGGTCGCTATGACTTCCAATGGGATGCGTTTGGTGCTGATGCCTTCGTTCAAGGTAGTTTGGTGTACACCGGCGACAGCTTTGCTGGGATCGTCGGTAATGCCAACTTTGTTGAAGATACGACACGACGCATTTATGGGCGTGGTTCGGGTCTGGAGATTCGCAACGAGGGCGGTACCTTTGGTTCGTCTGGTGTTGCAACCCCAGGCTCCTTCGGCCTAGATCCAGCGACGGGCTTGTTTGCTAACGGACGATATATTCAGGATTCATACTCCATCGTGAATATCTCCGCAGGTGTGGATAAAGACAACTGGGGTGTGGAATTGTTTGTTAATAACCTGTTCGATGAAGACGGTATTATTAATATCAATACGTTTGACTACACTCCACGCGTTTCGGTCACACGACCGCGCACCGTGGGAATGCGTTTTCGCTGGGACTATCAATAAGCCCAGTAAACGCGGACAGAATCTGACAAGGCAAAGTACATAATAATTAGATTTCAGCCGAGTTAGTTTTACAGACTAAAAGGCGGGCTTTAGAGCCCGCCTTTTTTTTGCCCGTTTTTGTGGCACGATAAAATTTGTCTGCTGCCTCCCAGAGCCAAGAGCTGCTAAGATAGTTGCCCTCACTATTCAAATAATCACCGCTTTTTTTATGGGCTCACAAACCGGTGAGGCTGCGTGACCCACTAAACATTTCTAATGAGTATTAGTACCCAAAACTCCTCCGAACAAACGGTTGCCGAGGCAACCCAACTTACTCAGCAAGGGCAGTATAAGTTGGCTCTCGATAAGCTCGCTGTGCTTGGTGCGGCGCTCGCTAACAATGTAGAAGGTCTCTATGTGAAAGGGGTTTGTTTGCGCAAAACCGGTAAATTTGAAGCCGCAATAAAATGTTTCCAGAGCGTGTTGAATATTGATGCCAGCTACGCACGAGCACACCAAGAAGTGGGGCATATTTTTATTGCCTCTAATAAACCGACACAAGCGATCAACGCCTTTGAGTTAGCTGTGCGCACAGATTCAGCCTTGATTGCTTCTTGGCGGAAATTGGAGGCTCTTTACGCGGCTGCCAATCATGAAGAACAACGCCTGATGGCGCATCGGCAGGTGCAAGAATTGCAGTTATTACATCCAGCGCTGCAAACAGTGAAGAGTTGTTTGAATCGCGAAGATGTAGATCGGGCAGATCAGATTTGTCGTGCCTACTTGTCTGAAAATAAACAAGATGTAGAAGGGCTTAGACTGCTTGCCGAGATTGCCTCGCGAATTAAAGTTTTGGATGAAGCAGAATTTATTTTGGAGAGCGCGGTTACCTTTGAGCCGGCTCACCTTGGGGCGAGATTTGATTACTGCAACATTTTATTGAAACGTCAGAAGTTTGGCCCCGCCCATGATATTGCTAAGCAACTTACCGCGGAGCACCCTGAAAATTTTCAGTTTAAGAGCGTGCTGGCAGCAACACTGTTGGGCGTTGGCGAAACCCAGGCTGCGGCCGACGTGCTGCGGGACTTAGTGGCGAATGACCATGCATTGGATCAGTCTTATTTATTACTCGGGCACGCGGAAAAGACCGCAGGCAACTTGGCAGCAGCAATAGCCGCCTATCAAAACCTGTACCAAGTGCGACCCGATTTTGGCGATGCGTTTTGGAGTTTGGCAAACACGAAAACCTACACGTTCACCGATGATGAAGTGGAGCACATGCTTGAATACCGCAATAGAGCGGAGACGTCGGATGTCGACAAAGTGCATTTTAATTTTGCCTTGGGCAAAGCCTTGGAAGACAAAAAAGATTATGCGGCGGCGTTCTCAGCTTATCAGCTGGGTAATGAGTTAAACCAAGGTTTGCTCGACTATCGAGCTCCAGAAATGGCCAAGCGCGTTGCGCGGCAAAAGCAGGTTTGCACGCCGGAGCTCTTTACTCGTTTAAAAGAGGTTGGCTCAAAGCACCCAGATCCAATTTTCATTGTTGGCTTGCCAAGGGCCGGTTCCACTCTGCTGGAGCAAATACTTGCCAGCCACTCGCAGGTTGATGGCACCTTGGAGCTGCCAAATATTCTCAGCTTGAGTCGACGTTTACGCGGCCGCGGCCCCTTCGCAGAAAATGAAGAACCACGCTATCCAAAAATTCTTGCCGAACTAGAACCTGAATACTTTGAAAAATTTGGTCAGCAATACATCGATGACACCCAAGTGTATCGGCAGGGCGCGGCTTACTTCGTTGATAAGATGCCGAATAACTTTCTGCACACCGGATTGATCAAATTGATTTTGCCGAACGCCAAAGTGATAGACGCAAGAAGGCACCCCATGGCCTGTTGCTTCAGTGGTTTCAAGCAACTGTTTGCCGAGGGGCAAGAGTTCACCTACGGCTTATCTCAGATTGGCGACTACTATCGTAACTATGTTGAGATGATGGATCATTGGGATGAGGTATTGCCCGGCTTTGTACTGCGTGTGCAGCATGAAGATGTGGTGCTTGATCTTGAAACTCAGGTAAGACGGATACTTGATTTCTGTGGCTTGGAGTTTGAACCGGCATGTTTAGAGTTTTACCGCACTGACCGTAACGTACGTACACCGAGTTCCGAGCAAGTTCGACAACCCATTTATACAACTGGATTGGAACAATGGCGCAATTTCGAGGCGTATCTAGATCCCCTGATTGAAGCGCTGGGTGAAGGTGTCATGGCGCGTTACCCAATAAACTAATCTTGTTGCTGGTATGCGTCTGCCCTGCGAATTTATTCAGTTGCCCCTGAGGTTTGATGTCGTACAACTGCGAAAAGAGGCGCAGCAGTTCACCGAATATGATTGGAAGTACCATCCGCAGAGATACGATGGCAACACGGCGTTAAACCTGGTCTCCAAAGACGGCACTGACAGCGACGCTTATGTGGGAAATATGCAAGCTACTGAGGCCTTGCGGCAATGTCAGTATGTTCAGCAAATCATCGCGTCGCTTGGCATTGTAGTGGGCCGATCACGATTTATGAGATTAGCACCAGGTAAGGGGGTGCCAGCGCACAGCGATACCGATTATTCTTGGCGAGATCGGGTTCGAATTCATATTCCAGTTGTGACCGACCCTGAAATTTATTTTACGTCCGGCACAGTTGGCAGCGAATCTGCTGTTTCGGTGCATAAAAGCGCGGGCGAAGCTTGGATTTTTGACAACTGGCGAGAGCACTCGGTAATCAACAACTCTGACATTGAGCGGATTCATTTAGTCATCGATACGGTAGGCACAGCAAGCTTCTGGAAATTGGTAGACCGAGG
>CALJJR010000210.1 GCA_937973905.1 uncultured Arenicella sp. | reverse complement strand
TACTACACCACGACAGATTACTCAGCTGAGCAAATCCATCAGCTTGGGCTTGATGAAGTCGCTCGTATCCGCGCCGAAATGCTGAGTTTAATTAAAAGCACCGGCTTTAAAGGGGAGTTTAAAGAGTTTGTAGACTTCTTGCGCACTGATCCGCGTTTTTATACCACCGACCCCCAAGACCTGATCGAGAAAGCGGCCTACATCGCGATAAAAATGTCGGCTCAGCTACCAAAGTGGTTTGGGCGTTTGCCGCGCGCAAATTTTGATATCAAATCCAGCCCGGATGGCGGAGCATATTACGTTGCCGCTGACAACTCAGGCACCACCTCTGGCACCTATTTCTTAAACACCCAAGATTTAAGCAGCGAGCCACTCTATAACCTCGAAGCGCTGACCTTTCATGAGGCCGAACCTGGGCATCATTTTCAAAATTCTTTATCGCATGAATTAGATGTTCCTGAGTTTCGCAAAACTTTGTACCACTCAGCGTTCGGTGAGGGTTGGGGCTTGTATTCCGAAGCACTCGGTAAGGAGATGGGCTTCTACCAAGACCCGTACAGTGATTTTGGCCGTCTCACCTATGAGATGTGGCGAGCATGTCGATTGGTTGTCGACACTGGGATGCACGCAAAGGGATGGTCGCGCCAGCAAGCAATCGATTATCTTGCTGACAACACAGCTCTGAGTATGGCCGATGTAATCAAGCAGATCGACCGATACATCACATGGCCTGCACAAGCATTGTCATACAAGATTGGTGAGCTGAAGATTCGCGAATTGCGTCAGCGCGCCGAAGCCACGCTTGGTGATCACTTTGATATTCGCACGTTTCATGACCAAATTCTAAGCAATGGCAGTCTGCCACTGGCCACCCTAGAAGACCTATTCAATGATTGGCTGCAAAACGCAGCCAGTGCAGCAAACAAGTAATACTCATGACCAATTTTTTGCGCAGCCTCTATGAGGGGCTGGTGTTTAGTTACAGCAAATTGACCTTGCTGGCAATCGCTCTCGTGCTTGCTTTTTTAAGTCAGTATGCGGGCAATTTTCGCCTCGATGCCTCTTCAGATTCACTTGTTCTTGAAAACGATGCGTCGCTTAAATATTTTCGAGAAGTCGTAGGAAAATACAATACCGCAGATTTTTTGGTCGTCACTTATTCGCCTAAAAACCAGGATTTATTCAGTTCGCCGGTGTTGGACGATCTCGAGGAATTGAGAGAGAAGCTGCTAAAGCTACCTAACTCGGCGTCGATCTTATCTATTCTGGATGTGCCGCTCACGCAGAGCCCGCCCGTTACTCTCACCCAGTTAAGTGCAAAACAACGTACCTTGAGAGACCCAGAAACTGACTTGCAAATGGCCAAATTAGAATTGCGAGACAGCCCCTTGTATCGCGACCTGCTGGTTAGCGAAGACTATTCTACAACCGCTGTCATCGTTACTTTGGCCAGCAACCCTGAGGTTTCGGCCTTGCTGGATGAGCGCAACAGTCTGCGCGAGCAGCGCGCTTCTGGCACGCTCGATCAATTGGGTCTAGCTGAATTGGAAAGAGTGACCCTAGAACACCAAACCAAGGCAGCGGAATTTCAACAACGACAAGACCAGTACATAAAAGATGTACGTGTTGCCCTGGCAGAACACGAAGATATGGCCATGATGTTCTTAGGTGGCCTACCGATGATTGTGACCGACTCAATCCGCTTTATTGAAGATGACGTGGCGGTGTTTGGATTGGCGGCTTTAGCCGTGATTGTTGTTATCTTGGCCCTAGCTTTTCGTCAGATCGGGTGGGTAGTGATGCCATTGGCTGTGTGTTTTATCACCGGTTTTGCCATGGTTTCTTTGCTCGGGCTTTTGAATTGGCCGATATCGGTTGTCTCTTCCAATTTTTTATCTTTGCTGTTGATCATCACGCTGTCATTAAATATCCACTTAGTGGTGCGCTATCGAGAGCTGCATAAGCAGAACCCCGATTTGGATCAACGTTCTTTGCTCAAGCAAACAATTCGTTTCAAATTTATTGCCTGTTTGTACACCGCATTGACCACGGTGGTTGCCTTTGCCTCTTTGATCGTTAGTGGTATTCGCCCAGTCATCGATTTCGGCGTGATCATGTGTCTTGGTATTTTGGTTTCGATGGTGGGAACTTTCTTGTTATTCCCCACGCTGGGCATGTTGATGAAGCCCAAAAGCACCGGCTCAAATAGAGATGCATTGAGTAAAGCAATTCTCACTTTCGCCGAAGCGGCATATCGCCAACGAACAATTGCTATTAGCGTATTTTTAGTCGCGGCAGCAGCGGCACTGTTTGGTCTAGCAAACCTGACGGTAGAAAATCGGTTTATTGACTATTTCAAATCAGATACCGAAATCTATCAGGGCATGCATGAAATCGATTCTAAATTGGGCGGCACCACACCTTTAGATATTATTATCGATGCGCCACCCAGCTTCTTCACTGAGAAAGAGCAACGCGCCCAAGCTCGAGCTGAGCGTCTAGCAGCGGTTGAAACGGCTAGCGACGATTTTGATGATTTCGATGACTTTGAAGACTCGGTCGGTGGCGGCACGGAACCAGAGCCAGTTTACGATCTAGATTTTGAAGAGAGTCTGGGTGCCAGTGCCGATGATTTTGATGATTTTGAGGAATCCGTCGATCAGCCAGCTGCCGCTGATTTATCGTCTAGCTATTGGTACACCGTTGACGGCTTGGACAAAATAAAGGCGATTCATGTTGATCTTGAAGCATTTGAGGAAACCGGCAAGGTTCTGTCGATGGCAACTTCGATGAGCATTTTTGAAAACCTTAAAGATGCCGAGCCGATGGATGATATCGATCTTGGTTTTCTCTATAACGTGGTTCCCGACACACTGAAAGAAACGCTTTATACACCGTACTTATCAGCTGATGGGAACCAAGCGCATATCAGCATACGGGTATTTGAATCGCATAAGGGTTTGGATCGAAATCAACTGATTGCCGATATTGGAGACTTGCTGGTTGAAGACCATGGTCTAGCCGATCAACAAGTTAATATTTCCGGTATGTTGGTACTTTATAACAATATGCTTAACTCGCTGTTCAACTCACAAATTCTCACCTTAGGAACCGTGTTTCTGGCGATTATGGTGATGTTCAGCGTGTTATTTCGTAGTCTAAAACTGGCTCTGATCACCATTGTTCCAAATATTTTCTCAGCTGGCATAGTGCTTGGAATCATGGGCATTTTTAATATTCCGCTTGATCTGATGACCATCACGATTGCCGCAATTACAGTTGGTATCGCGGTCGATAACGCAATACATTATGTGACGCGCTATCGT
Organism: uncultured Arenicella sp.; assembly: GCA_937973905.1. Classification (GTDB taxonomy): domain Bacteria; phylum Pseudomonadota; class Gammaproteobacteria; order Arenicellales; family Arenicellaceae; genus Arenicella. Next base: position 13,953 of record CALJJR010000210.1, on the reverse strand, counting down.
GATGAACGACTAGCAAATCAAAGCGTTGATGATTCAATTACCATCGCTAAAAATAATGTGGGTCAAGCAATGTTCTACACCACGCTAACAATTGCGGCCGGATTTTTGATTATGGTGTTTTCAAATTTCGTCCCCACTATGTATTTTGGGATCTTAACCGCGCTGGCGATGATCACCGCCTTGATCGCCAATTTGGTTATGCTGCCAATGTTGTTAGCGAGGTTTAAACCTTAGGCATTCACTTTCTGGAGGGACGTCATGATTAAATGGATTGTATTAGGTGCTTCAGCTTTGATGTTGAACAATCTGGTATTGCTTTATTTACTTGGGTTTTTCTCGACCGAAGTACCGCCCGAAATCCTCACGCGAGATGTTGTGCGGCAAGTAAGTCAGGTAGAAGAACAACCCGTTCGCAAAATGATAGAGCCGAGCGAAGAGCGAGCACCACGGTTGCCGACTAAGAGCGATTTGGCATTAAGTGCCGACACCGTAGCAGTCTCTGATCAACCGGCTGAATCCACCAGCTTTGACCAGGAGTTTCGCCGCTTTAGTCAAAGCGATGAGTTTATTGCGATCATGGATCGATACACAATGAGTACGGGTGATCGCATGATGCAAAATATGCAGCAATACAGCTCAATGTCTGCGCGCGAACTCTATGACTCCTATACGAATTCTCAAAGTAGCACTGACAAGCAGATGGCCTTACAGGCGCTGATGCAGGGCAAAATGGGGGAGTTGTCCCCCGTGGAGCTAAAGGATCTTTACCAAGCGAGTGAGAGCGAGTTGTTCGGCAAATATCAGGTGCTGCAAGTGTTGCTTGAGAAAAATGATGCCGAAGCGCTGCAATGGGCCAAACAAGAAATTGATAACCCCATGCTGGCATTGCAAGGCGGCTACGATATTTTTGCGCAGATAAATGACAAAGACCCCGCGTTTATTCGAGAGTATGTAGAGAATTTGCGAGTTGAAGACTTGGCCGCTAGTCAATATGCCTTGTCCGCGCTTCTCATGCAGGATCAAGGGCTTGCTGCAACCTTTTACACTAAGAATTTGGATCAGGTTTTAGATTCAAATAGCAATACTTTGTTTCAAATGGTTCCTTTCGACCTGAAGCTTGATATGAATAGCGATCAGCAATACAAGATCACCGAATTACTTAGCTCCGGAAGTCGAGATAAACGTAATTTTGCAATTGGTTTGATCCACAATGTCTCCGACCCAAGGTTAATCAGAGATGGTTTTGCTAAGCTCACGCGCAGTCAAGATCAACAAACCATGCTGTCGACACTGATCTCGAGTGCCAGCAATGAGAACATTAAGAAACTGGCAAGAGAGTTGGCTGCTGAGAGTGACGACCCTGTGTTGCAGCAGTATGCCAGGTAACACTTAGTGGAGAGCGAGTAATGACGATGGAGAGAATGTTTATAGCTTTAGTCATTGCTTTGTTAATCAACAATACGGCTCTCTATTTTATGCATTCTTCGCTTTACGCAGAAAAAGCCAACCGAGCAGAATTCGTCGCGGATCAGCGCATAGTACCAAGCGAAAAAGAGCGCGTTAACGCATCATTATTGCAGGGTGTCGAAGAGCAAGAACGAGACGATGGTGGCGACGACGAGGCGGGCGAAGATCGCGCTGAGTTAAATCTGGCCGAGTTTCATTCTACGTTCAAGAAGTTCACAGAAACGAACGATTTTGCGGATGTCATGGATAGTTACTTTGCAGTCGCTCAGGAGCGCCATCAAGAGCTAGACCGTATTTATGGTCAAATGGATGCGCCGCAGCTTTTTGATGCCTATTTTGAGTCAGACATAAGGACCGAGCGGCGCAGCATATTGAGCAAGCTGCGCGAGAAAGGTTTGCAAAAGTTGCGTTTAGATCAGCTTAAATTGCTGTATCAGGAAGAAGATTTGGAGTCATGGATTGCTGGCAGTGTTTTGGAGGAGATTGTTAAACGTGGAGACCTAGAAGGGATTCGACGAGCTAAGGAGCTATTGGTTTCGCCAGATAAAGGCGGCGCTTTTAATTATTCGCTTGCTAAGTCACTTTACGAGCATGATCCCGAATTCATGATCGATCACATGAGCCAACTTGGCATTGATGAATATTTGCAAGGCCGGTATACCTATTCTTCAGTGATGAATAAGAAAGAAATCCAGCAAGTTTTTCTGCAAAACAATATTGATGAGCTAATGGCGCCTGATACTCGCATTGACGGTCTTTGGGTGTCTAAAAACTTGGATATTGAAATGAGTCGTCGGCAACAATCATCGCTCCTAGATTTATTCTCTGCGCGAGATAGCTCGAAGCGAGAATTGGCCATTTCATTGGCGCGTAATATTCAAGATACAGACCGTTTACGCGCGGCCTATGCTGATTTAACCAAACAAGGTGATCAGCTTAACTTCGTTAAAAACCTGTATGGCAATTACAAAACCCCGCAACAACGAGCACTTGCGCGCAGTATAGCGCTAGCCTCTGAAGACCCAGATATTCGCCGCATTGTTAACGCAGACATAGGGCAGTAGTCGGTATTTCAATAGAGCTTTTTTCAGCTTAGTAAGTCGAGCAATACTTCGGTATGACTAAAGAGCATTAAATGGCTGGAATTGGGAACTTCGATAACATTTAACAACTCGTTTTGTTTAGCCAATGTGTTTACTGAATCCAGCGTTACAAAAATATCCTCTGGCGAGTGTATCAGCGTAGTTGGACACGATACTTTAGCGAGAAAGTTTCCATCTAACAGTGCTATCGCAGCGATTTCTCGCGCGTAGGTGGCGTATCCATGATGCACCGTAAACTGTGCGCCCCGCACAATCCAATCTCGAACCTCTGGCCGTGTTGCGTATTCCCAATCCGAAGGCGACTTCCCATAAATAGAATGGATCAATTTTTCTTCATCACCCATATCGACCATCGCCACGGCGGAGCGAATTAAGAACGGAAAAATTTTGGGTAATCTGCGTGCAGTAAAGACCATGGCACGTGTGCTCGGTGGCATGCCCTTCACCTGTGAATCATCTACGATTGGAACGGTGCCAGAGATGATCGTAATTTTGCTTACGCGCTTAGGCGCGTGACTCGCAATTGCGTAGCAGTTGATTGAGCCGCCCATTAGCCCGAGCAATGAGAAATTGTTGATCCCTAGCGTATCCATCAACTCGATGACATCGGTTGCACACTTTTGTAGAACATCCTCATTCTTACCCAGCGGCGTGGAATCACCAAAGCCAGCTCGACACACACCGATTAATCGGTACCCTTTTGACAGCAAATGCTTCTCAATGGCCTCAGGCAGTTCTGGTGTGCGTAGGTAGGGGTGCATGATTACCAATGCCTTGTCGCCAGTGCCAACGTCGTAGTAGGCAAGATTTCGACCATCGCGCAGCAATAGGTTGCTCATGTTTATGCGCGAGCTAAACCAAGCTAGTTTTGGTTCGTCTATCCGCGCGAAATTGATGCCCGTGATCAAACGCATTAACTGTGCTTGCGAGTGACAATCGGTTTTATCAAAAACTGCACGCAGATGTTTGCGTACGGTTTCTTTAGAGCGATGGCGCGTATCGGCAATTTCCTGCAGGTTTAGCCCTTGATAAAGAAGCTTCGCAACTTCGACTTCGGCCTGCGTAAGACCATGGGTTTTAGTCAAAAATTCGCTGACTTCTGGGCTCCAAACTGAGCCCGTAATATCGATGAGGATTTGTTTCGATTGCGGTAATTTTCTAAGCACAAACAACGACGGCACATTGTCTTCCAGCAACACCAATATAGGTAATAGGCTATGCGCGCTTTGAACTTCAAGTAAGCCGCGCGTCAATGAGTCACTGCTTTTTTGGTGCACGGACTGCGGTAAGGCGAGGCCCTCAAGTTGGGCCCCGAGCAACTGACTCGCATAGTTATTAGCGGTAAGTATTTGCCCTTCTGTGTTTACGCTTAAACATGGTCCATCGCGCTCAGCAATTAGATTTTCCAGTGGTTGAGTTGAGCTGATATCCCTGCCCATGCGCTCAAGAATCATAAACGCGCGTTCAAAATGAGCCTGCAGTCCATCATCCAGCTCCGCATCATCTTGGGTCATGTCCTGAGTGAATTGATCCCACGCCACAGCAAACCGTTCGAACAATGACGGATCAAGCGCCAGGTCGTAAGCGGTATTAATTAACTGTTCAGCCTCTTCAGGACTTTTGGGCATAGTTTTTATTTCTCAGGAACGATTTAGAGTATACCTATTTCAAATACGAGCAGCAGCATTGCTTGGGTTACACTTTGCAGCAAATTACCTTACAGCTAAATATAATGATGGACATCTCAGAATTGTTAAGACAACGTCGTTCAAGCCGAGACTTTTTGGCCGAGCCTTTAGCGCCGGGTTTGTTAGATAAGATTCTTGAGGATGCGATGCAATCACCCAGCTGGTCTAACACACAACCTTATCGTCTCGCGGTGGCCTCGGGGCCTACTCGAGATGCCCTCGCGCAAGAGCTTAAATCCAACTACCTTGAAATAAGTAAGTTACAGCGGGCACCGAAATGGCGTCAGCTGTTGGCGTTCTTAACCAATAAAAGCATGCCAAGCAATGATTACAAACAAGCCCTAGTTTACCCAGCAGAACTGCAAAAACGCCGATTGAAAACTGCCCAAGGCCTGTATGGGTTGCTTGGCATTAAGCGCCATGACACGCAGAAGCGTGATCAGCAGATGGCGAGAAATTTTGAGTTTTTCGGCGCTCCAACGGCGATTTTCTTTTTTGCCCACAAAGGGCTTGGCGTGTATAGCGTGTTGGATGTTGGGATTTTACTGCAAAGCATCATGTTGGCCGCAGAAGCACGAGGGGTATCAAGCTGCGCTCAAGGCGCACTGGCCTTGTGGCGAAAACCACTCGACCAGTACTTTGATATTCCAAAAGAGTACAAGCTTTTGTGCGGGCTGTCTTTAGGCTACGCGAGTGAGCATCAGGTGAACAGTTATTCGCCGGGGCGTATCAGTCATCAAGATCTTATGCTCGCTGAGCGCTCTTAATACCTATTGATTCAAACTTGCTTCACGAATCGCTTTAAACTCATTCCCGTCAGACCAAACTGGCCAATCATTGCTATCACTAATGGTTACACCAATTCTGAAGTGCAGGTTTAGGTCTTGCATAATGCTACCGTTATCCCAGTCGGCATGAACCTCGTCTGCGGGTTTATGGTAGCGCTCTGCCCCGTAGCGTTCTGATTCAGCTTTACCATAGCCCTCTGGTTTGCCGCGTACCTGAATACCACCTTCTGCATAGAGCATTGGCACGCCCTTTTTGGCGAGATTAAAGTGATCTGAGCGATAGAAGAAACCTTTCTCTGGCGTTGGTTCTTGCACCAGAACCCGGCCCTGTTTTTGGGCTTCAATGCGCAAGTAGTCGTCCATCTGAGAATTGCCAAAACCCACTACTACGACGTCGTCGGTTGCGCCATAGGTGCTTAGCGCATCAATGTTAATTCCCGCCACGTGCTTGGCCATTGGATGAGGCGGGTTAGCAGCGTACTGTTTTGAGCCCAATAGCCCAGATTCCTCAGCGGTGACGGCAAGAAACATTAGCGACCGCTCTGGTGCTTGCGGCAAGGCGCTAAACGCTTGCGCTATTTCGATAATACCGCCCGTGCCCGTAGCGTTGTCTTGCGCACCATTATAGATTCCATCCTCGCCGTCGGGCACATCTCGCTTGCCGATGTGATCCCAATGCGCGGTGTAAATAAAAATTTCATCGGCACGTTCACGACCAGGCAGCACACCGCCGACATTATAAGAAGTTGAGCGCTTGCTGGCATTGCTAAGAGCCACGCTGGCTCGAGCGGCCATGGGAACCGGTTTGAAACCAACTTCGCCTGCTTTTAACACCATCTCCTGGTAGTTCATACCAGATTTTTCGAACAATGTTTCTGCCGCAGATTGAGTGATCCAGCCCTCAACCGCCACATTGCCGGCATTGCCGTCCTCGGTAAACAACATGTATTGCGCGCCAGACCAACTGCCACTCACTACTTCCCACGGATAACCCGCAGCAGCAGTTTCATGTACAACGATCGCGCCGGCAGCTCCTTGGCGTGCCGCCTCCTCATATTTATACGTCCAGCGCCCGTAGTAGGTCATGGTATTGCCTTTGAATAGGCTGTCATCAGCGGCACGAAAACCAGGATCATTAACCAAAATTACAGCCGTCTTGCCGGCCATATCAATGCCGGCGTAATCATCCCAGCCAAACTCGGGTGCCACCACTCCATAGCCTACAAACACTAGGTCTGAGTTTTCAATAGAAGCCGCTTCGCCAACGCGTGTCGACCATGACATAGAGCTTTCTTTATAAGCCAAAACATCGGTAGAACCATCCTCATAGGCGAACGTGAGTGCGGGAGAGTTGGTGACTTCTTGTTCAATTAACTCTACGGCTTGGCGATATGATTTGTTGCCATCGGCGTCGGTAAAGGGTTTTTCCAAGCCTATTTTTTGGTATTCCGCTTCTATGTATTCCACCGTTTTGCGGCCACCCGGCGTTGATGGTGCGCGCCCTTCATAAGCGTCAGATGCAAGCGTAATTACATGCGCCATTAGGCCAGCCTCATCTATTTCTTTTGCGGCATTGCTGATTGCAGCTTCATCATTGCTGATCATCACTTTTTCGGGTTTTGGATTTTCAGTATCAGACGCCGTTTCGCTGACGGTTTCTTGCTGAGAGCAGCTTGCAAAAATGAGCGTAAAAAGAGACAAACTGAGGGCTGTGATGATCGTCTTTGTATTCATAGTATTTTGGAGTTTTCGGACAATTCTTGGGGTTGCAAGTTGATAATAGCGAGATAGCGAGACGTAGAATTCAGCTTAACCGAGGTTTAATAGAGTTACGTCGCCGCCGGTTGCTACTAAGTTTACAGTGCGGGTCTTCTCAGTAGCAAAACGGTAAAGATAGTGTGGGCCACCGGCCTTTGGCCCGGTCCCAGAAAGACCATGCCCCCCAAATGGCTGGACTCCTACAACCGCCCCAACAATGTTGCGGTTTACGTAGGTATTACCAATATTGGTTTTGCTAAAGACCTCTTCGGCAAATTGTTCGCGACGGCTGTGAACCCCTAATGTGAGACCAAAGCCAGTGGCATTTATGTCAGCCAATATCTGATCAAGCTGCTTGGACTTATAGCGAATCACATGCACAAACGGGCCGAATACTTCTTGAGTAAGTTGTTGGATATTTTCTAACTCGATCACTGTGGGTGCAAAATACGAGCCGGTTGAAGGTAATCGAGCACCATCAAAGCGAGCCAATACTTTGGCCTTGGGGTCGGCTTCCATTGCGGTTAAATGCTGCTCTAAACGCGCCCTCGCTTGGTTGTCGATCAAGGGGCCGATATCGCTGGATAATAGTGCTGGGTCTCCAATCTCAAGCGCATCGAGCGCGCCGATCAACATCTCAATCACACCATCGGCGATTTCCTCTTGAACATATAAGACGCGTAAGGCAGAGCAACGCTGCCCACAGCTATTAAAGCCAGAATTGATCACATCGTCGACTACCTGCTCAGGCAATGCGGAAGAGTCTACGATCATCGCGTTTTGACCACCGGTTTCTGCAATCAGCGGTACTACCGGCCCGTCGCGCTGCGCCAGTTGTTGATTAATGAGTTTTGCCACCTGTGTTGAGCCGGTAAAACATACGCCATCAATACGCTGATCGTTAACCAGCTTGGGCCCAATCTCGCTGCCCTCACCAGGTAGGAACTGCAATACGTCGCCCGGAATTCCGGCTTGATGAAATAATCGCACCATGGCGCACGCCACCAAGGGTGTTTGCTCGGCGGGTTTGGCAATTACGCAATTGCCTGCCGCCAGTGCCGCCGAGATCTGCCCGACAAAAATGGCCAAGGGAAAGTTCCAAGGGGAAATACATAAAAACACGCCTCGCCCTTGTAACAGAACCTCGTTGAGTTCACCCGTCGGTCCAGGCAAACGTGTGGCATTGGTAAAGTTCATTGCTGCTTGCAGACCGTAGTAGCGGCAAAAATCTGCAGCCTCTCGGTATTCTGAGATCGTATCAGGTAAGACTCGACCAGCTTCGGCGGTGATTAAACCCATAAGTCGGGTGTGTTCCGCCTCTAGTAAATCCGCCGCTTTGAATAAAATGTCGGCCCGCTGGGTTCCGCCCAACGCGTTCCACGCAGAGTGTGCTTGTTGCGCGCCGTTCAATGCCGCATCTATGTCTGCATCGCTGGCATCAATATTGTGGCCGACGGTCACACTGTGATCGGCCGGGCTGATAATTGCTTGGCGTTCACCGCTGGTTTTAAGCTTGCCTCCAACAATCGGTGCAGCCAGCGGAAGCTCGCTATGACTTGCGATCTTTTGCTGGAGATCATCCACCGTGCTTGGGTTATCTAAATCAATTCCTAAAGAGTTGTCTCGCGCTGTTGCTGGCAAACCCGTTGCTCGATAGAGATCGACCGGTAGCGGTATCTGACCATGTCGGTATGGCTCTGTCGCGCTGACTTCATCAACGGGGTCTTGTACGATTTCAGTGATTGGCGTGTCCTTATCAAGGAATTGATTGACGAAAGAGCTGTTGGCCCCGTTTTCGAGTAGGCGCCTAACCAAGTACGGCAGCAGGTCTTTATGTGCGCCCACAGGCGCATAAACCCGCATCGGTAATACATGGTCGGTATCGCTATCGTCTACTTCGCCATAGAGTAAATCGCCCATGCCGTGTAAGCGTTGAAACTCGAAATCAACGCTCGCCACTCCGCCTCGCGCCTCGATCAACTCCCATACCAACGCCACTGTGTGTGCATTGTGAGTTGCGAACTGAGGGAAGATAACATCGCTTGCATCGAGTAGTTTATCGGCACATACCTGATAGCAAAGATCTGAGTTCGCTTTTCTGGTGTAAACCGGATAATCACCGTAGCCCATCTCTTGCGCGAACTTAATTTCGCGGTCCCAGTACGCGCCTTTCACGAGCCGCACCATCAACTGGCGATGGCTGTCGCGTGCGAGAGCTGACAACCAATCGATTAACATTGGCGCTCGTTTTTGATAAGCCTGAACCACCAATCCCAAACCATCCCAATCATCAAGTTCTGAATCACGTGCCAATGACTCAAACAAATCTAGGGAGATGTCTAATCGCTCCGACTCTTCGGCATCGATGGTAAAACCAATATTAAATTTACGGGCTGCCACAGCGAGCTGTTTCAGCATTGGCAGTAGTTCCATCATCACCAGATGATGGTGCGAATAATGATAACGAGGGTGCAATGCCGACAGCTTGACGGAAATACCATCCGCTTGAACAACACTATCGGCGCGGCCTTGTTCAATCATTTTTCCTATCGCATTGATCGCATCCATGTAGGCGTCAAAATACTTACGCGCATCTTTTCGGGTGCGTGCTCCTTCACCCAGCATATCGAATGAGAACCGAGTACTTGCGCGGTTTTCTTTACGTCCAATGCGAGCCGCCTCATCAATGCTGCGACCCAATACGTATTGCCCACCCATCACGCTCATTGCTTGGCGGATCGCTTGGCGTACAACTGGCTCACCAACCTTGCGACCAATTGATGGCAGCCAGCTCGATGGATTGCCAGAAAACTCGTCCTCTAACTTAACGAAACCTCCGGTAAGCATAAGCCCAACGGTGGCGATATTAACCAGATTCGAGTCGGATTGACCGTAGTGTTTGCGCCAATTGCCCGAGCTTAATTTTTCTTCAATAAGTTCATCGGCAACGTGTTTGTCGGGAATCCTTAGCAAAGCCTCAGCCAAGCACATAAGGGCGATTCCTTCTTGATTCGACAAGCTAAATTCTTGTAAGAAGGAATCTAGAATATTGTGCTGACTGTCTTTGGCACGACAGTTTTCAATAAACTCGGTGGCTCGGAATTGGGCATTCCTGCGTTGCTCGGTGGACAAACTTGGGCTTTCAAGAAGTGCGGCTACACATTGATTTTCGTCAGCGTGAACCTGATCCCTGAGTCGTTGTCGCAAGCTTGCCAAAGTAACTGTTTGGTTGGTGTGATTCATAAATACTGCACGCCGAAGGGGAACAAAAATATCCTGGCAAGAATGCCTAAAAACGCAATGAAAATCTTATCTTTTTTGCTTTTTAGATGTTGCAGTTGGAACCAAGCGTTTGGCAAATAAGTGGAGTTTGATTCGCGAGCGTGGTGCTTATTTCGGCCGCTCTAAGCGGTACAAAAAGAGGTTCGAATACGGCGGCTTTTGCCAACTTTCAATTGGTTGACCAAATTGATTTAGCAGTAACCTTATTTGCGGGTCCATACGCTGCTGAGCCATGGTATCGACTAAGATATAAAGTTCACCAACCTGTTCCATAAGCTGAAACAGCGCGCCTGCTGAGGCAAAGTATAAGCCTGTGTAAAACTCGGTAGCACCACGGTCATTGCGAGAGACATAGGGATATTGGATGTTGGCATTGATCGCCATTGTATCGTCAATGTTTCGATAGCGGCGGCTAACAGCTGGGTAGGGTGTTACCAAATCAACCTGACCTAGTCGTGTATCGATGTATTCGTAAGCGAGTCGAAAATCTGGTTGCGGTGTGTAATAACGGTGTCCCGCACCAGTGCTTTGTTGTTCCAAGGTGTATTCGGGCTGTGGCGTGACAACCAGCTGGTCGTGGTAGGCCAACCAAGCGACTGAAAATACGAAATAAAGTGCAGCAAGGGGTTTAGTTAGTGTACTTAAAGGAGTTGCAGCAATAACAACAAGGGCGGGCGTCAAAAAGAACAAATAGCGAAAATTTATCAGTGGCACGGTCAACACGATAACCAAAAAGCCAGTTACGAGTACCAGCGCCAGCCACACTATCAAGAGACGGGTGTCGGGATTTTTAAGTGTTAGCAGTGCTGGTACAGTGAGCAGTAAAAACGGCCAATATTCGCGCCATAGAAAACGGCCATAAAGGTCAAATCGTGGGGTTTCATTGCCTAAATAAGAACGAATCAACAAGATCGAGGCGCCCGAAGCTAATAAGATTAACAAGACCCCTAAGCAGCGTTGTTTGGCGCTGCCAAAGTAGTGCTCATCGAGCGCTAGCCGTAAGGCTCCAGCTAAGAGAACTATTAGCCCGAACAAGTGAAAGCTCGTAGCTACCAATGCCAGAATAAAGGTGATTGAAATGACTTTGAGAGTGGAAGATTTATTGCGGGCGAGATCATCGATGATCCATAGTGCAACAAACACCGCCAGGCTTAAAAAGATGTACTCCCGGGCCTGCCGAGACCAAGCTATTTGCCAATAACTGGTTGATAAGACCAGCGCTGAAAATAGCCCTGGGAACCGACCGAGACGCCACCACATCCAAGCAGCGACTGCTCCAACGAGCATGATTCCGGCGAGCACCGAGGGCAGTCGAACCAGCCACTCTGCTTCTCCGAATAGCGCAATGTTGCCCGCCAACAAGACCCGATGCAGCCACGCTCGCCAATCACCAACCGTAGTGACCCCTTGTAGCCACTGCTGAGCTACCTCAAGGCTAAATGCTTCATCAATCCAAAATGAGGGCTCGCCTAAGTAAGCAAGTCTTAACCAACCGCCCCATAAAACGATGGCGAGTAGCGGCAAGAGCGCTACCCAGGGCTGCCTCCAATGCTGATTGAGCATTCAAGCGCGGAGAGTTGTTTTTCGTAAGCTCAGCTTAGTGCGATTATAAGCACACGGTCGCAACTTTATTGTTAGCTGTTTTTATGGCCACACAGAGCGGGACCTCTTGTTCTAGCAGGAATAAGTCGTGGCCAGAATAATCAGCCCCCCCTGATACAAACGTTGCCTGACCAGATATAGCGGTTGTCTCAGAAGGGTCTGCATCGAACTCTGGAAGACTCGGATTTTCTTTGAAAAATCCATAGCGCTCAAATTCTCCTCCACAGTTTAAGCAACCGTAATAAGTGCGCCAACTGGTATCTGCATCAGGCGAAATCCGAACTGAAAAGCTTCGACGGCCACTGCCGCCCTGTTCAGAAATGCGAATGGGTTCGTAGTTCACTAAACCAGCATTTGGTGGGCCAAATAAATAGCCGCCGGTGCCGCGTTGTTCGCCAAAGCCAGTGCCGGTACCGTCGCCATATCCGCCATATCCGCCTAACTCTTCTCCAAAGAACCCACCCAAATTAACCCCGTTGCCGCTTTGTTGGTCCACAATCATATGTATAAACAGATCATTATCGGGGTCGTTACCGTCAATAGTGCTGATGCTTCCTCCGATCAGATTCCCTTCGCTCAAGCCAATATTGATACCGGTTTTGGGGCCTTCATCGGCTGGTACTTGGGCGGCTTTGGTCCGATCAGTAATGCTCAAAGCCGCACCTGCACCCACAGCATGAAACGCAAAGGGTAGGAATTGTTCAGCCATAGAGTTTGGAGAATCCACGTTTGGCATGGCACCAACGATTAAGTTTTCTACCACCGGTACATCAATTGTGTAGCTGTCAGAGACGTCGAACATGAATTCGCTCGCAACCGTGCCGAAACCGCTTTGCGGATCAAAGGCAAAAATTTGATAGCTAAAGCTTCTAGATAAGGGTTCTGAATTCGGTGTAAATACTTCGCCTGAAAATTCAGTGCCCGCAAAAAAAGTCAGGTCGAACTCATCAGAATCATTGGCTAACCTGATAGAGGTGGCGGCTTCGCGTGACCAAAAACTATTATTGTCTTGGTTTGCCGCATAGAAAACTTGGGGAAAAATATTGTCTAACCCTACGCAGGGGCCGAAACAATCCGCTTCGAGTGTCCAGTTCAATTCCGGCGCTATTACAACCTGAAATGTAGCGCTGTTGTTACCGATGCCAATAACTGGAGAATTTCTAACGCAGGAGTCGTTGCCAAAGAAATCTTCGGCACTCGCACTACAAACATTTACCTGGGTTTGGTTATCGTTTGTAGCCGTCAGATTCCCTGGAAGCGATATGCTGCCGCTTAGCTCAACCCCTTCGATAAACTGCATATCCAGATCATCGCGCGGCTCATCGCCGGATAAGCGCGTCGCTGCGTTGCGCCGTACAGTGACGTTGTTTTGCCGGCCGTCAGCAAAAAAACCTAGTGAATAAAAGTCATTTCTACAGCCTGAACAGGAGATTTGGATTTCCCATTGTTGGTCAGTAGGGGCAACGGCTAAGGCGAAGGGCTTTTGTGTTTCTCCAGCCGCGAAGTCGAATACACCATCGGTGCAAACAAGGTCATCACTTGTGCCGGTGCAGGCTGTTACAATAGAGGACTCGGTATTGGCGAGTGCTTCTGGAAAATTAAGATTGCCGCTGAAAACAGTTCCTGACGCAAGGGTGAAGTCAATCGTTGTAACCAGTTGTGCATCAATCGTGGTAACCACACCGGCAGGAGGCGTGTCATTCACTCTATTCAAGGGTACTGCGTTACCTGATTCACCTGCCGCATACACCCCAGCCCCGACCAGCGGCGCATCGCAGCTAGAACAACTATAGGCAACTCGCTTAAATCGATTGTTTCCGGGATCATTGGATGTAAAGGTATTTGAAGTTGTCTGCCCGGCGGGGATGGTGGCCGTATTGAATCGGCAGCTTTGGCCGAACTGGTCGCATACTCGGACTGAAACAGTTAGCGAATTACTTAAGTCTGAGTCTGCAGGCCGGCTTACCGTGCCACTTATAGTGAAATCAAAAACTGTAACCCCACCCATTGCTCTTTCTGAGAACATGCTTGAGAGCAAAAAGAACAGAACCAAGGCTAAGAATCGAAACGATGCGGACACTGAAGACTCTACGTGAGCCAATTGCTGAGACATTGATAACCCCTGGGTACCCACCCAATAAAACGAAATATAAATAACCAACTTAGATCGACTTGCAAGAACTGCGTGCTAAATCTTAGCGACATATTACATCTCAGACCTTTGTCAGTAAACGAAGATCGTTAATATCAGTATCAAACTGTCTT
>CALJJR010000209.1 GCA_937973905.1 uncultured Arenicella sp. | reverse complement strand
TGGACCGTCCTTTGGCAGACTGGTTAGAATCGACGTGGGCGAAGATGGTCTACCGTGGGGTATCAATCAGGCAGGTAATATATTTCAGTGGGATGGTCGTCGTTGGGTGAATCGCGGTGCCGATGGTCAAGACATCGCCGTAGGCGGTGGCAATGTGTTTATAACACGAACAGACGACACAATCTGGCGATGGAATGGCTCGTCTTTCGAACGATTTGGCCCTAGTTTTGGCCGCTTGCAGCGCATCGACGTTGGCGAAGATGGCGTGCTGTGGGGCATCAATGTTAACAACGATGTCTATCAGTGGAATGGTAGTCGCTGGTTGCGTCGTAGCTCCGATGGCCAAGATAGCGCCGTAGGCGGTGGCAATGTGTTTATGACTCGAACAGACGATTCGATCTGGCAATGGAATGGCTCGTCTTTCGAGCAGTTTGGTTCCAGCCGCAGCCGCCTGCAGAATATCGACGTTGGCCAAGATGGCGTGCTGTGGGGCATTAATGTTAACGGCATGTCCTATTTTTGGAATGGTAGCCAGTTCATAAATGTAGGCGATAATGCGCTTGAGATTGGGCGCTAAACAGCCTTAACAATTAAACCCGAGCAAATAGAAAGCCGCGTTCTTAGAACGTGGCTTTGCACTATGGCTACTAACTAGGCCCACTAAGAGGTGGTAGAACGGAGTGCCTTCTCAGAAGGCACTCCAGAGTTATTTCGCTGTTTTAATCTACTTCAATTCTAATGAGTGCTGTGGCTCTTCTTGCTGCCGTTGATATTTTAGGTACTCTCGTAACAATTGTGCATCCACGCCCACGGTGTCAACACAGTAAGTCTTCGCGCAGAAATGATTCCCCCAAAACGATTTCTTTCTAAGATGCGAGAATTCTTTGAATATTGGTATTGCCGAACGGTCCTAAAACCGCTGTGCCGATGTTGCCTTTCAATATTCAATATCTGTATGGTGGCGTCCAGACCATATGAGACTGGCAATGCTAGAGCACATGTTCCACTCGGGTAAACCTACTCAGGTTTTGTCCTCTTGCTAAGGAGATGCTGATTACTCAACCACGAGACTATGTGAGTAGGTTTTCTATTACCGTAATAAAAAAGCCACCACCGAAGAACGATGGTGGCCTTTAAAGAAAAGGAAAAAGTTATATATCTTTACGACTTAGTACTGCTCACGTTGCGTCAATTGGCCACGAACTTCGCCCGCTGGGTTACGATCAGTATGCACGTTTACATAGATTCGCTCTTCTTGAATCGCACGAACTAGGTCGCTTAGCGTGCCACCAGCTAGTGGGCCAACAAGATCGCTCGAATCGATGCTTGCAGACAAGCGACGAACTCGTCGTGATCCAACTAACTCACCGTTATTAAGCAGATCAGCAACCACCGGGCCATTCTCGCCTTCTGCGCCTAAGTGTAGGTGCGCAGCAGTAATCTCAACTCGGCGCGGTAAGCGAATGATCGCCGCCAAGACTTCCAACACATTACCTTGTTCAATCAAATTCGATTGAACCAAGCCTAGCGTTCGAGTGCGTACCTCAGGTACTTCGTTCTGACTTTTGAGCAAACTAGTGAATCGCAGTTCATCAGTAATATCAGGCGCAGCTTCGGCAGAGAAGGTAAACTTTAAGAAAGAGTAACCGCGCTGGCGAAAGTTTGCTTCTGCAAAAGCTGGGGTTTCTAAAATTGTAATTGCAGGGTCATTGGGGTTTACTGGGATGAAACCAGTCTCAGGTAAATCAGCACCGATGGTGCCAATCAAACCACCTTCAATTTGACCAGTATTGGGCGCAGCTTGGCCGAAGAAAGCCGTGTTTGCCGGGATCTCATCATTCACTTCAGTACCTGCATCGAGCGCTTCGCTGCCCGCAACGAAAAAACTCTGCGCAACAAAGTTTCCATTTTCATCAAAGATTTGGTGAGCGGCTGGGTTGCCATTTGAGATACAAAAATCATTACTGGGTAGTACCATAGAGGCATACGAGAAGTAACGTGTGTCTGGACTATTGGCATCAACAGTGAAAGTGAATTCGGTGATCTCACCAGGCGCGATTGGCCCGCCATTGGGGCCTGCAACCGTAGCATCAACGCCATTTGGCTGCAGAGTTGCGAAATCTGCCGCGATTTGTGCAGTAGAACCATCTTCACAAATTTCTTCCATGGCGCTTTGGCCCAGGGCATTAAAAGATCCAGCGATCGGGCGTGAACTAGCAGGTGTATTGCCGTTGTATGTATCGAAAGTTGCACCATCATGCAAACCAACCCAAACCGGGGTTTGGAGTGTCGCTGTTTCTGGGGCCACATTCTCGATACGAACTGTAACGCGGGTTTGAGTTTGAGCAACTGCGGAGTTAGCCAGCAAACTGCCAACCACCAAGGGCGTGGCGGCAATCATTAGCTTTTTTAAGGTTAGAGTATTCATTATAAGAGTCTCGGTTTAGGGAATTTATTATCGACTTGTTGATTCCAACCCGACTCCAAAATTCAACAAAAAAGCCGGGTTTGACTATTGAGTGGTCGAGCGAGACAAAAAGGTTCAAAAAAATTTGAAAAAGTTTATTAGCTAAGTTTTCTGGCCAATTTTCCGTTTGGCAACAAGAAGCCGATCTAGTTGTGATGAATTAATAATATTCGCCGAGTAAAGGGAATGCTGCGCCTTGGAAGGCCCTTATTCTTCTCTGTAATGCGCCCTTCTAAGACTGCATGTCTCCTGTGTTTGCGCGCTGCGTTGGGCCCACTCTTTTTAATGCGGACAAAACGAATTCTCAAGGATCAAGATCATTGTCGAGGCTGGCTCACAGGCATTCTCCAAAAAACTCTAGATGCACTTGCCAAAACACTGAGCGCGTTTGCTGTAATGAGCAATCTCTGTTACGCGATACTAATTCTAGGAAAAATTAGAACTGGGTAATATGTTCGACTTAGGTAGACAGCATTTTTAGTCTATCGTCATGCCAACTCTGACGTGAGTCGATAGAGCCTATCAGTGCCCTAATTTGGATCAACAATGGCTTGGTAAAACATTTGTTTGGAGATGCCACGCGTATCAGGCGCTTGGGGCAAAAAATGCTGAATAAGTCCTACAAATACAACTTCTTGCAGTGGATCTATCCAAAACCAAGTTCCTGATGCGCCGCCCCAATAATACTCACCTTTGGAATACGCGTCACCTTCGACGGGGTCTTCAACAATCGCGAAATCTAAACCAAAACTTGTACCTGGTGGGCGTAGTGGATCGGTCATGGGAAAACCGGTGGGCAGATGGTTGGTATGCATCAATTTAACCGTTAATGGAGCAAGGATGCGTTGGCCGTCTAACTGACCACCGTTTAGCAACATCTGCGCAAAACGCAGATAATCCATAGCGGTGGAAACCAACCCCCAACCGCCACCTTGTAGATTTTGATTATCAAGAAAGCGTATCGGCCCACCGAACAGTTCGCCAGGTACTAACTCCCCCGCTTCATTGAGTGAATACTGTTGTGCAAATCGCTCTACTTTTTCCGTGGGAACATAAAAGGCTGTGTCCTTCATGCCCAGCGGCTTAAAAAGACGTTCCTCGAGAAAATCACCAAACCGTTGACCCGACAAGCGCTCAACCAAATAACCTTGCACGTCGACACTTGCACTGTAATACCATTTACTCCCAGGCTGATACTTAAGTGGGATTTTGCCGATTTTTTCAACCATATCTTTAAGACTTGAGTCCGGGTCATAGATGCTTGCCTCAGTGTATTTTTGATCGATTAGATCCATACTGTTCATGGTGCCGTATGCAAGTCCCCCAGTATGATTCATCAGCTCTCGAATCGTGATCGGGTGATTTGCCGGTTCAGTCAGTAAATTTCCTTCCTCGTCTTCACCAATATGGACTTGCATATTTGCAAGCTCAGGTATGTACTTTCCGACCGGGTCATTAAGCCGAAACTTGCCCTCATCATACAAAATCATTAATGCCACGCCGGTAACTGGTTTGCTCATCGAATAGATTCTGAAAATACTGTTTTTGCTCATTGGAGTTTTGGTTTCCAGATCCTGATAGCCATGAGCTTCATAGTGCACAATCTTGTTTTTACGCGCTCCAATGGTAACCACTCCGGCTAATAATCCCTTATCTACCAGCGCTTTCATCTCCTGCCCTACTCGCTCTAAACGTTTGGCATCCATGCCAGCCTTCTCGGGCGCAGTGAATCTTAGTTTGCCTGTATCTGCCGCAACGACCTGACCAACAGCATATATGGCAAACAACAAAAGGCTGAGGTGAGTTCTTAGTATTTTTGCAATCGACATGATTCCTCCTATTAATTTTTTGTTCTTTCCAACCCGTGCTATCAAACCTCGTTTGCAGACAATTAATATGCAACAAAAAGGTACAATATAGGCATGAAAACAATTTATTGGATATCAACGTCACTGGTCTGCCTAATGGTTCTTGCCAGTGC
>CALJJR010000208.1 GCA_937973905.1 uncultured Arenicella sp. | reverse complement strand
ATGCAGAATGATGTCAGTGCCTCCGACATCTACTTGGCCACTCGTGAAGGGTTTAAATCGGTCGAACACGTGAAGCGTTATACCGCTCTGGGTTTCGGTACAGATCAGGGCAAGACCGGCAATATTGTTGGCATGGCCGTGTTGGCGCACGCTCTTGACCAAGACATTCCTTCAACCGGAACCACCACCTTTAGACCGAACTACACACCGATATCATTCGGTGCGGTAGCAGGCGGTGAAATTGGTGGCACGCTTTTTGACCCAATCCGTAAAACCGCTCTGCATGAGTGGCACGAACAAGCAGGTGCCTTATTTGAAAACGTCGGTCAATGGCATCGCCCTTGGTACTATCCGCGTGCTGGAGAGTCGATGCAGGACGCGGTGAATCGCGAATGTCTAGCCACGCGCAACAGCGTTGGCATTATGGATGCTTCAACCCTCGGCAAAATCGAAATTGTTGGGAAGGACGCGGCCGAATTTCTTAATCGCATCTACACTAATGCTTGGAAAAAGCTCGGCATAGATTGTGCTCGCTATGGCTTTATGTTGGGCGAAGACGGCATGGTAATGGACGATGGCGTGACGGTGCGGTTAGAAGAAAATCGATACCTCATGCACACCACAACCGGTGGCGCGGCATCGGTACTGCAATGGATGGAATTGTGGCTGCAAACGGAATGGCCGGATTTAGAAGTATTCTTAACGTCGGTGACCGATCACTGGGTTACAGCGGCGGTTGTCGGCCCAAATAGCCGGAAGGTGGTTTCAGCCGTGGTCGATGGCATTGATTTTGCTGCTGAGTCATTCCCCTTTATGACATCTCGAGAAGGGGCAGTGGATGGTCTCTATGTGCGGGTGAATCGAATCAGCTTTTCTGGTGAGTTAGCGTACGAGGTCAATATTAATGCCAACTACGGGCGCCACCTTTGGGAACGGCTGATGCAAGCCGGTGAAGAGTTTGATATCACGCCATATGGAACTGAAACATTGCATGTCTTACGAGCAGAAAAAGGCTATGTAATCGTTGGGCAGGACACCGATGGTTCGGTGTCGCCAGTTGATCTTGGTATGAACTGGGCCTTATCTAAAACCAAAGATTATTTAGGGCGCCGATCCTTAGAGCGCGAAGACACAATCAGAACTGATCGCAAGCAGTTTGTGGGCTTGCTCACTGAAGACGCTACACGCGTATTGCCTGAAGGTGGGCAAATTGTTAACGACCAAAGCACGGCCATACCCACGCCGATGTTGGGTCATGTCACTTCCAGTTATTGGTCCGCATGTGCGGATCGTTCGATTGCGCTAGCTTTAGTGAAAGATGGTTTCAATCGAATGGGAGATACCGTTTATATCGCGATGGAGAATGGCGAGTTTGTACCTGCGGTGATCAGCTCAACCGTTTTTATTGACCCAGAGGGCGAACGGCAAAAGCTGTGAGTATTGCAAAAACGATGAATCAAACACCACAAGCACAAAGTCCGCTAAATCAGATCGATCTATCTGGGTTGGCCGATAATTCACAGCTGCAAATTCGGGAAGCTCCGTTTCAAGCTTATGTGGTCTTACGCGGCAAACCAGGTAACGCGAGTTTTACGAGTGCTGCAGCGCAGGTATTGGGCAACGAGTTACCAGTGAAAGCGAATACTTGGGTTGCGAGTAATAAAGCCGACATACTCTGGTATGGCCCCAGTGAATGGTTGCTCGTTGTTAAAGAGAGCGAGTTGAATGATCTGCTCGAAGACCTAAACACTCAACTTAAAAATACCCATGCTGGTGTTGTGGATGTGACCGGCGGCAATACGATGCTCGAAATAAGTGGCCCAGCGACCACCGAGCTGCTCGCCAAAGCGTCACCGTTTGATTTCCACCCTTCCGTGTTTACGCGTGAACAGTGTGCGCAAACGGTGTTCGCGAAAGCCAGCGCAACGGTTTACCCGCTTAACGTCGAAGGTGAGGCCGTCGCGGGTTTCAGAGTGATATTCCGCCGCAGCTTTGCCGATTATCTCGGCGTTTGGTTGCTGGACGCCGCAGAGGAATATGTGCAGGATTAGACAAGCCGATATCACTATCAAACTTCCATCTGAGTTCAAGTTGGGAGCACCGCACTAAAAATACTATGAATGATCGCCAATACTTTGATGCCAGCAGCAAACTTCCAACGCAACAGAGCTACATCCACGGGCGCTATCATCACAGCAATACGGGTCAAACCTTCGAGACTATCTACCCCGGGAACGGCGAAGCCATCTGTGCAGTAGAGGCCGCCGGGCAAGCTGACGTTGATTATGCGGTGGAGTCGGCATTAGAAGGGTTTAAGATTTGGTCAACGACGCATGCCGCTGCACGAGGTAAAGTGTTGCAACGTGCTGCGGCGATTCTCACCGAGCGCAACATGGAGCTGGCCCAGCTAGAAACGCTGGATACCGGCAAAGCGATCAGTGAGACGAGCACCGTTGATATTCTGACTGGCGTGGAGGTGATGGAGTATTACGCCGGAATTGCAGCAGCTATTAAGGGCGACCATTTAGATTTCCCACCTAACGGCTTTGCAGTGATGAAGCGTGAACCGCTTGGCGTCTGCGTGGGTATCGGAGCGTGGAACTACCCGATTCAGATTGCAATGTGGAAATCTTCTCCCGCCCTGGCCTGCGGCAATAGCATGATTTTCAAACCATCGGAGTACACGCCTTTGAGCGCGCTAAAGCTCGCGGAGATTTATTCTGAAGCTGGGCTGCCTGCGGGCGTTTTTAATGTGGTGCAAGGAGAGCGGGAGACCGGTAGCTTGCTCGTTGATCATCCTCAGGTGGCCAAAGTGAGCATCACCGGTTCGGTGCCGACCGGCAAAGCAGTAATGGCGCAAAGCGCAAATACCTTGAAGAAGGTAACCCTCGAACTTGGAGGTAAATCTCCGATCATCGTGTTCGATGACGCGCAAATCGACAACGCCGTGAATGCAATTATACCGGCGAATTTTTACTCGACTGGCCAAGTATGCTCTAACGGGACGCGGGTATTCGTACAACGTGGTATCTATGAGCAGGTGCTCGAACAACTCGTTGTAGATGCCAAACGAATCAAGATAGGTGACCCCTTTGACCCAAGCGTGCATATGGGGCCTCTGTCATCAAACATGCAACTTGAGAAAGTAAAAGCTTATTTGCAAGCCGGCCGAGACAGTGACGCGCGGTGTTTATTAGATGTCGATTTAAGTGATTCTGAGTTCGCTGCGCAAGGGTACTTTGTTGGGCCGGCTATTTTCGCCGATTGCCGTGACGATATGCCCTTTGTTGCGGAAGAAGTGTTCGGCCCTTTAATGTCGGTATTGCCGTTTGATGATGAGGCAGAGGTCATAGAGCGCGCCAACGCAACCGAGCTTGGCCTCGCTGGCGCAGTTTTTACGATGGACATCGCGCGGGCAAATCGAGTCGCAAACTCGCTGCAGGCAGGCTCGGTTTGGATTAATGACTACCATGCTTTACCCGCGTCGGTGCCATTTGGAGGCTATAAACAATCTGGCCAAGGCCGCGAAAACGGCGCGGCGGCCATCGAGCACTATACGCAAGTGAAAATGATCTACACTAACTTAGGCGATGTTGAAGCGACTTACTAACTTGCTGAATCAGCACTGAAAAATCCTAATCTACAAACATAACAACCAGAGCGCAGCATGACAAAAAGCAAGTTTGATAATTATATAGATGGTCATTGGGTTGGCTCCGAGCACTATAGTCGCAATTCCAGCCCTTCAGATTTAGACGATGTGATAGGCGAGTATGCGCAAGGTTCAGCCACAGACGTTGAACGCGCAATTCAAGCCGCAGTGAGCGCTCAAGAGGCATGGGCAGCGGTGAGCTTGGAGCAACGCAAAGCCATGCTTGATCAGATTGGCCAAGAATTAATCGATCGCAGTGCTGAGATTGGCCTGGTGTTGGCGCGCGAAGAGGGCAAAACGGTCGCAGAGGGCACCGGCGAAACCTATCGCGCGGGTCAGTTCTTTCAATACT
>CALJJR010000207.1 GCA_937973905.1 uncultured Arenicella sp. | reverse complement strand
CGTATTGAACCGGCAAACAACTCCGAATTTATTGAGCCAAACGCCGCCATTGAAGTTTATTTCAATCGCGCCGTGGACCTCAGCGAATTACAAATCGAGGTAAAAGAAACACTCAACGGTAAAACCTATCTTAACGCCGATCCACTCGGCGAAGACTTTATCAGTGCGCAAGGCTACGTATTAAGCGATGTCAATCGCAACCTCGAATTAGTGGCCGGGCAGTTAAACGCCATACCGGGTGAAGCGGGTGTCACCTTCGCCGCCAACCGCAACTACGGTTACAACGCCGACGTTTTTGTAGAAATCACCTATCAAGGTGAGCAATTGTCGCGCACCCGTTTCAAAGTCAGAGAACTACCCACGTTTATTAACGGCGCTGTGGTAGATCAATTCGCGCAACCGCTCAAAGGCATTACCGTCAGCCTGCCAGAGCTCGATCGCACCACGGTTACCAACGGCGATGGTGGGTTTGCATTTGGTTATCAAGAGACTGGTGATCAAGTGATTCCAAGTGGAAGTTATACGCTACTTATTAACGATGGCTTTGTGGATAAACGTTTTGGCACTGTTAACACACAAATCAGCGTACAACAAAATCGAATCAACGCATTAACACGCCTAAGCTTACAAGAAGTGGATAGCTCGATTCCTTTCTTCCAGTTGATTAGCGGCGGCAGCAATAATTTGCTGGGCGGTGATCTGCTTATTGACCTCAGCAGCGCACGCGCGCTCTTTCCGAATACGCGCACTAGCGGGCCAGTGCACGCACAATTTTTGCCTTATGAGCACTTAGGTGTTCAGAGCTATCCATTTGCCTTGCCTCACTGGTTGTATGGTATCCAGCCGAAAGGCATTGCTGTAGAAGGCGTGGCTGAGTTGGATATTAAAATACCTATGTTAAAAGGCTCCTACGACTATATTGACGTGGATACCTATGATTATGTCGTGCTGCTGGGTTACTCGAGTGATGGGCAAGTGGTGGAGCCCGTTGGTGTTGGCAAAATCGAAAACCGGCGAGTAAAGAGTGTAGGCAAACTGCACTTAACTAGCCTCGATTACCTTGGGTACTCGATTGTGTTACCAACGTTCAACGACGATTTAGCTCGATACGCTAATGGTGAAATAAGCTTGCAACAATTAAAAGCGGCGCTGCAAACAATAAGCGGAAATTAAGGATCATGAATTTATTGCGAACCAATGCCAATCCCAATCCGATGTATCGGGTTGTTAGTCAATTTTTTGGAAAAGTAAAGCGGCAGGCCAGTTTGGTGTTGGCAATATCGCTCGCTATAATTGGCACTTACTCGTCAGCCGCGTTTGGCCTTGCGGGCGAGCCAGCGCAATACGTCGGGCCTATACCGAATGAAGCCTCCAAAACCGGTCGTATATTAGCGCGCACTATTGTTGTTGACCCGGAAACAGGTCAACCGATACTCGTGGAATTCGATGACAAGGGAAACGAAGTCAAAGAGATCGAGATTGGTGATGCGCAGCCCGATGACTTAGGCGTTTACCCAGCGGCGGATTATCGCTTTGCCAAAAAACAACTCACCGACTACCAAGACCAGTATAAAAACACGCTAGCCAAAGGCGCCGAGTTGATGAGCCGGCGTGAGTTTGAACAAACTGAGTTTCTCATGGCGGATAACGAAACCGTCGTACAACAGGGTGACTTACCTCAGTACGTGCAAAGCGTGTTGGTGCTCGCGCAAAATCGGCGTAGCTTCAATGTGAGTGATTCAAATCTGGAAGCGAATGATCGCTTGGTATTACTGAGTTTTGAATACGATTTGACCCAGGCCATTGATGTTAGTGAAGGTGATCGCACACTGTTGGTTAACCAAGAAGGGCAGATTGTTGCAAAGAGTACAAACAATATCGGCTATCGAGTTGGTTTTTTCGGAGATCCGTCTGAGCCGCAAGATAATTTTTTAGTCCGGCCGATACTGCCTACAGATGTGGTTTACAAACCGGTTGATAAAACGAGTGTCTACGTTAATCAAGATGTGTATCGAGGTGGGCGAGACGGTACCGACAAAGAAGGTAAATTTTCATTCCGCTTTTACATGCCGTTGTGCCCTCCAGGTGGTTTCACTTTTACAACGGATGTCACGGCTGAGTTACGTTACCGTAGCTTTCTACCTGGCAGTGCGCCATCGCTGCCGTTTTATCTTGTTAAACAAGGCAGTAATAGTTGTTTTGCTGCCCTAGCACCAGCATCACAGGTGTCTAACGTTGTCGGTGTGTTATCTACTCTGGCGACACCATTTCAGCAGAACAACTTGTTTGTCGATGTGTTCTTTGTTGGCGGTAAGATCACCATGACCGACGCGGCTGGTAAGCCCATCCCGGTTGATGAGACCACCTACACAGCGTTTGAGGAAGATGCTGAACTCGTCACGCAAACGCAATACGATTTTAATGGCGATGGTAATCCAGATTACACCACGCAAGGGCGCATTTTAGAATGCATCGCGGACGATAACCCCGAAGACAAGCTCGACGTATTTCTGCGCGACGAACAAAGTACCGCACTGACTGAGGTGATCGACGGTTACACTTGCGAAGACCAACATGCCGAGGCATCCGAAGAAGAGGGCGGTGGCACTTGGCAAGGTATTTTCTTTGACGGCGAGCAGAGTGATGCACAAGACTTCCCGGATTTAGTGCGCTTGATTGATCGCGAGTTTCGTAACGAACCGATTGGTGTGATCAAAACCATTAGCAAAGAAGACATGCGCAACACAGATGTGTTGTTTTTTAGAGAATCCACTGGCCAGTTAATCATGGAGCGTCGTGGCCTAAAGCCGGAAGAGGCGCAATACCGCCGGGCTGTTGATTACAACGAGGAAGAAAACCGAGTCGCCTATCGGGTCATGCTGCGCGGCAGCAAAGACCGAGATGAGAATGTGGGCGGCACCTCACGTTACGGTGGGTTTGAGAACTGGGCCACTCGTTATCAGTTAACTGAGCCGTTTCAGGAACGCCAGGCCGATCAACCAAGGCCGGGTGAGTTTATCAAGATTGTGGCGATTAACCGTGCTACGGGCTACGTGGGCACGGCGCGCACCAAACTGCAACGCGACGCCAGCCGCACCGAAACCGGTGATGGCACCACGGCCGGTTTGCTTGATGTTGAAGTCCCCACCATCACGCTCAGGCCACCGAATCTTAAGATTTGGGCGGAGCGCACCTACACCGTTGAGCAAGGCTTAACCCAAGGTGAAGACCGTGAGTACACCATTGGCAACGAAGGCGCGGCGCTGGCGAGCGACACCACCATTACCGTGCATACCG
This sequence comes from uncultured Arenicella sp., assembly GCA_937973905.1. Lineage (GTDB taxonomy): Bacteria > Pseudomonadota > Gammaproteobacteria > Arenicellales > Arenicellaceae > Arenicella. The sequence continues at coordinate 1,040 of CALJJR010000207.1, read as the reverse complement.
AATGGCTAGATGAAGACGGCCGACCCTTACCTGATCAGCTTGGCGACGACAGCGGTGAACAATATGGTTTAACCGGAAGATTAGCCAAAGTCGTGGGCCAGAATCAACTGCGAGCCACGGCGATTTCAGACGACATGGCCGAGTTCCCCATCGCGCCGGGCCGCCACACGCAGGCCTTAAAAGTCAAAGGGCAAACCTTAAGCACCGAGCACCTGTACATTCATGTAATCGGCAAGCCGAAAGACCAAGAGTGCGTTGCTGGAGCCACCTGCCCAAGTTTTGATGTGACCAACAGCGAAGCGCCTTACGTAGGCCGCCCACAATTGCTCACGCCATTTTTAACGCCCCTGTGGGATGAAAACCAACACTGGCTGGACTACCGAGAATACAAAGAAACGCTAGAGACATTACAAGCCAACTTACCCGAAGGCGAAACGTTAGCCGAAGAAGACACGCCCGGTAAACCGCTACCGGCCTACGCGTGGCAATACCGGCCGGAATATCAATTCACGGCCTATGATCTTGAATTGCAGGCGATTAATCGCGCCCGCACTGATATCGAAGGGAATGAGCAGGTAACCAATCTCTTAGAGCTGGATAACCCCATTGTCGCTAGTAGTGATGACTATATTGAGGCTCTTTACTCGTTGATCTCAACGGAGTTTGAGCCACTAACACCAATCGATGGCAAGCGGGAACTCGTACTTGCCCTTGGCGAGCAAGAACAACGTGTTACCTTAGGAGCTGATCAAAGTATTCGATTTGATGATGTAGGGAGTTTGGCAGACCTAGACACAGAGGATTTGCTAACTATGCGTCTTTATACGAACAACGATGCTGGGAATGTGCTTTGGGAGTATGCGTATTTGTTTCTAGGTATCGGATTAGAAAATGATGAGGAGGCTATTGTCGGTGAAGAGGTCGCTTACGTAAGTGCAGACAGCCCGAAAGTAGAAATATCGAGTTTTCTTGCTGGCTACTCATCACTAAGTGACGAAGCTAAATCCTCTTTCGGAAACAATATCCGTTGGAGAGTTTTG
>CALJJR010000206.1 GCA_937973905.1 uncultured Arenicella sp. | reverse complement strand
TGCTCTTTAAGCTTTTCGGCCAGCATACTGCTGCCGCCCTCTTCGCTCTGACGTCCGTACTCTTGCACAGCTTCACTTTCATGCTGCGCTTCCAATGCTTTGATTGAAAGAGAAATGCGACGTGTTTTACGATCAATAGACGTGACCTTGGATTCAATCTCATCACCCACATTGAACATGGTAGATGGATCTTCGACGTGGTCGCGACTGATTTCAGCTGCGCGCAGATAACCTTCAACGCCATCTGTCAGGCCGATGGTTACGCCACGATTATCCACAGCTTTAACCGTACCGTTTACAACCGAACCTTTGTTATTAGCCGAAACAAAATCACTGAAAGGATCGCCAGAAACTTGCTTGACGCCCAATGAGATTCGCTCACGATCAGGATCAACCGCCAACACTACTGCCTCAAGCTCATCGCCCTTAGCGTAGTTGCGGATCACTTCCTCACCATCTTCATCCCATGACAAGTCACTAAGGTGGATTAGGCCATCAATATTTCCATCGAGGCCAATAAATACCCCAAAATCGGTAATTGATTTGATGCGGCCGATTACTTTGTCGCCTTTGTTGTGAGTTGCCGCGAAGCTATCCCATGGATTGGCTTTGCATTGCTTCATTCCTAAAGAAATACGACGACGTTCTTCGTCGATTTCAAGGACCACAACTTCGACTTCATCATTGACCTGGCAAATCTTGCTTGGATGAACGTTCTTATTCGTCCAATCCATTTCAGAAACGTGAACCAGACCTTCTACGCCATCTTCTAACTCAACGAAAGCACCGTAATCAGTGATATTAGTAACTTTTCCGAAGTGACGAGTATCAACCATGAGTCGACGCGTAAGGTCTTTCCATGGGTCATCGCCCATTTGTTTGATACCTAGTGAAACACGCGCTTTGTCTTTATCAAACTTAAGTACGCGAGCCTCAATATCTTGACCGACCTCGAGAATTTCAGATGGATGCTTGACGCGTTTCCATGCCATATCTGTGATGTGCAACAGCCCGTCTAAGCCACCAATGTTAATAAACGCGCCGTAATCGGTAAGATTTTTAACGATACCTTTAACAATCTGGCCTTCTTCAATTGAATTGAGAAGTTCTTCGCGCTCCGCGCCAAGCTCATGCTCAACAACCGCACGTCGTGAAACGACTACGTTGTTGCGAGCCTTATCAATTTTGATAACTTTGAGTTCTAGATCGCGGTTCTCGAGATAAGCAGAATCTTTAACTGGGCGCACATCAACCAGCGAGCCAGGCAAGAACGCACGAACATTTTGTAGTGAAACAGTGAAACCACCTTTTACTTTACCCGTGATTTGACCAACTACGATGTCACCGTTTTCGTGAGCCTTCTCAAGCTCAGCCCACACACGTACGCGGCGTGCTTTGTCGTGTGACAGTTTGGTTCGGCCATACCCGTCTTCAACACTTTCAATTGCTACCTCAACGAGGTCGCCTTCTTGAACGTTGTACTCGCCTTCTACTTTAGCGAATTGTGAGAGGGGGATTTCCGCCTCAGATTTGAGGCCGGCAGTTACGATGACATAGTCGCCATCGACAGAAACTACTTCAGCTTTGATGACCTCACCCACCGTCATTACGGTGCCCTTGAGGCTCTCTTCAAACATTTCAGCGAATGATTCGCTCATAAAAATACCTTTGATCCGTTTGGATCTTAGCGTCTAGCTTTAGAATATTCAGGTGCTGTTTGACGGGATATTTGCGTTTTGACCGCTGACTAATGCAGCTAATGTCAAAAAATATCTCTAGCACTCTTCAAGAGCAATCTAAAAATAGAAACCGGTTAAACTTCGCCCCTGTCCGCGGGGGTTCAGCGTTGATTTATATGATCCGTTATGCGAGCAACGACTTCTTCAATACCTAAGTCAGAAGTATCAAGAATAAAAGCATCATCAGCGGCAGTGAGCGGCGATGCGGCCCTACTTGAATCTCGGACGTCACGCGCTTGGATCGACTCCAAGAGGCGCGCGAGATTAACATCGAAACCCTTAGATTTCAACTGCTCAAAACGCCTTTGTGCACGTATTTCAGCGCTTGCTGTTAGGAAAACCTTGAACGGCGCGTCAGGAAACACGACAGTCCCCATATCGCGCCCATCAGCCACCAGCCCTGGGCTTTTCCGCGCTCGTTTCTGAAGCGCCAATAGCGCGGCTCTGACGGGCTTCAATGGCGCTATTTGGGAGGCTATTTCGCCGATTTCTTCAGTGCGTAGTTGTTCGGTCACCACGAGGCCGTTAACTTGAATTTCTGCTACATCATTTGGGCGCACATGGCATATGAGTTCAAGACTGTCGGCCAACTGGACAAGATGATCAACATCATCGCAAGACACACCCTCTTGAAGCGATACCCAAGCCAAGCTTCGATAAATTGCCCCGCTATCAAGGTAATGCCAACCTAAATTCATCGCCAGTAATTGACCAATCGTTCCCTTACCTGAGCCGCTGGGCCCATCTAAAGCCAATACGGGTGGTAGATTTTGGTTCTGGTCTGTCATCGATTGGAAAGATCAGATGGTGATATCTAAACCCAACTCAGTAGATAGCTCAATAAAATTTGGAAACGAAGTCGCGACGTTTTGACAGTCATTAATGGTGATTTCTTGTTCGGCTACCGCGCCTGCCACCGCAAATGCCATGGCAATTCTATGGTCATGTGCACTTTCCACATCGCCGCCGATTATTTTTCCTCCGGTGATTTCCATTCCGTCCTTATGCTCGACGACTTCGACTCCGACATTTCTTAAGCCCTCAACAACCGCGGAAATTCGGTCACTCTCTTTGTGCCGCAGTTCTTCTGCCCCGGTGATGCGGGTAACGCCTTCGGCGCATGCAGCTGCAATGCATATCACCGGGATTTCGTCGATCGCCAATGGAATAAGCTCGGGCGAAATATCCACTCCTTTGAGTTGTTGGGCAGACACTTGGATGTCTGCAACCGGCTCTCCACCAATATCGCGTTGATTCAAAAATTGCACGTCCCCGCCCATTTGGCGAAGAATTTCGATCACACCGGTTCGAGTCGGGTTAATACCAACATGATTCAAGATGATTTTAGATTCCGGGATGATAGAGGCCGCCACTAAGAAAAAAGCGGCGGAAGAAATATCCGCAGGAACGTCGATATTGGTAGCCACTAATTCTCCTCCACCATCGACACTAATGGTTGAGGACAAACCATTACGAGCTTCAACATCGCAGGCATAACCAAAAGCCCGCAGCATGCGCTCTGTATGGTCTCGCGTTGGAGCTGGCTCGGTCACACTCGTTCGACCATCGGCAAAAAGCCCAGCTAGCAGCACTGCAGACTTAATTTGTGCGCTCGCCATGGGCAATTTGTAGTCAATCGGCTCAAGCGCATCCACGCCGCGAATATGAATAGGCGGGCAGCCGTTTTCATCAGCCACACAACGAGCACCCATGGCCGTCAAAGGCACAGTCACGCGCCGCATAGGCCGCTTACTCAAAGATTCATCACCGACCAATTTAGATGCAAATTGTTGGGCTGCTAAGATGCCCGACATCAACCTCATTGCAGTACCGGCATTGCCCATATCTAGATCAATTTCAGGTGCTTGCAGACCACGCATACCAACACCGTGAACCGTTAACTCACCGTTTACGGGACCTTCTGCTTCAACACCCATAGCCCGAAAGGCTCCCAGAGTCGCTAATACATCATTACCCTCGAGCAGACCCGATATCTTGCTGGTTCCAGTTGCCAAAGAAGAGAGCATGACTGCCCGATGAGATATCGACTTGTCACCGGGAACTCGAACCGAACCCGTTAAGGCCGAAGATATCGGCGTTGAAGTGTAAATTAATTCGTGACTCATCGTTTTTGCTAGTTTCTCTGTACTTTCCATTCTTTTTACAAATTCGCACAATTTCGAATCTTGCGACCGCCATCAATGGGTATGCTGCTCACGACTCTATCACTGCATTAGTGACCAAGAGATTTTTAAATAGCGAAGAGCGATCATAAATCAGCGAACTTGATTCCTCATCTTTTTTTTCGATCTAAACCGGCATCTCGCGCGATTTTAGCGGCGTTGAAATAGTCCAAAATCTCGCTTTGTTCAAGCGAGTTTATGGTTTGCTTTATATCTGTGACTTGCTCGATAAACCCATCAAGTGCATCGACTATTTCCGCTGTATTGGTTACGCAAATATCTCGCCACATTTCTGCATCGCTCGAAGCAATCCGTGTGAAATCGTAAAACCCGGCAGCCGCCATATCAAAAAGCTGCTCACGTTCTGGCTGGGCGTTGAGATAATTCACTAACGCAAATGCGACCACATGGGGTAAATGGCTAGTGCGTGCAAAAATGGCATCGTGTTGAGCCAAACTCATCTCGAGGGTGTGGGCTCCGACAGCCTGCCAGAGCTGATGAACTTTCTCGACACGGCTTGGCGCCACCTCAGATGTTGGTGTGACAATGACGTTCTTATCAACAAATAGAGACTCACGACTCGCCAACACGCCGGAACTTTCGCCACCTGCGATGGGGTGGGCAAGCACAAATTGCGCCATTAGTTGCGGAAACTCGGCTTTGAGTCGAGCGTACAAATCTCCTTTAACACTTCCAACATCCGTTAAAATAGCGTTGCTTGAGAGATGTGGGGCTGCGTCTCGCAAAACGGTCGGCATTGCTTGCATCGGCGTGGCAATGACCACCAAATCTGCTCCATCAAGAGCACTCGTCAATGGTTCCACAGAATCAACAACACCCAGCTCCAGCGCATTAGCAGCCGTTTTAGGCGAGCGCGAAACACCCACAATGCTAGCAGCTAGCGAATGACGTTTTATGTCGCGAGCCAGTGAACCGCCGAGCAGGCCAATGCCCACGATAACGACTTTCTCAAACATGGGGTGACTTAAGTTCAGAGCACGCCGACAGGGTATGAGCCGATCAACTTGAAAAATGCCGATTTGGACTCTAACTTTTGCAGCGCCTCACGCACCGATGGATCTTCAACATGGCCGATCAAATCGATAAAGAAAACGTACTCCCAGTTAGATTGACGCGACGGACGAGACTCAATCCTAGACATATCAACGCCAGCGTCATAGAGCGGTTTCAACAGCTCAAACAAGGAACCAACCTTATTCGGAGTTGAAACCATAATGGTAGTTTTATCCTCGCCGCTTGGATGGTAGGCATGATCACCGATTATCAAAAATCGGGTAGCGTTGTTTTGCTCGTCTTCGATCCCTGACGCGAGGATATTAATGTTGTATAAACGGGCGGCGATCTCTCCTGCTATTGCCGCAATCGTCGCGTCTTTGGTTGCCGCGATAACGGCTTCAGCATTGCTATTGGAAGCGACGATTTCCGCTTCAGGGAGATATCGTTCCAACCAACCGCGACATTGAGCCAAGGCCTGTGGATGTGCGAGCACCTTGTGTATCGCTGATAACCCATCAGCCTTACTCAACAGCTGATGATTAATTGGCAGCTGCACTTCGCCACACACTTTTAAACGAGAGCTCAAAAATGAATCGAGCGTATGGGTGATTACTCCTTCGGTCGAATTTTCAACTGGCACAACGCCGAAGTGAGCACGCCCTTGTTCAACAACTCGAAATACATCACCAATCGTTTTTACATCGAGACTGTTCACTGCTTGGCCAAAATGCTTAACCACAGCGGCCTGTGTATAAGTACCTTCAGGGCCTAGGTACGCCACCGTCATGGGCATTTCCACAGCAAGCGAGGTAGACATTACTTCACGCATAAGGCGAACCATTTCGTCATCCTCAACGAGGCCGCCATGGTCTTTTCTTAGCGCTTCATTGCGTTCACGCACTCTGCGTAAAACCTGCGCCTCTCGTTCAGGTCGATAAAACGACACATCGCCCGCGGATGCTAGTTTCGTCTGCGCAATTCGTGCAGCAATGCCCACTCGATCTTGAATCAGCTTTTGCAATTGCTGATCGCAAGCGTCGATCTCCGCGCGCAGTGCTAGCAGCTCTTCGCTGTCTGCGTTTTGCGCAGCAGAGGTTTTTTGATCGTTCTCTTTAGTCATCAATACCGCTTAATTAGAGTCGGCGAGCCATCTTTACCCCGTCGATCGCTTTGATGCGAACCGCTACTTCATCCGGGATTTGGCTATCTACGTCGACAATAGTGTATGCGATATCGCCGCGCGACTGATTAATCATATCGTGAATATTGAGATTAGCTTCAGCCATAATCGTTGAAATTTGGCCAACCATATTCGGCACATTAGCATTGCTTATCGCAATACGATGGTCGCTGCCACGAGCCATTCGAACGTTTGGGAAATTTACCGAATTTCGAATGTTACCGTGTTCAAGGAAGTCGCGTACTTGTTCGGCCACCATAATCGCGCAATTTTCTTCTGCCTCGCCGGTAGACGCCCCAAGATGCGGCAAGCCAATAACTTGCGGCGTTTGTCGCGTACGATTGTTTGGGAAGTCAGTAACATAACAGGCTAAACCGCCGCGATCGATGGCATCGCATACGGCGACATCATTGACAATACCGCCACGCGCGAGATTGATCACTACGGCGGTAGCCTTCATATTCGTGACGTTGTCTGCATTGATCAAATCCTTCGTCGCGTCGATGAGTGGCACGTGAACGGTTAAAAAGTCGACCTGAGGAAGCATTTCCGCAACGCTGTCTGCGCGCTGAATTTCAGAGGAGAGCTGCCACGCTCCGTCGACCGTTAAACCAGGGTCAAAACCGATCACCCGCATCCCAAGATCAGCGCAACTATTAGCCACCATACGACCAATAGCACCTAAGCCAACCACCCCAATCGTTTTACCGGGCAGCTCAAAGCCAGCGAACTTTTTCTTACCCGCTTCAACGAGCTTGGCTAGTTCTGCATCGTCACCTTCTAGCTGCTCTGTATACTGAATCGCACCACTTAAGTTCCGTGCCGACAGAAACAAACTCGCTAGCACAAGCTCCTTCACAGCATTTGCATTGGCTCCTGGAGCATTAAATACTGGGATTCCTGCCTCGGTCATCTTATCTAAGGGGATATTATTGACACCCGCACCCGCGCGCCCGATTGCCTTTAATGAATCTGGAATCGGCATATCATGCATCTTGAAGGACCGGAGAATAATGCCATCTGGCGCGGATTCTTGGTCTGAGATCTGGTACTTGTCCGCGGGAAGCTGAGCGAGTCCGACCGGCGAAATATTGTTCAGTGTTTGAATTTTAAACATTGTAGATTGCTTGAGATAGTTACGGGCAAGATTAGTTTTGGGATTTAAAAGTACGCATGAATTCGATCAAGGCATCAACACTCGACATGTCAACCGCGTTGTATATGCTCGCGCGCATGCCACCCACAGAACGGTGCCCTTTAAGGGCATGCAAGCTTGCTCGTTCAGCCTGTGCTAAAAACTCGGCATCCAAATCAGAATTATGCAACAAGAATGGCACATTCATGCGAGATCTGCTGTTGGCCGTAACTGGGTTAGAGTAGTAGCCATCAGATTCATCAATAAAGCCGTATAGCTTTTCTGCCTTGGCGATGTTTTTAGCTTCCATAGCTGCGACCCCGCCTTCAGATTTAAGCCACTTAAATACTAAACCAGCCAAATACCACGCGAAGGTTGGCGGGGTATTGCTCATGCTATCACTCTCCGCCATCACAGAATAATCAAACAGACGGGGTGCAGCGGGCGAACATTGACCGACTAAGTCGTCACGGACAATGACTATGGTGATACCGGCAGGACCGATGTTTTTTTGTGCGCCCGCATAAATAATCCCATAGTCTGCAACATTGATCTCGCGCGATAGAATTGTTGACGACAAATCAGCGCAAATAGGAGCATCGCAAGCAGGCAACCAATCAAACTCAACACCGGCAATGGTTTCGTTCGGTGTCACGTGCAAATAAGCCGCGTCTTCAGAGAGAGACCAGTCGGAAGCTTGCGGGACGCTCTTAAAACCCTCTTCAGAAGTATCGCAAACGATATTCACATCAACAAAGCGCTTCGCATCGGCGATTGCCTTTTTGCCCCAATGACCCGTGAGTGCATAATCAGCTTTGCCGCCACGGTGTAATAAATTCAACGGAATCGCTGAAAATTGACTGGTGGCGCCCCCTTGGAGAAACAACACTTTGTAGTTGTCGGGGATCGCGAGCAAATCTCGCAGATCTTGCTCGGCATTTGCAGCCGCTTCAACGAATGGCTTGCCGCGGTGAGACACTTCCATGACAGAGGCGCCTTGGCCCTGCCATTCTAGTAATTCTTGCTGTACTTGCTGCAAGACAGCAGCGGGCAACGCGGCGGGGCCAGCGCTAAAGTTATGAACGCGGTTCATCTTTTCAATACTCGGTTAGTAAGGATTTTGGTCGGCTATTGCATGACACTGCATGGCACCGACGGTTATTCAGTCTTCAGTTGGGTCTGCCTCATCTGACGAATCTGACTCTTGGTTAAGCTCATTCTCCTCACTCTCGCTCTGTGGCGATTCAGATGCACCGGTTTCGGCTTCATCTTCTTCTTCATTCGTTTCGGCAACTTTTTCAATACTGATGAGCTGCTCTCCTTCAGAAACACCGATTACCTTAACGCCTTGGGTGTTACGGCCGATGATGGACACCTCAGAAATACGCGTGCGCACCAACGTACCACCATTGGTAATGAGCATGGCTTCGTCGCCATCCTGCACGAGAATTGCACCAACACAATTACCGTTTCGGTCATTCGTTTGAATCGAGATAACACCTTGACCACCGCGGCCTTGGCAGTTGTACTCTGACAACATGGTGCGCTTGCCAAAACCGTTTTCAGTTACGGTCAGTACTGCTGAGTCCTGATCTTCGGCGTCGCAAATGATCATCGCGTTCACCTTATGGGTATCCGCTAGCTTGATACCGCGTACGCCGCGCGCCGTTCTACCCATCTTGCGCACGTCGCCTTCTGCGAATCGAATTGCCTTACCGGAAGATGCAAACAACATAACGTGTTGTTCACCATCAGTTAAGCCCACTCCGACCAACTCATTACCCTCGACTAAATCGATTGCAATGATGCCGTTGGCACGCGGCCGGGAAAAATCCATCAAAGATGTTTTCTTGACCGTGCCATCACTGGTCGCCATAAATACGTGGCTGCCTTCAGTAAACTCTTTAACTGCAAGAATGGCGGTGATGTGCTCTTCTCCATCCAGCGGCAGCAAGTTAACGATTGGCTTGCCGCGCGCATTGCGGCCTGCCTGCGGTAGCTCATAGACTTTGAGCCAGTAAACCTTACCAGCGTCGGAAAAACAAAGAATGGTGTCGTGCGAGTTGGCAACAAACATGCGCTCCACGAAGTCTTCGTCTTTCGTCTTAGTCGCGCTTTTGCCCTTACCACCCCGCCGTTGAGCACGGTAATCACTGAGCGGTTGCGACTTTGCGTAACCTTCGTGCGACAGCGTGACCACCAAATCCTCCTCGGCGATCATATCTTCGAGCGTTAAATCGAGTTTTTGATCAAGGATTTCGGTTCTGCGCTGATCTCCGTATTCTTCTCGAATCTCGATCAATTCTTCTCTAATCACTTCCATCAAACGGTCGGTATTTTCCAGAATATCGATGTACTCGGCAATTTTCAGCAACACCTCACCGTACTCTTCGCGAATTTTGTCTTGTTCTAGCCCAGTGAGACGATGCAAACGTAGCTCGAGGATCGCTTGCGCTTGCACTTCAGAGAGGCGATAAGTGTCGCCGTGCAAGCCAAGCCCAGGGTCTAAACCGATCGGTTTGCAAGAAACATCACCAGCACGGGCGATCATTTCGGCCACCACGCCAGGTTGCCAAGACTCTGCCAACAAACGCTGCTTGGCGACGGCCGGGCTCTCGGATTCTTTGATCATCTCGATCATCGCATCGATATTGCTTAACGCAATAGCTAGACCTTCGAGCACGTGAGCACG
>CALJJR010000205.1 GCA_937973905.1 uncultured Arenicella sp. | reverse complement strand
TAATCAAGATCACATCCTTCGGATGGGTTATTGAGGTTTATGGTCGGCGGCGCTACTTGATCATACAGTGCCATAACGGTGTAAACTGCCTCGACCCCGCCGGCTGCGCCAAGCAAATGGCCTACCATTGATTTGGTGGAGGTAACGGCAATATTTTTAGCGTGGTCGCCAAAGGCTAGTTTAATAGCCTGTGTTTCAGCCGCATCACCCAGCGGCGTTGATGTACCGTGAGCATTAAGATGTTGTACCTGATCAGTATTGATGCCCGCATTTCTTAGCGCGTTTTTCATACAAAGGGCCGCGCCTTCGCCACCCGGCGCTGGTGACGTCATATGATAAGCATCGCCACTCATACCGAAGCCGGCAAGTTCCGCATAGATTCGCGCGCCACGTGCTTTGGCATGCTCTAACTCTTCAAGCACCAAGACGGCGGCGCCCTCGCCCATCACGAATCCATCGCGCTCCTCATCCCAGGGGCAAGAGGCTAAGGTTGGGTCGACATCGCGGGTGGATAGAGCTTTGGCATTACCAAAGCCAGCGATTGAAGTGGGTGCAATTGCGGCTTCTGCACCGCCCGCTATCATCACATCGGCATCGCCGTATTCGATGAGTCGGCTGGCGTCACCAATGGCGTGGGTCGCCGTGGTACAAGCCGTGACCATCGATAAATTTGGCCCGCGCAGACCTAGCTGAATCGACAGATTACCCGAAATCATATTGATGATGGAGCTCGGTACAAAGAAGGGAGACACCCGACGCACGCCCTTGGTTTGCAGCGTGAGGGTGGCATTCTCGATAGTATGGATGCCACCAATACCAGAACCCACATGTACGCCAATGCGCTCAGAATTTTCTTCAGTGACTTCTAGGCCTGAGTCTCTAAAGGCATCCATGCTGGCGGCCATACCAAACTGAATAAAACGATCCATTTTGCGCGCATCTTTCGCGGCCATGTATTCAGTGGGATCAAAATTTTTAACATTGCCTGCGATCTTGCAAGGGTAATCGCTAGTATCAAAGCCCTCAATCAGGCCGATGCCGCTGACACCGTTTTTGATGTTGCTCCAGTTTTCTTCAAGGGTAAGGCCCACCGGTGAGAGAATTCCCATGCCAGTGACTACAACTCTGCGTTTTGTCATTGTATTAGATGTTCAGAGGAGATGATGGCGTGATTATAAGAGATTTAGCGCAAACCTCAGGAATTTATTGCCATCTGAGCACAGAAAACTTGCTGAATTAGCGGTCCAGCAAGGGCCAGCGCTAACTCATTTTAGCCATCATGCTTAGTGGCATTACTTTCATAACATATCGCATTAAAGCCCAGGGCCAGGCCGGAACAAAGGCGTTGGCCTTCTCTTTTTCAATTGCGGTGACAATTGCGCGGGTGCCGGTTTCAGTATCTACCATAAACGGCGTGGTCTTCACTTTCTCGTTGATCTCACTGCGAATAAAGCCTGGATGGATGCAGGTCACCTTGATCGGCGTGCCGAGCAAATCTATGCGCATCCCTTCGCTTAGTGAGGTTACTGCGGCCTTACTGGCGGCATAAACCGTCATTGCGCGTCTAAAACCTCGCACCGCACTAATCGATGAAATGGTAACCACGTGACCATGATTTTGCTCTCTAAATAATTCTAGTGCCGCTTCGCATTGCGCAACTGCGGATACAAAATTAGTCACCGCAGTTTGCTTATTCGCAGCAAAATGCCCGGTGCCCAAAGAAGCCCCTTTACCCATTCCAGCGTTGACGATGACCCGATCTAATTGACCTAAATCGGCGGCGAACTGCTCAAAGGTTGCAAACACCGCATCGTGATCGTTAACGTCCAAAGGCCGCACGGAGACGGTTATGTTGGGGTGTTTCTCAAGCAGCTCTGTTTTTAGCTCCTCTAAGCGTTCCACACGACGTGCGCACAAAGCCAGGTTGCGCCCTTGTGCAGCGAACAATCTTGCCATCATTTCGCCAAGGCCAGAACTGGCACCAGTAATTAAAATATTTTGTCTAACAGTCATGTCTACTTATACGTTATTAGGTTTTTTTGTTTGCCTTCAAAATGGCTGTGATCATTGAGGGTTGCTACAAACTGGCGGCCGCGGCTCGCCACAACCTTGGTCACACCGCAATTCACTAGCGTCCAATTCATGTTCATGATTTTGTGTTCAGGTACGCCTAGCAGAGCTTGGCTCAATAGCGAGATAGGCCCGCCTGAGGTGAAAACTGCGATGTGTTTGGCATCACTATGAGCCTCTATCAAGTCGCTCAGGCCGCGGGTTAAACGGTCGCGAAACTGCTGCCAAGACTCAATATAGCCCGTAGAATTTTCGCCTGTTATCCAGCGATCGATAGCGCCATTGAACACTTTCTCAAACGCTTCAATGGGGTTCTTTTGCGCTTTGATATAGGCTTCTGTACCTGCGGCGGTTGCCAATCGGTCATCAAACTGAGCTAAAATGTTTTGGTGGTCGTACTCATTCCACGCCGCGCTTTCAACGTGAATGGGCGCATTTTCAGCCAGCTTAAATTTTGCCAGACAAAGCTCGGCAGTTTGCTGATGGCGGAGCATGGTACCTTTGGCAACGACGTCGAAATCAGTAATTCGCTTACTCAGTTCGGAGCCTAAAATACTGGCTTGTTCTTCGCCTAAACTAGAAAGACGGTCGTAATCGTCTTGACCAAAGGAAGCCTGCCCGTGACGTATCAAATAGATGGCTGGCATTTACTCTACCCCGCTGCTCGAATGGTGCGACGACAACGCCACAACAGATAATTGACCATGATCCAAATATTTTTAAACTGCGGATTGCGGGTCTGCTTGTTGTGGTATCGATAGTAGATTTGCTGAGCGATACCAGCCAATCGATAAGAACTAAACACGTCATAAAACGTGAAGTCATCTATTCCCCAATTGGTCTTGCTTTGGTAATAATCAAGCACTTGTTGACGCGTCAACATGCCGGGCACATGGGTTGGTTGACGACGATTGGCGCGGGCAAGAAAATCATCATCGGCCTGAATCCAGTACACCAACATGGTTCCTAAATCCATTAGCGGGTCGCCCAGTGTTGCAAGCTCCCAATCAAGAATGCCGATAACCTTGGTTGGGTCGTCAGTCTCCAACACCATATTGTCTAAGCGAAAATCATTATGAGTTACGCAAATGGTTTCTTGCTGTGGGCGATTGTCGCGTAACCATTTAGCGACGGATTTATCGCCCCCAACATTCCAAGTTTTGGCGTTCTCAAACCGCGTGATCCAGCCTTCTATTTGACGGTCAACATAGCCGGCACCTTTAGCCAATTGATCCAAGCCAGCAGTCTGGTAATCGACCTGATGTAACTCAATCAGGCTATCAATGGCGCGGTAACAGAGCTGCTCGGCTTGTTCGGGGCTTAACTGTAAATCACGGGGGAAATTTTGCCGTGGAATAACGCCATTGAGTTTTTCCATGACGTAGAACTCGGTACCGATAATTGAGTCATCATCGCTGTGCGCCAACATTTCTGGCACATAGCTGTAATGCGGTTTGAGTGCCGCCTGCAAGCGATGCTCACGGCCCATGTCGTGTGCACCTTTTGCCTTAGTACCTTCCGGGGCGCGACGCAAAATTAGCTCGCGTTCTGGATAGGCTAAGCAGTACGTCCAATTAGAAGCACCACCTGAATACTGAGTCACCTCTGGCGTGCCACTGATGCCGTCGATGGTCGACTGCAACCAAGGGTTGAGTCGCGCTAGCGGCAGCTCTTCTCCGGTGCGTACCTGACCAGCCTTGTCCTCGATCGAGCTCATAACTATCTAGATTTTGCCGGCTTAGCTTAGCGCTGACGTGCGTTGCATAAATTTTTTCATTTCGAGCCTTGTCACCATACCCATATGCACTTCATCGGGACCGTCTGCAATGCGCAGTGCGCGGGCACCTGCTGCAAATCTCGCTAATGGGAAATCTCCACTCATACCGCCACCACCGTGGATCTGGATAGCCATATCAACAACATTTTCCATCATCCGAGGTACCACAACTTTGATCGCGGAAATCTCCGTCATGGCATTCTTAACGCCAACTGCGTCGATTTTCCACGCTGCGTTGAGGGTCAGTAAACGAGCTTGATCAATTGCCATTCTCGCTTCGGCGATGCGCTCTCCGTTGCCACCAATTTTAATGATCGGCTGGCCAAAGGCTTCGCGCTTCAAACCACGATCAATAGCCATCTCTAAGGCTCTTTCAGCGGCGCCAATTGCGCGCATACAGTGGTGGATTCGCCCCGGCCCAAGACGGCCTTGAGCAATAGCGAAGCCTTTACCCATGCCCATAATCAAATTCGATTTAGGTACGCGAACATTGTTTAAATGCATTTCGCCATGACCAAACGGCGCATCGTAATCACCGTAGGCGGTGAGCATGCGCTTGACTTCCAGACCTTCAGAATCCAACGGCACGATTACCATGCAGTGTTGGTTATGGCGATCATTTTCCGGGTTCGACAAGCCCATAAAAATACACAACTTGGCGTTAGGGTGACCGAGACCCGTGCTCCACCACTTCTTGCCGTTGATCACCAATTCATCGCCATCTTCTTCAATCTTAGCTTGCATATTAGTGGCGTCTGATGATGCGACATCAGGTTCGGTCATACCGAATACCGATCTAATTTCGCCTCTCAGCAAAGGCTGCAGCCAGGTCTCTTTTTGTTGCTCGTCACCGAAGTGGTAGAGCACTTCCATATTGCCGGTATCAGGGGCGTTACAGTTGAAGATTTCCGGTGCAAATAGATACCTACCAGTAATTTCAGCGATCGGCGCATACTCCAAGCAACTTAGACCTTGACCGAGTTCCGCGTCTGGCAAAAACATGTTCCACAAGCCTTCGCTGTGAGCTTGCGCCTTAAGTTTTTGAATCTTTGGATGGACCTTCCATTCTCGCCAATCGCCGGTTGGATTGATCTCATCCAACTCATGGTACATATCAGTCTCTATGGGGGCGATATGGGTTTCTACAAAGCTCTCCATACGAGCGATGAAGTCTTGGGCTTTGGCACTGTGTTCGAAGTTCATTGAATGGCGTTTGGCGTCATAAAGATGAGTAATGCGTCATCATACTCAATTCTTTTTTGAACACTGTGATTTTTACTTTAAACTTACTATGAATAGCATTCATAGATAAGAAGATCAAAAATGGATCGAAACAAGCAAATCCAACAGCTCGATCTTAATCTCTTAAGAGTTTTTAAAGCGCTGTACAACGAGCAAAGCATGACTCGAGCGGCGGAAGTTCTCTATTTGACGCCATCGGCAGTAAGCCATGCGATCAAGAGATTACGCCATGCGCTCGATGACTCTCTGTTTGAACGTCGAGAAAACCGAATGTTACCGACGGCGACCTGTCGACGGATGGCGCCTGAACTTATCCGATCTCTAGACGATGTACAGCAGTTGCTACTCAATTGGGGTGATTTTGACCCACGCAGCAGTGAACATGAGTTTCGTATTGGCATGCATGAAGCTTTAGAGCCATCTGTTTTGACGCAGTTAGTCATTGGCACCAGCGCGAGTGCGCCGCAAATCTCTTTTAAGAGCATCAAGCTGGAGCGCTCTACGCTGTCGAAAGACCTAGCATCTGGCGTGATTGATCTGGCGCTGGACGTATCTATTCCCAATAAGCCCACTGTTATGTCGCAGCGGCTACTCAAAAACGAGTACGTTGTGTTGGCACGATCTAGCCATCCCGTGGTCACAAAGCTGAATCTAAGCTCATATCTGGATTGCCATCATATTGTTGTGTCTGGCCGGCCAGTTGGATTGAGTATTGAAGATTCGCAATTGCAAGAAGCGGGCTACTCGAGAAAAATCAGCATACGCTGCCAAAACTACTCGGCTGCGGCGGCCATCGTGAAAGACACCGATCTGTTGTTGACCGTATCGAGATCATTGGCGAACAGGCTGATGCAAAATGGCCTTACAAGTTGTGAGATGCCGATTGAATTACCAGGCTTTGCAACTCATATGTATTGGCACGAAAGCGCGGCCTTTGATCCCGCCCAGACCTGGTTGCGCAATGAAATCTCTGCGATCAAATTCGACTAATCTGTTTGCCAATCTACAGCCGCTTCTTCCCAATCGTCGACGCTCCAGTCGGCATCAATACTCGAGAAGATATCGTTTAGACCGCGCTCTACCTCGGCCTGCACTTGTACTTGCCGGTCAATCAGTTCGGTACTGGAGTCGCACCCGACTTGCTGTAGCATAATATCAAGGTACTGGTTGGGAATCGCATCTATTGCTTTTTGTTGCCAACCTAGGAGCCGCTCCCACAGTTGTAAGACTTGCCAGAACTCGATGGCGGGGTTGAGACTTTGATGGGGTTGCGCTTGATCAATCAGTGTATAGAAGTTTTGTTCAGGATCTGGCCTAGGGTTGGTTAATACTCGGCAGGCTGCTAGATATTCCGCTTGCATCAAGCCCCCCACTCTTAATTTGCTAAACATGACCTCGGGGCCGACCTCCGCGAGACGATGCTCAGAAATTCTCAACCACATTTTTTTCGCGTCACGCAGGAACTGATCGCGGTTTCGCTGCGTGCTCAGTAACGCAGTTTTAACCTCGCGAATTTGATTGGCCAAGCCTTGATTCCCGCCGACCACATCAGCCGACACCATGGCGATATGCTCCCAAGAACGAGCTCGTTGCAATTGGTGACTGCGAAAGCTGTCGATACTCACCGTCGGCGCGCCAGACTTGCCGGAGGGTCGTAAGCGGGTATCTAATTCATACACCACACCTTCTCGCATCGGCGTTGAAACAGCGGTTTGCAAGCGCCCTACAAATCGAGTGGCGGTATGTAAATCCGTGAGGTTAGGATCAAACACGAAAATAAGATCCATATCGGATTGCGGTGCCATGCGCCCCACTCCCATCTTACCCATGCCGATCACAG
This sequence comes from uncultured Arenicella sp., assembly GCA_937973905.1. Taxonomy (GTDB): domain Bacteria; phylum Pseudomonadota; class Gammaproteobacteria; order Arenicellales; family Arenicellaceae; genus Arenicella. The sequence goes on along the minus strand of CALJJR010000205.1, from coordinate 6,826 downwards.
TGACTGGCAGCTCTGACAAACCCATATCATCGGCGACCACGTCCATGGCTAGGTCGAGCGTATGTTTGGCCAAAACGGTCAAACTGTTTTGCAAACCCCGAGCGGATAGTTCGCCTTGCAGAAAGCCCAAATAAAGCTGATACAACTGCTCGTTTACAAAGCGGCGCATGCGTTCAAGCGCGGTTTCATAAACAGGGGCAGAACGCACAAAATCACTGTCGAACTGGATAGTGCCAGCTTCCATTTCTGACATCTCAAGATGGTCTGAATGCAGGAAGCAATCAACGATATGTGGCGACTGCTTGAGCAAGGCTGTCATTGGTGGAGAATATAACAACGGCGGCACAATACAGCTGAGCAAGGGTGGCGATTCGGCTAACAAGCGAAAATATTGCTCGCCTTGCGGAAGGGATCGGAAAAAATCGTGTAACCGCGTAACCACTTTATTGGCATCGTCAAACTGCGCTAATGAGGCTGCAAGAGCAGCGATCAGAGACTTTAATTTATGCCGTACCTCTATTGATACCCCATATTGAACAAAGCCTCTCTCCCAGTCTTTTACGGTCTCGAGTGCTGCTTCACTGAGTGACTCAGGCCACTCAATCGTCGGCCCTGATGCGGATGCTTGTTCGGCAAAGATTAGTTCGAATTGCGCATGCACAAGCTGGCGATGCTGGTTGAGTTTGGCAACCAGTGCATCCCAGTTTGAGGCTGACATAAGAGCGACAATCGCGCCGGTATTTGCCTCGTTCGTCGGTATGCTGTGCGTTTGCTGATTGTCGACTAACTGCAAAGCATTTTCTAAGCTACGCAGAAATACGTAAGCTTTGCGCAACTGCTGCGCCGCTTTAGTATCGATAAATTGATGCTGCTCGAGTTGATCAAGCGCTTGCAGGGTGTTCGGTGTTCTTAGAGCCTGATGCTTCCCGCCCCATACCAGTTGTAGAGCATTGGCCACAAATTCAATTTCACGAATACCGCCAGTACCGAGTTTGACACTGAAACCTAAGACATCGTCATTGACTGATTCTTCCCAAGCTCTTTCAGCGCGCAGCGAGGGGTGTTCTCGTTTGATCTTATTCTTAATCTCTCCCAACTCATCAAGCGCTCGATAGTCGAGGTTTTGGCGCCAGACAAACGGCGTCAATTCGCGTAAAAATAAGTCGCCCGAGACGACATCGCCAGCAACTACCCGGGCCTTCATCAAGGCTAGGCGGTGCCACGGCGACGCTCGATAAAAATAGTAATCCAGCGCAGCACTGGTGGACATTGCCAGGGTTGTGGCGGAGGCATTCGGCCGTAGACGCCAATCGAGCCTCCAGATTAAATCTACGCGGCCATTTTGACCGAGCATTTTTGTCAATGCCTGACATACTCGATGACAGAGGAAACTCGCGCCTAAGGTGGCTGGCAACGGCGTTTCATTGGGGTCGAAATAGGCGATCAAATCTACGTCGCTGGAAAAGTTGAGATCATGCCCACCGAGTTTTCCTAAACCGAGCAAAAAGAACCCTGGCACCACGCCATTGTTGTCACGCAGGATTTTCTGGATCTCTTTATATTTGTGCGCAACGGTATGCCAAGCAGCGAGGAGCGCAAGGTCAATACTTAGCTCGGCGAAGCGCGTTTGGAACTCGCCGCGCTCCCTAAAGCTCCCGATTTGCTGCAATTCTGCTAGCGCCCAATACCAGGCAAAGCACGCCTTTGCTCGGATCAAGTAGATTTCGATTTCGCTTTGAATGGGTACCGAACCTTTACTGCTTTGGTCGGATGTTTGGAAAGCGAGTGTGGTAGTGGCTATTTCGTCAAGCAGCGTGCTTAACTTCTCTAGCGGAGCCGGCTCGGATACACTCAGCTCCGGGTATTTTGTCTGCAAGGAAAGCAGATAATTTGAGGCCTTAACTTTTTGTTCTATCGAGCTCACCGTTGGAGAGAGTTTGCACGTTTTTCTGCGTACCAGCAGCTGGTCTTTATCTCATACTGGTTTTTCTCAGCCCAAAAAAACGCAACATCGACTAAACGCGCTGCTAAGCCTGCACCGCGTTGCGATACCGGCACTTGAGTTGTGAATATATCGATCTCTCCCTCGTTGATATACCGATAGCGTACAATCGCGGTTTCTTCTTCAGGTAGTTCGATGACAAAACTTTGCGCATCGCTGCGGTGTTGTACAACCACGCCAAGTTGAACAAAACTTGCATCGTCACCATGCTGCCATACCGGAAGTTTGGGCATGACCTTGAGAAATCGTTCATCGTGTAACCAAGCCTTCAGCCAAGCCTGGGTGTTGGGTAAATCTAGCGCATCAAATTTCGCTTTATCTGTGAACGCAAACTGGCGAATAAACGGGAAGATTGCCATGTCGATCGCTTGCGCAACTGCGCCATTTAAAAAAGCCCCACCGTATTCGTCGAGTCGCTTTTCAAGGGCATTCAAGTACGGCAAAGCTTTTTGCAGATGCTCTGACTGAGACAGTTCAGGATACCGTTCGAAATACTTATAGCGATCCAACAGGGGTTTAAACTCTTCGTCATTTTGAAGCACCAGTTCATCATCAAGGCTGACTAACTCGAGTTGATGATTGTCATCCAAGGCATAACGCATGACATCAATACTCTCATCGATGACCCGCTCTGCTAAAACTAAAACCGGTACGGTTCCTTTTGCCGAAGCGGCAAGCATTTCGTCGGGCTTATCTTTCAGCAACACCTCACGGTGCTCATAAATAAGGCTCGATTGGCTAAGCGCCATGCGCGCTCGAATTGCGTAAGGGCAGCGGCGGAAGCTATATAAAACCGGATGAGTCATGTTTTAAATCAACAACACGTTATCTTGAGAACAAGACTCTGATTTCGCATCACTAGCATTTCAAGATGAAAACTACTTGCTACCCGCGCAGCCGAACAATCCGCGTTTAATTATGCTCTTTGCAGTTTCGGGTGGAACTTGTTCTTGCCAATCACCCGCACCAGCAGGAATTTGTTTGGCGAGTTCTCGCGCCGAAATCTGCAGATTTGCGACATCGATTATATCCGCCGACACCATGCGCCGATTGTGGATGAGATGTTTCAGCAAGTATTCAAGGTCAGGCCCGACATTCACATTGTCCAGAGTGACGAGCTTGCCGTCGCGAATCGTGGGGTAAACGTAAACATTGGTATTGTCAGAAAACAACTTGCCCATTGCTTCGAGAATGCCGCCCTCTAGGCCTTCGTAGTATTCGAGATCAAACAGATAGTTAAAGTCGAGTACGCTGAGCACAATGCCAATGCGGTTAGAGGTATAACGACGAATCCATGAACGTAAGCGGAAAAACCGCAAGTAGTCGGAGACCAACACCGAAAAACCGAGCTCGTTAAGCAGATCCACACGAGCTAGGAAATCTGAATCGGCATCGTCGTCTTCATCACTCAGCTCGTTCATGGTTATCTCAGCCACCACCAACAATTTATCTTCTTGTACGCCCTCTTCTTGTAGAAAATGCTTACGCGCCGCCTCCTTCATGTCCATGTGAACCTTTGTAGGAGGTTTGAATGACCCGCGAATAACCACGGTATCTTTTTTGCGTAATGCTGAAGCCGGCACGATAGATTGACCATCGGCATCAAACATCACTGCCCGGCATGACCAGCTTCTGATTAAATGCAGGTTCATCAGCCGGTTTTCTACTTTGGCAAAATCTGGGCCGGAGAACTCGATGAAATCTATCTCAATACGCTTATCTGACCCCATGCCATCTTGCAGGCAATCAATCAGGTGCTTGGGATCATCGGCGAGATGATAAGCTCCATAAACAAGATTGACGCCTAAAATACCCAACGCCTCGGATTGCTGGTGATTGGTGTCGTCTAGCATTCTCACATGCAAGATGATTTCACTTGGTTCACCGCCTGGTTCAGATTGACGGCGCACGCCAATCCAACCGTGACATTCATTTTTCTGCGAATAGCTACGCGCTGTTACGGTCGCCGCATAGGAGAAAAACTTGCTATCAACGTCGCGAGTACCTTCTAAGCGTTTCACCACCAGATTGTATTCATGCAACAACATTTGGCCGACTCGCTCGCGGCTAACGTATCGCCCCGCCTTGCCATAGACGTCGTCGCTGACCTGCATGTCGTAGGCAGACATGGTCTTTGCGATGGTACCTGCGGCTGCACCGGCGCTGAAGAACTGCCGAGCCACTTCTTGGCCAGCACCGATTTCAACCACCGCCCCATAAATGCTCGGGTCCAAGTTGAGTTCGAGCGCTTTTTCTTGGGTTAGTTTGCGATTGCGTTTGCGCTGTGCGTTTTTATCTTTGACCATTGTTCTCGAGTAGGACAACTGCATGCGCGGCAATACCTTCGCCTCGCCCAGCAAAGCCCATGGTTTCTGTTGTTGTTGCTTTAATATTAACTCGCTGCACGGAACAGCCTAAGTCTTGGCTAATGTTTTGACACATTTGAGCTAGGTGCGGCGCCAATTTGGGGGCTTCGGCAACCACCGTGGCATCGACGTTACAGATCTTATAGTCACTGCTGCGCATCAACTCAGCCACTTGGCCGAGCAATAAACGCGAATCGATATTCTCAAACGCTGCATCGGTATCAGGAAAATGTTGGCCAATATCACCTTGTCCAAGTGCGCCTAAAATGGCGTCGCACAAGGCATGCAATAACACGTCAGCATCTGAGTGACCATCCAAACCAAGCTCATAGTCGATGCTGACACCGCCCAAGACTAGCTTTCTATTCGGCACCAATCGATGCACATCGTACCCGTGACCAACGCGCATTAAATCCCGTCGCTCTCTGAGTGCACCGCGGCATCTTCATCAGTTTTTTTGACTGGCTGATCGGAATCGCTATCGCTTAACTTATCTGGAGTGACAGCATCAATTACCGCGCCGCCGACTTTAAACGGCACTTTAACCACTTCAATTGCAGTATCGACGACAGCACCAACCACGGTGCCGACGCATCCTGTCAGACCCCAGCAACAAACCAAAATAATCAGCGCTCGAGAACCAGATCTTAAATAGTGACGTAAAGTTTGAGTGCCCATGAGGATTACCAGTGCAATGTTTCCTTATTGTACCGTCTTTTCCAACATTGATCGCGCAATCAATACGTCCTCAGCGGTGGTGATTTTGATATTGCTTTGATCGCCTTCAACAAGACGGACTTCATGACCAGCTCGTTCCATTGCTGAGGCCTCATCGGTCACAGAGTTAGGCTCGCTCAAAGCTTCAGCCAACGCCGATTCAAGCAAGCCATAGCGAAACATTTGCGGTGTTTGAGCTTGCCATATCTGTTCTCGTGGCAGCGTTTTATCGACTATCGGATGGTTACCTTGGTCTCGTGCAAGCTTCAATGTATCACGCGCTGGAACGGCTAAGATACCGCCTGTTTTATGATCAACAAGTTCGGTTACCAATCGTCCAACAGCCGCTTCACTAAGGCATGGCCGCGCGGCATCGTGCACCAGTACCCAGTCATTTTTCGCCGCGAACGAAGACAGGCTTGAAAGACCATTAAGCACGCTGTGTGCACGCGTTTCCCCACCTAATGTGGTCGAAACTCGACTGATTTGTGCAGCATCGAGGTCATTCCAATACCGATCATCAATCGCCAAACACACAACTAAGTGCTGAACATCCAATGGATTAAGTAATCCCGAGATACTGTGATCGAGCACAGCTCGGCCAGCCAGCCGCAGGTATTGTTTTGGCGTTGTCGATTGCATACGACTACCCACGCCCGCCGCAGGCACTATTGCGAATATTTTTGCAGAATCAGACATGCTCTTGAGTTGCGCCAGCGATCTGCGTTAACAAAGCGTCAAATTGCAATTGCGTCAGCGGCTTGTTGTTGTCCAAGCTGATATCCGCCCAACGATCGTAGAGATTTTTACGCTCATGATACAAATCACGCAGCGAAGTTGCAGGCAGTTTAAACAAACCTCTCGCCACTTCGTTATTCACTCTACGAAGCAGGGTTTGCAGGCTGATATTCAAATACACTACTGTGCCAATCGACTGCAGATGCTCCATTGCTGCGTCGCTATAGACGACGCTGCCGCCTGGTGCGATCACATTGTTAGTGACATCTAGCTGGCAGATCGTTGTTTCTTCAAGAGCACGCATAAACTTTAGTCCACGCTGATCAAACACAGTTTGCAAGGGACACCCAAAGCGCTGCTCAATAACTGTGTCGGTATCAACAAAACCGAGCCCTTTAGCAGCAGCCAGTTGCCGGCCAAAAGTTGATTTACCACTGCCGGGCATACCGATGATGACAAAATTTGAGCGGTTCATAGTTGAATGAAATGCCAGTTAATGCGGTGGTAGGATAGTTAACTGCCGTTCAGTTTTTCAGCAGGTATACGCGAGTCTGTGACCCAGTCGAGATGCATATCTTCGCTCTCAAACTGTTTGCCATCTTTGTCTACAAAGAATCGCCCAAATGCCACCGAGTCTTTAACGATGCTTGCCGAACCGATTCGTGTGTATTCAAAGATGATGCTTTTGGAAATTCTCGCACCTTGGCGGATATGACATCCGTGCCCAATCCACGTGGGGCCCACGATCATTGCACCTGCTTCAATTCGAGTGCCACTGCCTATGTAGACAGGACCTTGAATCTCACACTCGTCCCAATCAACATGAGTATTCAGCCCAACCCAAATTCCAGGTTTGACCTCAGTGCCGGGCATAGGAATAGTGCGCAAATCACCGTGCATAATTTTCTGATTGGCTTCCCAATAGTCAGATATTCGTCCTATATCAATCCAATTGAAGGGCAGATCAATTGCGTGAAAAGGCAGCCCCTGTTCCACAATCTTT